>CAMHNO010000035.1 GCA_946186575.1 uncultured Prevotellaceae bacterium
GGCGGTTTATTTTTAAAGAGGATGTGACATAAGCATATTATGACACACCCTCTTTCTTGTCACAATCTCCCATTTGTGAGACGATGGGGTCAGTCCCCATTTGCCTCATCTTCTTCCTCGTCCTCATAGTCAACCAGATAGTCGAACTCGTCGAAATGCTTGATTCCCATTTTCTCGAGTAGAGCTCGGCTGCGGTCGACATCCTCTTGAGTGTTGTGCTCGGGAATGTGGGGGAGTCGCACAAGTATTTTCTCGACCATGCCGTCATGTTCTAAGAGCCATTTTAGGTTGTCGAGCATCTGCTTGTTGTCGCGTCTGGTGTACTCCTTGTAGATAGCAGGATTGGTGTCCTTGATGTCGATGATATACTCATCCACAAGTGGCAAAACTCGTTCCAGATGTTTTCGGTCAACATTGAGCGATGTTTCGACATTTATTTTCCATTCGGCTGGCTTGATGCGGCAGAACTCCTCGATAAACTCACTGCGCAGCAGCGGTTCTCCGCCGCCAAAAGTCACTCCACCGCCAGTGGCTAGGAAGTAGAGATTGTCGATAAGCAACTCATCAAGCAGCTCGCTGGGCGTTATGTGGCGCCACACCATGTCGGGATCAAGGCAGCGGAAGTTAATGCAAAATTTGCACCGCAGCGGGCAGTTGTGAAATGCCGCGAGCGTTGTCACACCCTTGCCGTCGGTAGCAAGCCTGTGACGCCCTATGCCGATAAACGGCGCCGAAATTTCTTTCTTTTCCATATGAAATGAATGTACACTATCTGGTGTTATACCATTTGGCGTGCAAAAAAAGGTCTATTTAAAAGCTTGAAAAAAAAGTGCGATGGTTGACGTGGAAAAATGTACACCAACTGGTGTTGCACCACTTGGTGTACATTTTCGTTTTTATCTTTTACCCATCATTTCTTGGTGGTTTTCTTTGGGTGCTGTATGTCGGTCGAGTCGGGATAGCACGCCACATCGCCCATGAGCTGGAATGGTTCCTCGGTGCTGTCGACTTGTGTGAACTGTGCCGATGGTGGAGTTTTGGTGCCATTGTTAACGGCATTGGTTTGCTTGCTTTCGGGTGAGTTCATTGGTTCGAGATATCCATCGGGTTGGAAAATCTTGGGGTGGCACGACGACATGGCGCCAAGCGCCACACTCAGTCCTGCGATAGTTATCGCTTTGCCCAGAGCCTGCCGATTGCGCAACTGTCGCTCTAGCCATTGCATCTCACTCTCGCACTTGGGACAGGTACCAGCGCAGTCCCCGTCATGGTTGCACTCGGTGGGCTGGTAGTCTATTTCATTGGCGATAGCGATGTCGCTGCGAATGGCCTTGAGAGTCTCGCAGATGTGCTTTCCTCGTTTCATAATTACATTTTATCTGGTACTTTGTTTTTATCTGGTGCTTTGGTGCCACCACGGCCGCCTATATCCTTTGGTGGCAGTGCTTGTCCTCCTGTATATCTCGGTGGTTGTTGTGGTGGTTTTGGATGCGTTTTATGTTGATTTTTACCTCCGCCCTTCTTGTGTTTCTTGTGATAGGTTTTATGTGTTTTTTGTTTTGATTTGTGGTGAGTTTTAGCCTCTACAGGTGCTGCGCTAAGAGCAAAGGTTAGTCCCGCCACAATAACCGCCTTACCTAGGGCGCGGCGTATTCTGAGTTGTTTCTCCAGCCATCGCGTTTCGCTCTCGCAAGCCGGGCATGTGCCCTCGCAGTCACCCTTGTGATTGCACTCGATGGGAGTGTATTCAATCTCATTGGCGCTGGCAATCTTGCTGCGTATGGCCTTTAGTGTTTTGCAAATGTGTTTGCCGTATTCCATAATAGTTATCAGTTTTAAATGTTAGTTTTTAGTTTTTAGTTTCTTCTTTCGAAAAATCGTAGACGAATTCCACAGGAATCAATTTCCATGAGCGCACTGGCATGTTCATTATGGAAGCGGGAGTGAGCAGGGGCAAGTTTTTGGCCACGCGCAGTGCTTCGTCGTCGAAGATTGCGGCAGTGGTTGTCTTCTCAATCACGGCGTCGCTCACTGTGCCGTCGCGCTCCACGAGTACTTTGACAATGCAACGCGCCTTGATTGTGCCTCTTATCTCCTTTATGGGCTCGAGGATTTCATCGGGAATGTAGAGCTGGTTGCGAATGATTGAGTCGAGCGCTTCTTCACCACCAGGGTAAAATGCTTCGACATCAACCTCGGTGTAGATGGAATCGGGGTGAGGTATGAATCTTGGCACCATTCCCATTGTACGTGCTTCTTGTCTGTCGTCTTCGACATTGAACGTGGTATCTCTTGTCACGAGTTGCTGCTTTTGTACTTGGATGTAGCCGTCGGTTTGCGCTTCATGATTGGCACGCTGCAGATGTTTGTCTTTTTTATTGCTCTGGTCAAGCGTTGATGGCGTAGCGGCACTTGCCGCCATGGTCAGTGCCACGCTAACTCCTGCTATGGTCACTGCCTTACCTAATGCCTGCCTCAAGCTTAGTTGTCGCTCCAGCCACCTTGTCTCGCTTTCGCATGCAGGGCAGGTGCCGGCACAATCACCCTTGTGAGTGCATTTGATTGGGGTGTAGTCTATCTCATTGGCACTCGCTATCTCGCTGCGGATGGCCTTGAGTGTCTCGCAAATGTGCTTGCCATGTTTCATGATTTCAAATTCTGATGAGTGTGAATAGATATAGTTATTAGACTCTAAAACAATCAAAAAGTTTGAACCACGTCGCTTAAAGTCACAAAGTTAGTGCAAACCGAGTGAAAAAACAAATCAAAGTTGCGGTTTTTGATTTTATTACGGACGTAGGGCCTAATACTATGTGAAGTTAGTGTTTTTTTAACAAATAATTAAGCACCGATGGTTTATTTTTAGTACTTTTGCGGCTGTTATGGCAATGATGCGATGGTTCATACTGCTCTTGTTGCTGGTGCTGGGTAGCACTGGCAACTCGTCGATTGCCCTTGGTGCCGATGATTCAACAGCTGCGTTGGGGCAAATAAGGGCCACTGGCGATGACTCTCGCGAATGGGAGGAACACCAGTCGCAACTGCCACTGGCAACGCTGCAAGAGGCCGTTCCCACAGGCCAGATTAGCATGCGCCCACAGCGTGTGGTGCCTGGGCACGTTAATGTGCTGAGTCGTGGAGGTGGCAAGAGCACAGCGAGCCTAACCTATAAAAACCTTGACAAGGCAAGGTGGAGCTGTGGCGCCCGACAAGAGTCGGCACCTTTCAGCATCTCGGTCTCGAGCGATTACTATGTCATCGCCCTGAGGCACATCATTCGTTAGCCGCTATTTTATCTTAATTTCTTATCAAACTAATAATGCTGTTTTCACACTATGAGAATGGCACTTGCTCACATATTTATTATATTAAAACAACTAACAAAAACAAAGGATAAAATGGCAAAAGTAAGTAAATTAGACATGGCCCAAGCGGTCCTCAACCATAGTAATATAACCACACAAAAGTCGTTGCTTGGCGAGAAAGTAATCTACACTCCCACAGGCAGTAAGGTCAAAGCCTACCAGCGAGAGTACACCAGCAGCGATGGGCAGCTGGCACAGCGCATTCTTGCTGCTCCCGAGGCGAAGATGGAGCCACTCGTGGCCAAGGCGCGTGGTGTGATAAAAGCGGCCATTGGCAGCACCAGGATAGATATGTGCATCTCGGCCGACCGCCAGTTTGCCGCCTTCCAGGTGTTTAAGTTCCTCAACCTCACCTATCAGCGTGACAGCGACGTGAGGATTTTTGAGGGCTACACTGCCAATCTGCTTGCCGACCTCTTCCTCAACGGCAAGTAGCCGAAGCCATAGATAATAGTATTAAGATATAGTAACGATTGAGGGCTGAGTGTGGTAGACTTCTACCAACTTGGCCCTCCTCATTTTCTTAGTGAAATGTGGGCTAAGATGTCGCAATATTTTTAAAAAAATATGGCATCTGATATTGATATACAAAACTCATCAAGGCAAATAAGAGGTGGCTTCGATTTTGGAAAAGTAGATTGTTGTTAGGTTGCATGATTCCGAAAAAGTTGCCAATTTTTTGGAATTGATTCCGAAAAAGTTGCTTCTTTTTTGGATTTTTATTATCTTTGTGGCCAAATAAAAAGATTTGATTATGATACCGCGCAAGTTAGAAAGTATAGTAACAGAGGCCCTTAATAAGCGTAAAGCTATAATTATAATGGGGCCACGACAAGTGGGCAAATCCACGCTGTTAAAGTCATTGTTTGGTGAGAAATCAGATGTTCTGTGGATTAATGGTGATGAGCCCGACATCAGGTCTATTTTTGACAACGCCACATCTACAAGCCTTAAGGCGCACATTGGTGACCGTCGCTTTGTAGTAATAGATGAGGCTCAAAGAATCAACGATATTGGTATCAATCTAAAGTTGATTATCGACAATATGCCTGGTGTTCAGCTGGTTGCTACAGGAAGCTCTTCTTTTGATTTGGCTAATAAGATTAACGAGCCGTTGACCGGTCGCAAATTTGAATATCGGATGTTTCCTTTGTCATTTGGCGAAATGGTCTCTCACACAAGTCTACTGGAAGAGAAAAGACTTCTCAAGCACCGCATGGTTTATGGTTATTACCCTGATGTTGTGATGGATTCGGGCAATGAGAGGGAGATATTGAATAACCTGGCTAGTAGTTATTTGTTCAAAGACATACTTTCGTTTGACAAAATACAGAAATCGGAACAGCTGGTTAGACTGTTGCAATGTCTTGCACTTCAAATTGGTTCTCAGGTGTCGTATAATGAGTTGGGGCAGCAAGTAGGTCTTGATTCAAAGACCGTTGAGAAATATATAGGTCTTCTTGAAAAATGTTATATAATTTTTAGGTTGACGTCATTCTCGCGCAATTTGAGAAATGAGCTGAAAAAAAGTAGAAAAATATATTTTTACGATAATGGCATTAGGAATGCTATATTGGGCAACTATTCTCTCGTAGAAAACAGAATGCCTGCCGAGATAGGGGCCCTGTGGGAAAATTTTGCTGTTGCTGAACGCATGAAAAGGAACGCCTATGAGAAGGCTTATTGTAATTCGTGGTTCTGGCGCAGCAAAGAGCAACAAGAGATAGACTACATAGAAGAGGCCGATGGGAAAATTTCTGCTTTTGAATTCAAATGGAATCCAACAAAAAAAGTTTCGGCTCCATCATCTTTTTCACGGGAATATGATAGTAGCTTTTCGGTTATAAATCCTGAAAATATTGAGAGTTTTCTTTTATGATATTCCGAAAAAGTTGCCAATTTTTTGGAATTGATTCCGAAAAAGTTGCTGATTTTTTTGGGGGAATGTTGGTTTGGGTTAATGAATAAAAATGTGGGTTTTGAAAAGTTTGTGGCTCAAATTAGGGTAGTTACGGCAAAATTTACTAACTTTGCAAGTTGATTGAAGAAGTGGGCTCATTTTTTTAGGATGCTCACGATAGTTCAATTATGTAACATTCAGGAAATAAAACACATAACTATATAAGAACATGAATATTTCGTTAAAATGGTTGAAACAATACCTCGACTTTGATCTCACCGCTCAGCAGGTGGGCGACGCATTGACTTCGCTCGGCCTTGAGGTGGGTGCTGTCGAGGAGGTAGAGACAATTCGTGGTGGTCTCAAGGGCCTGGTGGTGGGCAAGGTGCTCACATGCGAACCTCACCCCAATAGCGACCACCTGCACCTCACCACCGTTGACTTGGGCAATGGCGAGGAACCGGTACAAATCGTGTGCGGTGCTCCCAACGTGGCTGCCGGCCAAAAGGTGATAGTTGCCACCGTGGGTACAGTGCTCTATGATGGCGACAAGGAATTCGTGATCAAGAAATCGAAGCTGCGCGGCACCGACTCCTTCGGCATGATTTGCGCTGAGGACGAGATAGGCATTGGTAGCGACCATGCCGGCATCATAGTGCTGCCCGAGGACGCCGTAGTGGGCACTCCTGCCGCAACGTATTATGGCGTGGAGAGCGACTGGCTCATCGAGGTTGACCTCACACCCAACCGCATCGACGGCGGTTCGCACTATGGTGTGGCACGCGACCTCAACGCCTGGCTCAAGCGCCACGGCAAGGACGGCAACCTGCGTCGCCCCAGTGTGGAAGATTTCAAGATCGACCGCCAGGATGGCGCAATTCCTGTTGAGGTTGTCAATGGCGAGGCATGCCCACGCTATTGTGGCTTGACCATCCGCAACGTGAAGGTGGGCGAGAGCCCCAAGTGGCTCAAGGACTTCTTAACCACCGTGGGCCAGCGTCCCATCAACAGCATTGTCGACATCACCAACTATATTCTGCTGGGCACCAACCAACCACTGCACTGCTTCGACCTTAGCAAGATTAAGGGTGAGAAAGTGGTGGTGCGCACCTGTGCCGAGGGCACCAAGTTTGTGACTCTCGATGGCGTGGAGCGCACTCTCACCGACCGCGACCTGATGATATGCAACGCCGAGGAGCCTATGTGCATTGGCGGCGTGTTTGGCGGCCTTGACAGTGGTGTGACCGAGGCTACCACCGACATCTTCCTCGAGGCGGCCTATTTCCATCCCACATGGATAAGGAAGAGTGCACGCCGTTTTGCTTTGAACACCGATGCTTCGTTCCGCTACGAGCGCGGCATCGACCCCAACGACGTGATCTACAACCTCAAACTTGCTGCCATGCTCATCAAGGAAGTGGCCGGCGGCGAGATTTGCGGCGAGATAGTAGATATCAAACAGCACGATTTCCCAGGGTTCCCTGTGGAGCTGCGCTACGACTACGTTAACAGCCTTATAGGAAAAGATATACCCAAAGAGACCGTTAAGAGCATCGTAGAGAGCCTTGAGATGAAGATTGAGGCCGAAGACGACGAGAAGCTTAATCTGGTGGTTCCCACCTATCGTGTTGACGTGCAGCGCCCCTGCGACGTGGTCGAGGACATCTTGCGCGTTTACGGCTACAACAATGTGGAGATTGGCACTCAGGTTAAGAGTTCGCTTTCGATTAAGGGAATGGTAGACTTCCGTGACGACATGCAGGAGCTCATTGCCAACCAGCTCAGCGCTCAAGGTTTCAACGAGATAATGAACAACTCGCTCACCGCCATGAGTTACTACGAGGGTTGCGAGACCTATCCCGAGGCCAATTGTGTGCATGTGATGAACCCGTTGAGCAGCGACCTGTGCTTGATGCGCCAGACCTTGCTCTTTGGGGGCTTAGAGAGTGCTGCCCGCAACATCAACCATAAGAACCCCAACCTCAAGATGTATGAGTTTGGCAACATCTATCACTTTAGCCCCGAGGCGAGCAACCAGGAGGTGGCGCTGGCTCCCTACAGCGAGCACACTGCCCTGGGCATTTGGCTCACTGGTGAGAATCACGGCGACAGCTGGACTGGCAAGCCCCGCAAGCTCACCATCTACGACCTGAAGGCTACTGTCGAGGGCATCTTCCGCCGGTTGGGCATTGGCGAGCGTGACCTCACTATAGAGAAGTTCAACAACGACGTGTTTGCTCTGGGTTTGGCCTACAAGAATCGTGGTGGCAAGCTCATAGCTGAGCTGGGTGTTATCACTGCCGAGCAGCACAAGAAGGCGCATTGCACCCAGGTGGTGTATTTTGCCGAGCTCGACTGGAACGCTATGTGCAAGATGGCCGCCAAGTCCAAGACACAATATGTGGACCTGCCCAAGACGCTGCCCGTGCGCCGCGACTTGGCGTTGCTGGTTGATAGCGACGTTACCTATGCCGACATTAAGCGCGTGGTTGAGCAGAGCGAGCGCAAGTTGTTGCGCGGCGTGAACCTCTTTGACGTGTATGAGGGCAAGAATCTTGAGGCCGGCAAGAAGTCCTATGCCATCAGCATCACCCTGCAAGACGATGTGAAGACACTGCAGGATAAGCAGATTGATGCAGTGATGAACAAGATTATCGCCAACCTCGAGAAGCAAGTGGGAGCAAAGCTCAGGTAATGCACAGTTTATAATTTTTAGCAGCGATGATAATTGATTTTAACGACTTGGAACTCAATGTTGCCCAAAACTTTAAGGGTGGAGAGAAGGAATATGTGTCGCGTCGGTTTGTTGACGAGAATAACAAAATCATGCTTGGCACTCTTGAGCCTGGTGCATCGATAGGTTACCACAGTCACGACACCGACAGCGAGATTATGTATTTTCTTGAAGGCATTGCCACAGTGCTCTACGACGATGGCCAGGAGACGTTGCATCCCGGCCAGGCGCATTACTGCCCAAAGGGCCATAGCCACAGTCTCATCAATCGCGGCGATGTGCCACTTAGGTTTGTTGCCATTGTGCCTAATCACAACTAAGAACTAAAAAAACTAACAACTTAAATATACATTTTTTATGGGAAGAGCTTTTGAATACCGTAAAGCAAGAAAACTAAAACGCTGGGGCAGCATGTCCCGCACGTTCACTAAGATTGGTAAGGAAATCACTATCGCCGTTAAGGCAGGTGGCCCCGATCCAGCTTCTAACTCCCGCTTGCGTGCCCTGATGGCTAACGCTAAGGCTGCCAACATGCCTAAGGACACCGTGGAGCGCGCTATTAAGAAGGCCAGCGACAAGGATGCGAGCGACTACAAGGAAGTGATCTACGAGGGATATGGACCTCACGGCATTGCTATCCTGGTTGAGACCGCTACCGACAACACCACCCGTACCGTTGCCAACCTGCGCAGCTATTTCAGCAAGAAGGGTGGCACTCTGGGCAACTCGGGCAGCGTGGCCTTCATGTTCAGCCACAAGGCCTACTTCCACGTAGAGCCCAAAGAGGGTGTGACCCTTGAGGACCTTGAGCTCGAGCTCATCGACTTTGGTGCCGAAGAAATTGAGCAGGACGAGGAGGAAATCATCATCAGCGCTGCCTTTGAGAGCAACGGCGACATCCAGAAGTATCTTGAGGAGAACGGCTTCGAGATCAAGAGTTCGGAGTTTGTTTACGAGCCTGCCGACTACAAGGCCCTGAACGAGGAGCAGACCGCCGACATGGAGAAGCTTCTCGAGGTGCTCGAAGAGGACGACGACGTGCAGAACGTGTTTACCAACATGAAAGAGGCTGGCCTCGAATAAAACCTAAACCTCTTTAGTTGTTAATGAGAAAAGGGATTCGCTCCTCCTTGAGCGAGTCCTTTATTTGTATGACGGGCATGTTATACATCTGTGGTGAAAGTCCACCTGGGGCGTAGTCACCGACGAACCCTATAGCGACTCGCAAGTTTCATGTGGCGACGCATGGGAGAGAAGAAGCGATAGCGAAATCGTGGCTTGACGAACAGAAATCAGATACTAAGGCGTATCAAGCGGACAAGTTGGCCAAAGGCAACGAAGTTCCCAAAGGTGACCGTAACCTTGATGCGTAAATCTGGCGAGTAAACGATGAAAGATGTATGGCTTATCCCGTGAGGTCTCGGCAGTCCTGTCAAGGATAGTAACAACGAATGCCGAGAAGTCAGCAGAGGCCGAATTAGCCGACTTCGTGCAAGTCAAGGCGAAGGGCTGAATGGTTTGCAACATCAATAGAAGATGTATGTTCCGACACGAGTTACCGACAAGGTGCAATGGCAGAAACGTATATGATGCTACCACCATAGAGATAGGTACAATCAGTCGGCTGCAAAAATCAAGAACGGTGGGAGGTGGCCTGAAAAGACACCTCTGAAAGCCTGCGGTTGCCACTGTCAGTATTAAAATCAGCAATAATAACGTCTTCTTCATAGTTCAATTGTATTGATAATGTAATTAATTATTGTGCAATAATAACAATAAAAACAATAAAAACAGAAACAGCAAACAGTAAGCGATAAGTTTCAGTTTTTCCTCCATCGTCAAGAGGGCTCCTTTTTTATCATATCATTAATAATCTCCCACCAAAAATGGTTCATGTTGGTTCACGCTCTCTAAATAAAGCACATACACTCACATTTAATGCCATTTTTTTGTAAATTTGCACAATCCATAAACACACGTCTTATTGATTTCATTATAATCTTAATAATAACCTTCATTAAAGCTCAAGAAAATGAAAAAAACACTCTTAATGATTGCCTTGACAATGGGCATTGTGGCGGCACTCACATCGTGCGGCGGAAACAACCAAAAGACCGAGTGGGAATACAAAGTAGTGAGAGCTGGTGGCATCTGTGACCCTGGCATAAAAACCGAGTACAGCGATTTCGCATCCAAGTTCCTTGTGGTTTCGGAGAACGAAATCAACCAACTTGGCAACGAGGGGTGGGAACTCGTGGGAACCTACACCGAGCTCGAAACCACTCACCCAAACTATGGCAACGACAAGTATGTGACTGGCATTCAATCCAACACCCGCTCCTCGGCCGTGACCTTGATTTTCAAGCGTCCAAAACAAGGCTCCAGCAGCGACAAGAAAGAAGAAAAGAAAGAAGATAGCAAAGGCGACAACAAAGAAGGCTCAAAAGTTTAACCTCATAACTACAAAAAAACAATGAAGAAAACATTTTTAATTATTGCATTCACGCTTGGCTTGATGGTAACCCTCAGCTCATGTGGCGGAATGAACGACAAGATGACTTGGGACGAATTCACCAAATATGTTGGAGAAAATCCCAAAGACAGCATCACCATGAAAGGTAATTATGGAATTCACAACGTCAAGAAAGGAACAGGCAAGATTGACGATGTCGTGGGGCTCAACTATTTTGTGTGTGACTACTCTATCACCTCATTAACTGGAGAAGTGATTGAGAAAAAAACCGATGTAATCTCACAAGTCAAAAGACTTCCTCCGTTTTTTGCAAATGATTCCGGAACCGACAGGTTGATCTTTAGCGTGAACGTCGCAACGATGACCGAAGGTGAGGTTATTGATTTTTATATAACAAAAGATGAAGCCATTGCCAATGGAGTTGTCGACAAAAACACAAAATTTGACGTACTTAAATTCACCGTCAATGTCAAAGAGGTTGCCAAGAGTGTTGTGGCAGAGTACAAAAACCCTAAAGATGGTAAAACTTTTCCCATTACAATTGAGCCCGACGGCGATATAGAACTCACTATACACAAATTGCTTGAAGCAGGCGTTGACAAAAAATCAATTACACTTGATGAGAGCGACGGACAAGGTTTTTGCATCATCAATAATATTGTTATGGAAGGCAAAAAAGATGTTTGGCTGCTTTTAGCATTGAGATTAGACTATAGCTATAGCAAACTTCTAATTGATGAAATCATCTTCAATGGCAAAGAGGAAAAAGATGACAGTAAAATAAAAACATTAACTGCACCCGCATCTATGTTTAAATGCCTGAAGAAGTGAATTGAACTAACGAAGTGCAACAAAGCACTACAATAGTTACAATCTAAAAAACGACATTTCTTGTTCTAACCCCACAAGGAATGTCGTTTTTATTGCTTGTCGTTTACCACAAAATTGCTATCTTTGAGGCGTGAATAACGATGAGACACATAGCGAGTCGGGATGGCCCGACGATACCTCGGAGATAATGGCCAGCGAGGATCGATGGCAAGACGTGGAGCTGCTGCGCGAGAGCGAGAGCGGTTTCAGCGCCGTGTATCGTGCTCGTCGCCACGGCAAGTGGCATGTGCTCAAGGCCATAAAAGCTGAGTATCGCGACAATCCCATCGCTCTCGCTCAGCAGCGCAAGGAATTTGACATTGGCTACCGCCTGTCACACCCTGGCATCGCAGCCGTAATTGGGATAGAAGATGTAGAAGGGTTGGGCATGTGCATCGTGCAGGAGTGGGTCGACGGCAGCACACTGCGAGAGGTCATGGAGCGCGGTGACTTAGACCGAGACCAGGCACACCACATCACCGCCCAACTACTCGATGCCTTGGAATACATTCACAACCGTCAAGTGGTTCACCGCGACCTCAAGCCAAGCAACATCATGATAGCCGCCGACGGCAACCGCGTCAAGCTCATCGACTTTGGAGTGAGCGACACTGCCGCTCATGCCATCCTCAAGGGTCCCGCAGGCACTCGCCGCTATGCCGCTCCCGAGCTTCTCGCTGGCGAGAAAATAGACAGCCGCTCCGATCTTTACTCGTTGGGAGTGATAGTCCAAGAACTCAACGACCTACTGCCACACAGCGACAGCCGCCTCAAGCGCCTGGCCCAAGCATGTTGCAAGGAAAATCGCAACGACCGCCCCCAATCTGCCTCCCTTGCCAAGCGCATCCTCAACCATCGCTCTCGCCAGTGGTTGTGGGGCGTTGCCGTTATCGCCCTTGCGGCAATACTTGCTTTGACAACCATCTTTTGGAACAATGGGAGAGATAGTCTGAAGCCCTATCCATCAGATTCCATAACAGTTGCACAACAAACACAAGACACAAGCACTTCGGCTGTCGACACCTCACTCGCTGTTTCTCGCGAAACCCCTGCCCACAACCAGTTGGAGCAGATTTCACAACAAGAGGTCATCGAGCCTCAAGCCGCCACCGCTGGCAAGCCTCAACCTTCATCCGCAACCTTGCCTCCATCATTCGAGCAAGACGTTCTTTCATTTGCCCGCTCCGAGGCTCAACAGCTTGTATCGTCACACAACGACAGGCTCGAAGAGATATCCCAAATCTTTGGTGGCGTGTCAAGAATCAATGCGTGCAACAGGTTGGTCCAAAGCATTGAAGACCGAGTGGCAGCCAAGGTCTTCACCATCTACAAGAGCGACCCAAACCTTGACACTGCACTGCGCAACTACATGGCCACCCAAGAAGGCCAGAAGCTTCTTGACAACACACGCAACGAGGCACGAAAAACAACCATAAGATATGTTAACGAGCATTACCCAAAACTCGCCCCAATCTTCAACGACATGAAACAAAAGTAAGCATTTTTTTAACACCCCATTAATAGTGTTATAATAACCATTGTAATTTCTGTCTAAGCCTATTTTATTTGGTTCATTTTGGTTCATCTATCTATAATTTTGTCAATAATGGAATAATATTCATTATTTTTGCACCATGAATGACAACAAAGGCGATATAAAAGAACTGTTAAGACAAGTCCAAAACAAGTTTGGGCGCACTCTTGCTACACCCAGCGACTTTGACGCCTTAATCCTGCAAGTGTCGCAAACTACAGGTGAGAGAGTGAGCATCAGCACCATCAAGCGAATGGTAGGATATGTCAACGACAACCATGAGCCAAGCAATGCCACTTTGAGTGTTTTAGCACGCTATTTGGGATACCGTGACTGGCACGCATTCACATTGCGAAACGAAGACCCTGCATCGGGATCTCTGAATCAAGACATAATACAGAGCGACCAACTGAAAAAAGGAGAAGAAGTAGAAATGGAATGGCTCCCTGACCGATACTGCCGAATGAAATATCTTGGCAATCGCCATTTTGAGGTCTTGGAAGTGAGAGGCAGCAGCCGCCTTAATGTGGGCGACACTCTCGATGTCATGGTTTTTGGACTCGGACAGCCCATGATGGCCACCAACCACCTGCACAACGGCAATGTGCGACCTCTTTACATCGCAGGACGCACTCATGGCCTTGCCAGACTGGCAATTGTCAAGAGAAAATAACCCTTCGCCTAACTTATTTTACCCACTTCAGCACTTCTTTGAAAGAGCGTTTCTTGCCATAGAGAAGAAGACCGCATTAAATGCGGCCTCCAATGCTGTTTTTCGTCCATTATTGATTTTTATCGGACACTAATGATTACTTGTGTCGAGAGACATACTGCCCGATAGTTGCTTAGAAGCCCACACGGCGGCGTGGCTTAGAGATGTTTTCCATCTTCTCGCGCATGTGCATGTAGTCGTCGATGACATCGGGTGAGA
Organism: uncultured Prevotellaceae bacterium; assembly: GCA_946186575.1. Lineage (GTDB taxonomy): Bacteria > Bacteroidota > Bacteroidia > Bacteroidales > Muribaculaceae > Sodaliphilus. The sequence goes on from CAMHNO010000035.1 coordinate 13,808, forward strand.
GTGAAGGCTTGCTGCGCGATAGCACCTCCTCGATAATCTCTTGGGATATTGACGTGTCGCGGTCGGCAGCGATAGATGCCGCTTCGTTCACTACATAGGCTATGTCGCTTGAGATGTAGTTGCGTGCCAGACGTGCCAGGCGTGCAAAGTTGATGTCATCATCGTAGGGCCTCCCTTGCAGATGCTTCTCGAAGATTAAAGCCTTGGCCTCATCGTCGGGCGGGGCAATGAAAATTGTCTTGTCGATGCGTCCACGCCTGAGCACGGCAGGGTCGATGATGTCGGGGCGATTGGTCGATGCAATGACAAACACGCCTTGCTCGCCGCAATTGTTGAGCTGGCTCAGAAACTCGTTGACTTCGCCACTTTGGTATTCATTGCCATGCGAGCCGCGAATGGGTACAAGCGCGTCGAACTCGTCGAAGCACAGGATGGTGGGTGCGTTGGTGCGGGCATCGTTGAAGAGTGCCGCTATGCGACCTTGCGATCCGTGAATGTAGACCGATGCCAGGTCGGACGACTTGATGAGCTTAAAGTGATATCCTGCTTCCTCAGCAAATTTCTCGGCAATAAAACTCTTGCCGCATCCTGGCGGTCCGTAGAGCATGATTCCGTTAGGAATGGTGAGTTTGTATCGCTTGGCCTTGTCAATGTCGCGCAGTCGGTCAATCACATCGTGCTTGAGCATCTGCTTGATTTCATTCATTCCGGCCACATCGTCAAAGCCGTTGCCACTACTGGTGACGAAGCTGATTTTGTTGCTGGCCGTGGCACCCGACTTGTCGGGGCTCTGGGCAGGTGGTGTTACGGTGATCACGCCATTGACGGCATCGATAAATTCTTGAGCATTGTCGAAGCGTTCATCAATGTCGGCTGCCAGCGCTTTGCGAATCACGTTGAGCAGATTGTGGTCAATCTCATTGCCGCTCACCATGGGGATGAGCAGTTCGGATTGCTTTTGCTTGAGGACGAACTGCTTGCGGCGTTCGGCGGCAATGCTTGTGAGGTCGCAATACCAAGGGAGCATGCCGAAGAGCAACTGATACATCATGGCTCCCACCTGATAGAGGTCGCTCTGCGGTGTGCTTGCCCCGTCGAGGCACTCTGGCGCAAGACTGAACCAGTCGCCCTCGGCGAAGTCCTGTTGCATGGCTTCGCTTTGATGGCATGCGCGTTCAAATCCTGTGAGTATCACTCGGTCGATGTTGTCGTTGGTCAAGTCGATGAGCACGTTTGCTGCAGTGACATTGTTGTGGATAATGGGGGTGGGGCGGTCGTGCAGATGTTTCAGGGCTTGGAGCAGAGCCCGTGCAATCTTCTTAGCGTCGCTTGCATTAATCACGCTCGATCGCAAGAGCCTCTCGGCCACCGTCTCGGAGTTGACAAAAGAAGTGACGAGAAATACAAAATTCTTGCCATCGACGTTGATCTGGCCATGCTCCACAAGTTTGGGAAGGCAAGGGTGATCTACCTCCATGAGCAGTTCAATTTCCTTGAGGTTGCCATCGCTTGAGAATCGCTTCTGCGGTGTGAGGGCCTTGTCGATGAGTTTGAGTATGTAACGGTTCATCGAGCTGTCCTTCACTCGATAGGATTCGGAGGCGCCTTCTTGCTTGATGGGGAAGATGACGGTGTATTTCTCGTTGATAATGTCTTTGGCCTTGAAATGCATGATGAGAAGAAGTTGAGTGGGTGGATTATTCGTTGCGTAAGAGAATATTGGGGCGCTCGGTATAGGGCAAGTAGTTATATATCTCGGAAATTATGGGTCTTAGCACAATTGCCGTCACGTTAGGGTTGGTGTTGATAATGGCTAATCCCTGGTCGATGAGATTGCGAGCCTTTTCCTTGTCGGTCCACTGGATGGTGTTGAATTCTCTGTCCCATTGGTAAATCCATGAGATAAAGAATTCAACCCTTGCAATCTCGAAGTCGAGGTCATAGATTTGCTTGTAAAGATCGCGTGCAAGCTTGATGTCGCGTCTTGCAATCACTTTTTCCATTTCTCTCCTTAAATTGTTGACCAGTGTGGCTGTGAAGTTGTTGCCATACTTGACGTTGTCTCGCTCAAGTTCGGCAAAAATGTCTTTAAGCTTTTTCTCTTCGCGCTCCCATTCACCAGTTGCATACTCTTTGTCGAGCTGGCGGCAGATGCTTTGGAGGTCGCTGAGCGAGCTGTCGATGATGTCGCGGTCGCCATCGGCCTGCTTGTAACGCTGCTGAGCGATGTTGAGTCGGTTCTCGAGAGCGCTGTTTCCCAGTTCTTTGGCACGATGGATAGCGTTGATGAACTCATTCATCATGAACGACTGTGAAGGTGCTGTGGTCTTGCTGTTGGTCATGCGGTCGGTGAGGTCGATAGTGAGGTTGAGAACTGGAATTTCAATCTCAAACTTGTCGATGGTGCCTGAGCGCTCGGCATGCAAGTGCAGGGTCACGTCGCTGTGAGCGGGTAGCAGCTTCGGCACATCCTCGCCATTGATTAACACGTCGTAAACCCGCTGGCAGTAAATCACTCGCGTGTTGGGCGAAGGGTCCTCCGACTGGTAGAGTGTGATTCGGAGCTCGTCGGTGTAAACCCCGGGGCGGATGTCCATGGGTGTTTTCAAGCCGCTAATGATGCCCGAGGAAGGCAGCTTGCGGCTCTTCTCAAGTCCGTTGATGGGCTCAAACACCTCTTCATTATTTTTGTTGAGAGTTCCCACGCCCAGTGCCATGGGAATGACAGCGTCGCCCAGCCCTGTGATGCCTTGGATGATGTTGATTTGGTTTGGTTCACATTCAAGTCTTGTGCCGGCTGCATTGTAGCACCTGATGTCGAAGACGTTGATTTTTCCCTCGGCCAGCTGCACGCTCACCACGTCGCCTGTAGAGTCGATGCGGCAAGATGGCGATGTGAAAACCCCGTCGGTTCTGGCCAGCTCCACGTTGACATAATCATCGTCGAAATTGTTGCACTTGTCCTTTTCGAGCACAATCGAAATCCACTCTTCGGTTTCGACCGAAGAGCTCTGATAGGTGAGGGCCAGTTGAATCTTTGACGAGTCGCGCGAGGCATCGGTCAGAGAGTCGGGCAGATTGATTGTGGATCCATAGATTGAAGCGCCCGTGGCCACGCAGGTCATGGGGTCGATAGATGTGTCCACGTTAGGAGAAATTTGTTCTTGTAGCATTCGCCTGACGATGGGCGAGTGTGTAGGGCCTCCCACGAGGATAATGGCACCCAGCGATGCTGGGTCGATTGAGTTGCGTTGCAGCAGCTCCCACGTGATGTCGATAGCTTTTTGATAGATGGGCGCGGCAATTTCCTCGAGTTGTTCTTGCGTGATAGTAATCGACAAGGCGAGCTCTTCGCCGTTGTCGTCGGTCCCATAGTCATCGCCCAGGTCGGTCTCGATTGTCACCGAAGGGTAGAACGAGAGTCCCACCTTAGCCTCCTCGGCCTTGGCCTTCCACATGTTGACAAATTGCTTATATCGGGTTGCCAGTGTGTTGTCGAGCGAGTAGTTCTGCTTGAGGTAGGGTATTATGATTTGTGAGAGAATGGCCTGATCTATGTCTTTGCCACCCAGCTTGTTGTTGCCAGCAGTATCGACCGACTGCATCACACCGTCCTCGATGCGCATGAGCGCTGCGTCGAAGGTGCCTCCACCGAAATCGAACACTACCCAATGGGCATTCTTCATCTTAGTGTCGAGGCCATAGGCAATGGAAGCCGCTACTGGTTCTTGAATGAGCTCCACATGCTTGAATCCTGCCATGCGTGCGGCCCTTTTGGTAGCATCCTTTTGAGTGTTGTTGAACATCGCCGGCACTGTGATTACAGCCGCTGTCACGGTGTCGTCGAGGATGTTCTTGCGCAGCTCCTTGAGCACCTCGGCCGAGAGTTCCTCGGGGGTGACCTGTCGTCCCAGCGTTGAGCACTCATACTCGTGGTCGGTGCCCATGAGTCGCTTGAACTCGATAAAGGTGTTAGACTTGTAGCCTTCCTTCTTGAACGACATGGCATAGTCTTTCTCGAGCTGCCTGTGAGCCCTTGCCCCCACAATGGGTGTCCCATTCTTGCTGAATGCCACACACGATGGCGTGGTGTCGCTTTGGAGGCTGTTTTTCTTGATGACAGCTTTTCCGTTCTCGTAGCGGCTGATGGCCGAGTTGGTAGTGCCCAGGTCGATGCCGTAGATTATTTTTCTCGAAGTCATGATAGATGTTATATGTGATGTTTTATGTTATATTATTAAGTGAAAAAGTCTCTTTAGTCCTCGGGATTGTAGGCAACAACCACCTTGGCCGGTTGAATCATCTTGCCTTGATACATGACACAAGGCTGTGTGACCCTCTTGATGATCATGATGCCAGGCTCCATGTCGTCGTCTTCCTCCATCACGGTCTCATAGTTCATGCCTTCTTTAAACTGGGTGCCAACCAGTGGAGGAATCTCATAACCTTTATTCTTCAAAGCCGAGAAAATTGCCGCAGTGCGGTTGCGCAGCTGTGGCACACCCTTTGTGGCGGGGTTCATGAACGAGAGGTTCTGCTCGATGCGTGTGAGCTCGCCCACGATGGTTGTCACGAGCGAGTGGTCGGGACCTTGCTCGCTACTATTGCTCTTGAGAGCTGCTTGCTCAATGAGCTCGTGGCTCTTTAACCGATGCTCCATGAGCTGAGTGAGCCTGTCGTCGAGCTCAACCTGCTGTTCGTGCAGCCTGCATTTCTCTTGGTTGATGTCATTGATGGCCCGAGAGTTGCGCCGCAGTCGTCGATTTATTATCGCATAGATTATCAGTGCTGTAATCAGTAGCATGAAAAATGCCGCAATGGCGGTAAGCAGCGCCCTGTCAAGGTTGCGCTGCATGTGTCGGTTGCTTGAGTCGAGGGCGGAGTTGGTGCTCTTGATCTTTTGGTCGACGTGGTTTTGTGTTGTGGCAATCGATGTCATTAGCGAGTCGAGCCTCGAGTTGAGGCTGTCGTTGCTGCGTTGCACCAGTCTTTGGAGGCTGTCGCACCTGAGCTTGAGCTGTGCATTGTCGCGTTGCACAGTGGCAATATTGGCCTCTGTGCTTGTTGCAATGGTTTGTTGGGCAGCTGTTGTTGCCGTGGCAACATCGATTGCCCCCCAGCATGCAATTATGAGAATTATAAAATGCTTAATCTTCATTGTGGAGAGAGTTGTTAATCAATAATTGCCATTAATATTTTAATGATTACAATGATTATTGCAATGTATCCACAGCCCGACCCAGAGCACCCATCGTCGTTGGAGCTGCCTGCACCTGAGATGGCATTGTTGACTTGGTTGTTGTTGCCAGTGATGGTGTAGTAGTTGTCCTGAAGTCGTTGTCGAGTTGGCTCGTCGATGTCCATTTGCCATATTTGCTCAATTAGGCCAATGGCTTTGTTCAAGGCATATCGGTAGTCGTAGATGGTAACCGAGGAGTTGGGGTTATTGAGTTGATTTAATTCGGTAATGATTTTGTTCAATGCCAGATTAACCGTGTAAGACGACATCTTGATGTAGGTCTCATTGTCGGCACCCACGTCGTTGCCAAAGTCGATTATTGGTGCCCACACCTCATCAATAAGATCGCTTGCGGCCGCAATGGTTTCGGGAGTGTTGCTGTGATATTCAAGCAGTTCGTCGATGTTCTTGAAGTTCTTATTCTCGCTGAAGGCCACCGTCATTTTGTCGTAATTGAGCTTGTCGATGTTGTTGGAGAACTCGGTTTTAGTCATGGTGCCTTTGGCCAGGACCGACGCTTGCATGAGCAGCGACACAGCTTCTTGAGCTGCCTGCTCAGTTGCCTGGTAGCTGTTGTGCTTCATGGCGCAAGTCATGATTTCGTTGCACACCTTGTCGCTGATGTTGATTAGTTGCGGGTCGCTCGACGACAGAAGCTTAGTCAGGTTCAGGATGATGGGGCGTGCGACCCTGAGCAGGTCTTTTCCTGCCTGCAGATATTGCCCGTCGTTGCGCAGCTTCTGGCATTGGTCTACGGCATCGCTGAGCTTTTGTGTCATTGATTGTGAGAACACGCTTGTTGCCACCTCTCTCCACGATACTGAGCATTGCTCGCCGGCGAAACTGTCGAAACTGATGAGGGGCTTTTGCTCTAATATTGTCGCTATAATGTTAGCCACAAGCTGGTCGTAGTCTACGTCGTGATTGATGCCGATGGCCTGGATGAACTCCTCGCGGTGTGAGTCATACATCATCGACAGCATGTGTGTGGCACTGGCAATATCGCCGAGAATTAGGTAAAGCACACCCCGGTTTTGAAGCGACGACATGCAGTCGTTCTGTGCCCATTGTTGAATGGCTTCATCCAATTTGTTGTCCTTGATGAGAGCGAAAGCAGCCTTGTCGTCATCGTTAATCTTCACAAACCATAGTTGTGCAGCCTTGATTTTGTCGGCTTCGATAGTGAGTTGCGAGTCGGCAGCTGCGATTAATTCTGAGGTTCGCAGTATTTCTCCGAGCGTGCTTTTCATGTCGAGCTGGAATGTGAACTGTTTTCTCACCTTAAGAAAGGCAAGCATCTTGGCCTTGTTAGCAACTATTTCTCTTGGCGACGAGTTGGCGCACGTTCCTAAAATTCTAAAAGGGTTATTTGCAATAATGTTATGCATGATGCTCTGTAATTTATTATTTGTTGTCCCATGATTGCTGCCAGGTGCAGTGTTGCTGGGACTTATGGTTTACAATTATATATAAAAATCTTGGGTAGCAGGTAATCGGTGTTTGTGGTCAAATGAAAAAGGGTTGAGATAATAACTGGAAGTTTATCAGTGGTGGGACCAACTAAAGGCAATAGCTCATATTCATGCTACATTTGAAATTATAGCACAAAGGTAGTAAAAAATCGCTAAAATGGCGCGTCGCTGTGATGTTTTTTTAATAAAAATCATGCGAAAAGTGTTAAATTGTTGTTCGCGGTTCTTGAAGTAGCTGCTTAATACATGTTGGGGATGATGTGATTGTTGAAAGTATGTAAAAATATATTGACAAACCAAAAATATAGTTAAATTTTGAGAGAAAATCACAATTTCCAGGTGAAAACATTTGGTGGGGAAGCCAAAAGGGTGTAAATTTGCATCAGTTTTCATGGTATTAGTTTTTAAGGTTAAAAAATCATGATCGTCGTGATGACGAATTTCTTTTTCATTTTTGTTTTAAGGTTTATGTTAATGGTATTAGAAGGTTAATTAGTTAAGCAATCCCCGGCGTGATGTCGAGGATTTTTTTTATTGTTAGATTTTGGTGTGTTGGGGTGGAAAACAGCGTATTGCATGGCTCGCTCTCACTTTTTTCTTGTTTTTAAACAATTTTTATCTAAAAAATAGACGTTGTAACGGCAAATGTCTTTAACTTTGCAGTTTGAATTTTAAAGGCAAAATTTAAAGTAAAAAATAAATGGATAAATTAAGTTACGCCCTGGGCTTGAGTATGGCCCAGAATTTCAAGGGCTCAGGCATCCAAAGCATTAATGCCGACGACTTTGCCGACGCCCTGCGAGCAGTGTATGAAGACAAAGAGAAGAAAATGAGCTACGACGAGGCCAAGAAGGTGGTGCAAGACTTCTTCACCGAACTCGAGGCCAACGCCGGGGCCATGAACGAGGAGCTGGGCAAGAAATTCCTTGAGCAGAACGCCAAGCAAGAAGGCGTGAAGGTGACCGAGAGCGGCCTTCAGTATCTCGTTCTCAAGGAGGGCAATGGCGTGAAGCCCGGTCCCAACGATGCCGTGACGGTTCACTACACTGGCCGCTTGATCGACGGGACGGTGTTTGACAGCTCGGTGGAGCGTGGCGAACCCGCAACCTTTGCCGTGGGTCAGGTTATTCCCGGTTGGGTCGAGGGTCTGCAACTGATGAGCGAGGGCGCAGCTTGGCGCTTGTTCATTCCTTCGAACCTGGCTTATGGCCCTCATGGCACTGGTCCCATCCAGCCCAACAGCACCTTGATTTTTGACGTTCAGCTCATCAAGGTGAACAAGAAAGACTAATCAAAGAACCAAAATCATATTAAATTTTTTAAAAAACAGTAACACAACATTATGAAAAAGTTATTCTCACTGCTGATGGTGGCCCTCCTTGTGGGCACCATGGCAAGCTGCGATGGCGGCAAGGGTGACAAGAGTGGCAAGGGTGGAAATCTTGCTGACTCAATTTCCCAGACACTTGGAACCATGATTGGCTATCAGCTCAAGATGGCTGAGGAGCAAGGCATGGATCCAAACGAGATTTTGAAAGGCATTGAGGCCGCAGCCAAACTCGTGAAGAACGATACCAGCAAGGCTGCCCGTTCCTACAACCAGGGCCTGATGATGGGCCTGCAGTTGTTCATGTCGCTGCCCGACCAGGAGGCAACGATTGGCAAAATTGACCAGAAGTTGATGATGAGCAGCATTCGCAAGGCGCTCAGCAGCAAGGACAGTGTAGACATGATGAAGATGCAAAAAGTTCAGGCCGACCTCCAGGGCATGATGATGCGTGCTATGAAGAAGAAGGGTGCCGAGAACGACAAGGCCGGTAAGAAATACATCCAGGAACAAATCAAGAAAGATAAAGGTTTCAAGCCACTGGCCAACGGCGTTTACTACAAGGTAGTAAAGGCTGGCAATGGCGAGCTGTTCAACGACTCGGCAACTGTCGACGTTAAATATGTGGGCAAGCACATCGACGGCAAGGAGTTTGACAGCAGCAAGGGCAACAGCGTTCCCTTTAACCTGAAGATGACTGTTCCTGGCTTCCGCGAGGTTATCACCAAGATGAAACCAGGTGAGAAGGTTATTGCCATCATCCCAGGCGATCAGGCCTATGGCGATCAGGGTAACCCACAGGGTAAGATTGGTCCAATGGAGACCCTCGTGTTTGAGATTGAGGCTGTTGGCGTTCACAAAGAGGAGCCTAAAGCAATGCCAGGCCAGCCTGGTGGCGCAAAGCCCGCAGTTAAGCCAGTTGCAAAGCCCGCCGCTAAGAAATAAGCAGCGCGCGCAATCAGGCAAATCTGAATCAGGAAATCTTCCTCTCCGCCCCATGAAGCTGCGGTGGGGAGGATTTCTTGCTTAACGCCCGGCCTTGATGTCCTGGCAGCGAGCCACATTAGTGCAAGGGCAAGAAAAAGAATTGTTTTACAAGAAATAAAGATAATAGCAATGAAAAAGATATTTCTACTGGCGATAGTTGTGCTGGCTGCCGGCTGTGCCATGACGCTGAGTGCTCAGGATCCCGATATTGCCGCTATTGCACAGCAACACAAGGCCAAAAGCGACTCGCTGAGCATGCTCTACGGGCAGCTGGTGGGTACCCGAGCCGCAATCGACAATCCCAAGAATAAGGCTCGCAAGGCTTTGCTCAAGACTGTGAGCGACCTGCTTGCCGTTGAGAACAAAGACAAGAGCTATAAAGATGGTCACACTCTTGCAATGGCATTCTATGGCAATTATGCTGCCTTGAAGAAGGATAAAGGCATAGTGGCAAGCCGCAAGGCCTTTGCCGACGCATTCCTGGCCGCATATTCCGACACTAGCGCCGCTGCCAATCTGAACCAGCGCTTCCAGGCTCTGAACGGCGACGCCCGCCGCATGATGACCGAGCTTCAGGCATTGTTGGCCGACAGCACTGCCGCCACCGCTGCGCGCACCAAGCTTATAGCCCTCAAGAGCGACTCGCTGAGCCGCAACATGGGCACCTTTTTCGGCTTTCAAGCTGGCTCTCTCGTCAAGCGTCAGAACTACAGTGCCGAGCAGTGCAATCAGCTGCTCCAAGGCTTCAAGGCTGGTATGGCCTTCGACGAGAAGAATGACGCCGTGCTCAGTGGCATAATGGTAGTGAATGAATTCTTGCAGACTCGCGAGAGCGTGAAACGACATGTGGACCTGACTTATAGCCCAGAAGTGTTTTTGAAGTCGTTCGCCGCTGTGCTCAATGATAAAAAAACACCCACCGAGGAGCAGTATAAGGCTATGGAAAAAAGCTTCAAAGACTATGCTGGTGATGCCGAGTCATGGGCCCGCGAGAACAGCCCCGAGGCCCTCACTCACCGCACGATGGGCAAGAAGTACATCGAGAGAATAATGGAGAGGGATCCCGGTTACATCCAAACTCCCTCAGGACTGGTCTACAAGGTGCTTGCTCCAGGCTCGGGCGAGCAGTTCAAGATGGACGACATGATATTGGTCAAGTACAAGGGCACTCATGTTGACGGCACCACCTTCGACGAGAGCAAGGAGCCTGTGGCATTTGCTCCTGGGCGTGTGGTTGCCGGCTTCCGCGAGGCGTTGCTGATGATGCGCCCCGGCGCTAAGATGATTGCCGTGATGCCCAGCAACCTTGCCTACGGCGACCGTGGCGCAGGCGATGTTATCAAGCCCTATGAAACCCTTATTTTTGAGATCGAGACCATTGGCCTTGAGCAAAAAGAAGGAAAGGCCCCAGCTGAGAAATAATATCAGTGCCCAGCATTGCGCCATTTTTTTCCCCCCCCCCTCTCTCTCGATGGTTGGGGTGGTGCAGTGGGCTAAGCTCCGAGGTGAGCATGTTGCGAGATGTCAGCATGCTCGCCTTGTTTTTGGGTGACGATGGTTCTCCATATATATAATAATGTGTGTTAGTTGATGGTGAGCGACTGATTGCAGTGGCGTGGCTGCTATGGCCTGGGCTGGTGTAATGTGAAAGGAATGGTGTTGATTGTAATAACATATTGAATTGCAGATAGATAAACCGCCAATCTTGAAAAAAGAGAAGCTTTTGCGATGATTTTTTTTGAAAAAAAAGTTTGGAAAGTTTTGTCAGTTAAAAAAATATGTCTAACTTTGCAACCGCTTTAGAACCCCCACATGGGGTTTTTAAGTCAAGAACCGCCTCTTTAGCTCAGTTGGCCAGAGCACGTGATTTGTAATCTCGGGGTCGTTG
>CAMHNO010000036.1 GCA_946186575.1 uncultured Prevotellaceae bacterium
TGTGACCCCGGAGGGGCTCGAACCCTCGACCCACTGATTAAGAGTCAGTTGCTCTACCAACTGAGCCACGGAGTCAAAAAAAGAAACCATTTTGTTGATTTCCGAGTGCAAAGGTACAACTAATTTTTGAACTGGCAAGCGTTTTGCGAAGTTTTTTTCATTTAAAAGCTAAAAAAGCGTTTTTAGGCCACTTTTTTGCTGTTATGGAATTATTTTGGCCCAATAATTATTGTTGGTTTTCAAAAAATTGCTACTTTTGTGATTTGAAACAGACAATCACTGAATAATTTTAAATATAATATAAGGTATATGGATTTAGACGGACGCAGAGAGAGCACAAACGTAGAGGATCGTCGCGGCATGAGTGGCGGCGCTAAGGCCGGCCTGGGTGGCGGCATTATGGGTATCATAATCGCACTGGTGGCAATGTTCATGGGCGGTGGCGACCTGGGTAGCATTCTGGGCCAAATGGGCCAGATGGGTGGAATCACCATGCAAGAGAGCACCGACCAGAATGGGCAGCCGGTGGAGTTCTCACAAGAGGAGCAAGAGCTTGCCACCTTCTCAAAGAAGATTCTGGGTGGCACCGAGGATGTCTGGTCAAAGATTTTTCAGGAACAGGGCTTGGGTGAGTACAAGGACCCCAAAATGGTGCTTTACAGCGGCTCAACCAGCACAGCTTGTGGCCAGGGTCAGGCTGCCATGGGCCCTTTCTACTGCAGTGGCGACCAGAGCCTCTATCTTGACCTGTCGTTCTTCATGACCATGAAGCAGCAGCTTGGCGCCGATGGCGATTTCTCATACGCCTACGTGATTGCCCACGAGGTGGGACACCATGTGGAGTATCTCACAGGTGTGCTGCAACAGATTCACAGCAAAATGGCTCGCTATGGCCAGGGCAGTGCTCAGGCCAACAAAGAGAGTGTGCGCATCGAATTGCTTGCCGACTATCTGGCAGGCTGCTGGGCTCACTATGACAACGCACGCTTTGGCTCGGTTCAGGATGGCGACCTCGAGGAGGCCATCGATTGTGCTCAAAAGATTGGTGATGATTACTTGCAGAAGCGTGCTCAGGGCTATGCTATGCCCGAGAGCTTCACTCATGGCACCAGCCAGCAGCGCATGCGCTGGTTCAAGGCTGGCTACCAAACTGGCGACGTGAAGCGCGGCATCAACAGTGCTATGCAACTCGACTACAGCCAGCTCTAATGCTGCAAGGCGCTCACATGACACGATTACTCCCCAGGCCTGAGGCTTGGGGATTTTTTTGACCTTAAAGCGGAAATGGTGGTATTTTCTTCCTCGATACTAATCGATTTGGCACTCAGCGACACAACGTGGGGAAAAATGTATTACATTTGCAACCCTTTTCGCGCTCTTTTGCTACACAAGCGGTTACTAATGGGCGCATTAAGGCTACACCCCACCTAATGGGGAACTGAAATTGCTAAACTTAGAAAAATAATTAAACATTTTAGAGTATGAGAAAGTTTTTTGTTGGTGCCATGCTGGCACTGGGAGTGTTATGTGGCAATGCTTATAATACAGATCACGACTTCATTGATTTGAATGACAGCTTTATCAACAGTTCATCGGCTATCATGAAAGAGAAGGCTGTCACGATTTTTGGCAAAGAGTACAAAGTTTATGTTAAAAACATTAAGTTGAACCATAACTGGTTCATGGCCGACATTATTATTGGTGATGGTGCATGGAGCGTGGATGACTACACTGTTGAGCAATATTGCAAGTGGGAGGATCCCAATCCCGACTCTTATGGCAACAAGTCGGTGCTTGAAACCTCCATGCATCAGAACTACGATTTCATGATTAGCTCAATCGTTCACTTGCAGAAGCATGAGTATGGCGAGATGGAAGTGATTTACACTATTCACGATAATGCCAACTTTGACAACACCTTCGACCTGGTGCTGAAATTCCCCTACGAGGGCGGCACAGTCACAGCTATCGAGGCTTTGGACAACGACCTGATGCAGCCAGTTGAGTATTACGACCTGCAGGGCCATCGCCTCATGGCTCCCACCAGCGGCATCATCATCGAGAAGCAGGGCAACAAGGTGAGCAAGAAGCTCTATCGTTAAGCCACTTGCCCAAGATATAAAAGAATAAGTTTTTTTGGTAGTTGATAATAAATTTGACCCAAACTGGTCGGCAATCGACTGGTTTGGGTTTTACTATTGATTTATCCTGCCCAACCATGACCTTAACTTTCGCTCAGTACCATGTCCATGACTTCAAGTCCATGGCTTACCTTATCACTCTCATCATTTTGCGGCTGCTCACTCATCATGGTGTGTCCTACCAGAAATCCCCCCTCTGTGCATGATGCCAGAGGGGGGATTCCGATGTGTTAATTATAATCCTGATTACAAGCCGCGGCCGTGGCAGTTCTTAAACTTCTTGCCGCTACCACATGGACAAGGATCGTTGCGACCCACCTTGGGGCCTTCGTTGCGGATGGGTGCAACAGGTCCGCGACCGGCCTGACTGGCTCCCATGCCTGCCTGACGCTGAGCTGCAGCCGCGGCTGCCATTGCGTCTTGACCGCGTCCCTCGTTGTAGCGCTGACGCTGCTGGCGACGTTCTTCTTGAGCTCGGCTCACCTCGGGTCCTTCTTCCTGAACAGGAATCTGCCCACGCATGAGCGACGAAATGGCCTTATTGTTCATGTTGCCAAGCATCTCTTTAAAGAGGTCGAACGACTCGAGCTTGTAGATCACCAATGGATCCTTTTGCTCGTAGCTTGCATTCTGCACACTCTGCCTCAACTGGTCAAGGTCGCGCAGATGTCCCTTCCAGCTCTCATCTATCGACAGGAGCAGTATGGCCTTCTGCCACTCCTTGGCAATGCACTTGCACTGCGACTCATAAGCCTCTTTCATGTCGATCACGATACCGTAGGTGCGCTTGCCATCGGTGATGGGCACTCGCATCTTGCCTTGAGGCTCGGGAGCACCAGCGTCCATCTGCTGCCTGCAGATGTCTTGAATAATGGGGTTGGCAACCTCCGAGAGACGATCAGTCTTGCGACGGAAAGCGTTCATTACAGCCTCGGACAGCTGCTCAATGTTAGTTTTAGAATCTTGCTTCTTATAAGCATCCTCGTCAAACGGCGGCTCTATTGCATAGGTAGACAGCACATGCATCTTCAAGTCTTCATATTCTGAAGCTCCATACTTGTTGATGGTGTCTTCCACACTCTCGTAGAGCATGTTGATGATGTCGGTGCCAATGCGCTCGCCTATCAGTGCGTGATGGCGGCGAGTGTAAATCACATTACGCTGCACGTTCATCACGTCGTCATACTCAAGGGTGTGCTTGCGAATGCCGAAGTTGTTCTCCTCAACGCGCTTCTGAGCATTCTCGATGCTCTTGGTCACCATGGGCGACTCAATCATCTCGCCGTCGTGCAAGCCCAGACGGTCGAGAAGCTTCACTACTCGCTCGCTGGCGAAGAGGCGCATCACCTTGTCCTCGAACGACACGAAGAATACCGACGAACCCGGGTCGCCCTGACGACCGGCACGACCACGCAACTGGTTGTCGACGCGGCGTGACTCGTGGCGCTCGGTGCCGATGATGGCAAGACCACCAGCCTCCTTGACCTCGGGCGTAAGTTTAATATCGGTACCACGACCTGCCATGTTGGTTGCGATAGTGACAACACCCTTGCCATTGACTTGACGTCCGGCTTGTGCCACAATGTCGGCCTCCTTCTGGTGCAGCTTGGCATTGAGCACATTGTGCTCGATGTGGCGCAAACTCAGCTGGCGGCTCAGTCGCTCTGAGATTTCAACCGATGTGGTACCCACCAGGGTGGGACGACCGGCGTCGCGCATCTTCACAATCTCTTCAATGACAGCATTAAACTTCTCTTTCTCGGTCTTGAACACACGGTCGGGTTGATCCTTGCGGATAACGGGACGGTTGGTAGGAATGTTAACCACGTCGAGCTTGTAAATCTCCCAGAACTCACCAGCCTCGGTCATAGCGGTACCGGTCATACCGGCAAGCTTGTGATACATGCGGAAGTAGTTCTGCAGCGTGATGGTGGCAAAGGTCTGAGTGGCAGCCTCTACCTTCACTCCCTCTTTGGCCTCGATGGCCTGATGCAGACCATCGCTGTAGCGGCGGCCCTCCATGATGCGGCCCGTCTGCTCATCGACAATCTTCACCTTGCCTTCCTCGTCAACGATGTACTCGTCGTCGCGGTTGAACAGTGTGTAGGCCTTGAGCAGCTGGGTAACAGTGTGCACGCGCTCGGCCTTGACCGAGTAGTTCTGCAGCAGCTCGTCTTTCTTGGCAAGTTTCTCTTCCTCGCTCAGTGGCTCGTTGGTCACTGCCGAGAGTTCACTGGCAATGTCGGGGAGCACAAAGAACTTGGGATCGTCGGTGCCACGAGTGAGCACGTCTATACCCTTATCGGTGAGCTCAACGGTGTTGTTCTGCTCCTCGATGATGAAGAACAATGGGTCGGTGACAATGTGCATGTCGCGGCTGTTGTCCTGCATGTAGAATGCCTCAATTTTGAGCATTGCCTGCTTCACGCCCTCTTGCGAGAGATACTTGATCAGAGGCTTGTATTTGGGCAGACCCTTGTAGGCGCGATAAAGTAGCAGTGTTCCCTCTTTCGCCTCTTCGGGGTCGTCGCTTGCCATCATGCGGCGCGCATCACTCAGCAGCTGGGTCACCAGGCTGCGCTGAGCGGCGTAGACGCGCTCCACGTTGGGCTTGTATTCGTCGAACATCTGATCCTCGCCACGTGGAACTGGACCAGAGATAATCAATGGTGTGCGGGCATCATCGATGAGCACCGAGTCGACCTCGTCGACGATGGCATAGTGCATGCGCTGAACCAGGTCGTGTGGGTCCATTGCCATGTTGTCGCGCAGGTAGTCAAAACCAAACTCACTGTTAGTGCCGAAGGTGATATCGCAGTTGTAGGCATCGCGACGTTCCTCGCTGTTGGGCTCGGTCTTGTCGATACAAGCCACGCTCAAGCCATGGAACATGTAGAGCGGACCCATCCACTCCGAGTCACGCTTGGCCAAATAATCGTTGACGGTTACCACATGCACTCCCTGACCAGCAAGGGCGTTGAGGAACACCGGCAGCGTGGCCACGAGAGTCTTACCCTCACCAGTGGCCATCTCGGCAATCTTGCCCTGATGCAGCACCGATCCACCAATGAGCTGCACGTCGTAGTGAACCATGTTCCATGTCATCTCGTTGCCACCGGCTTCCCAGTGATTGTAGTAGATGGCTTTGTCGCCGTCGATGTCAAGGAAGTCATGTCCGTCGGCAGCCAGCTTGCGGTCGAAGTCGGTCGCCGTCACCTCAATCGTCTCATTCTCCGAGAAGCGTTTGGCGGTTTCTTTCACAATGGCGAAGACCACTGGCAGCACCTCATTGAGCTTGTCCTCAATGTGGCTGAGCATGTCCTTCTTGATTTTGTCAATTTTATTCCACAGCGGCTCGCGCTCTTCATAGTCGAGAGTCTCGATCTCGGCTTTGATGGCGTCGATTTCGTCGCGCTGTGGCTGTACACAATCTCGTATCTCTTGCCTGATTGAGGCACTGCGCTCACGCAGCTCATCGTTTGACAACTGCTCGATCTCGGGGTAAACCTTTTGAATCTCGTGCACGATGGGCATGAGTTTCTTCAAGTCGCGATCGCTCTTGTTGCCAAAGATTGATTTCAAAAAACTATTAAATGACATGTCTGTATTTTGTGTTGTTTTATATTTTCAAATAAAGTAAAAGGAATAGCAAATTTCGTGCCAAATCCATAACAAACGGCAAAATTACAAAAAAATGTTTGAATCGCAATGTTTTTCACATTAATATTATAGATTACGCTACAAACAAGCAGCTTGAGCTCGCAGAGTCAACAGCCCAGTCTCACACAGCCAAGCGCCTGCCTTGACGCTGTGGCAGTAGGAACCTGCCATGGTTGCTATAGTGGCAACTCAACACCTAAAACTACAGCCTTATTTGTCATGAAACTTTTTTGCCAGAATCGTTTTGTTTCTCATTATAAAATTGTATTTTTGCACAAAATAAAAAGACAATAACTTTTTAACTACACACATAATAGCATTATGACACCACTGATTGAACGATTTTTAAAGTACGTGAAGTTTGAAACCACAAGCGACGAGACCACAGGAGTAACACCATCAACCCCCACACAGATGGTCTTTGCCAAGGAGCTGAAGAAAGACCTCGAGCAGATGGGACTGAGCGAGGTGGAGCTCGACGACAACGGCTACCTCTATGCCACCCTCCCTGCTAATACCGACAAGGAGCTCCCCACATTAGGCTTCATCGCACACATGGACACCGCCCCCGATATGAGCGGAAAGAATGTTAACCCACGCATAGTTGAGAAATATGCCGGTGGCTCCATCACCCTGAACCAGGAGCAAGGCATCGTGCTCGACCCAACTCAGTTCCCCGAGATGAACGACCACATAGGCCAGGACCTTATCGTTACCGACGGAACCACGCTGCTCGGAGCCGACGACAAGGCCGGCATAGCCGAGATTGTGAGCGCCATCGAGTGGTTCCAGCAGCACCCCGAAGTGAAGCACGGCAAAATTCGCATTGGATTCAACCCCGACGAGGAGATAGGTCTGGGTGCCCACAAGTTTGACGTGGAGAAATTTGGTTGCGACTGGGCTTATACTATGGACGGTGGTGCCGAGGGCGAGCTCGAGTACGAGAACTTCAACGCGGCAAGTGCCCGCATCACCATCAAGGGCTTGAATGTGCACCCCGGAATGGCCAAGAACAAGATGATTAACTCTATCCTCGTTGCCACCAAGCTCGCATCGCTGCTACCCGAGAGCCAGACTCCTGCCACCACCGAGGGCTATGAGGGATTCTACCACATCGTGGGCATTGAAGGAACTGTTGAGCAGAGCACTCTCACCTACATCATCCGCGACCACGACCGCGAGCGCTTTGAGTGCCGCAAGAAGGAGATTCAGCGCCTGGTCGACTTCATCAACGGCACCTACGGCAACATTGCCACCGTTGAGCTCAAGGATCAGTACTACAACATGCGCGAGAAGATTGAGCCCGTGATGCACATCATCGACATTGCTCAGCAGGCAATGGAGCGCGCAGGCGTCAAGCCCAAGGTGCAACCCATTCGTGGCGGAACCGACGGCGCGCAGCTCTCTTTCAAGAATCTGCCCTGCCCCAACATTTTTGCAGGCGGCATGAACATGCACGGCCGCTACGAGTACGTCTCGATCCAGGCCATGGAGAAAGCCATGATGACTGTGGTTGAGATTTGCAAGATTGTAGCCGAGAAATAGCACATCACAGCCACCCGCAGGTTGAACGAAAACTAATCCCCAGTGCCACTGACAGTCAGAGCACTGGGGATGTTTCGTGCCACTCTGCCACCACTAAAGAGTCACCCAAATCGAGATTTTCATTCATTTAGCCAAAAAAATGACAAAATAATGGTTGTAATAAGATGTTTTTTGTGTAACTTTGTGGTTCGAAATGAATTATTGGACGATGCCTCCTTTTTTAGGCTATTAGTTGCATGATAATCAGAAATTTAAGGCATCGGAAAAGTGAAACGATAAAACGAGTATTTTTTTGACATGAAAATATTTACCAACGAAGCACTCAAGCAAATAGATAGCGCCACCATCGAGAGCGAGGGCATAACCGAACTTGACTTGATGGAACGCGCAGCAAGCGCTGTAGCCTACGAAATCATTTCACGCTGGCGCTCTACAAAGCGTATGATAATCTTTGCCGGACCAGGCAACAATGGCGGCGATGCCCTGGCCGTGGCACGCATGCTCTATGAGCAAGGCTACAGGCCCGAGGTCTACCTTTTCAACATCAGGTCGTCGCACTTGAGCCATTGCTGCTCGGCCAACCGTGAGCGCTTACTGAACATGGGCGACATCGACTTCACCGAGATTGTCGACAACTTCACACCTCCCGAGTTAGGAGAAAACGATGTGGTGATTGACGGACTCTTCGGGTCGGGGCTTCACAGTCCGCTCAAAGGTGGCTACACTGCCCTGGTGCAGTATATCAACAATAGCGAGGCGTTTATCGTGTCGATCGACATGCCGTCGGGCTTGCTCGGAGAGTGGAACGAAGGCAACGACCGCCGCAACATCATCCGCGCCGACCTCACCCTCACCTTTGCCAGCAAGCGCCTGTCGTTCTTCTTCAGCGAGAACGCCGAGTTCATTGGTCATTGCATAGTCCTCGACATTGAGCTCAGCCCAAAGGCTATCATGACCACCACAACCGACTATTACTTGATTGAGAAAGAAGACGTGGGCGAAAAGATGCAACCTCTCGACCCGTTCATCAGCAAGTATGACAACGGCACACTCTTTCTTGTGGCAGGCAGCTACGGCATGATGGGGGCTGCCATCTTAGCTTGCAAGGGCGCTCAACGCATTGGCGTGGGACTGGTCACCGTTCATGGTCCAGCCAGTGCCAACACCATCATGCAGACTTCATGCCCCGAAGCACTGTTCGAGGCCGACAGCAGCGACATCTGCACCACAGCAATCAACGCCAAGCACCGCTTTAGCGTCATTGCCTTGGGACCAGGAATTGGAACCAGCGACGAGACGATTGATGCTGTAGACCACTTCTTGAAGAACTACCGCAAGCCTTGCTTGCTCGATGCCGACGCTCTCAACTGCATAGCAGCCCGACACATGTTGCTCCGCAGCATTCCCAGAGGGTCGATTATCACACCCCATGCGGTGGAGTTTGACCGACTCTTTGGCCGCAACGTCACCGACGAGGAGCGATTCAAGCGCGCCATCAACGTGTCAAAAACCCACAACATCACCATAGTGCTCAAGGGGCATTACACCATGATTGTGAGGCCCGACGGCAAAGTCTATATCAACAGCAGCGGCAATCCCGGCATGGCCACGGCAGGCAGTGGCGATGTGCTCACGGGCATCATCTCGGGATTGATAGCAAAGGGCTACTCGCCCGACGACAGCGTGTGGATGGGCGTTTACATCCACGGGCTTGCTGGCGACCTTGCAGCGGCTAAGGTGGGCGAGCACAGCCTGATAGCTACCGACATCGTCAACAACATTGGGCCGGCGCTCGTCGACATAATGCGGCACTAAATTGTTACATTCCATAAGTGTTCGCAAAAAAGACAATAAAGAGTTCTAAAAGTGGTCTAAATGCACTTAAAAGTGGCTACAAAGGTTGTCAAGAGATGCCATTTTAAGTTAAAAAGTGTTTTTTATTTCATTTTTGAAGCCCTATGGTTTATAAACTGAAACCTCACTTGACCACAGCGATAAAGGTGATTGCAGGAAATTAAGCTGCAAAATCGTTTACAAAAGTAAATGTTTAAGAACGTTTAGGGAGTTTGCCCAGTTAGGGTGAACTCCCTAACTTTGCAATGTCAAAAACAAATAATGGCTCACAATAACGTGCATCAATGCACTCAAGTTGACGCCCAGTATGAACGCAAATGAAAACAGTAATGAAGTTATTTTTTAAATCAATTTTTCTCACATTAATTATTGCATCTACTACAACTTACTCGGTCAAAGCCGAAACACCCGAATCAACACCCAAGACCACACCACAGGCAGCTCCCGCTGCAACCAATCTCACCACAGTAACCAACAGCGAGGCCGAAGTTGAGCTTCGCATCAACAACCTCCTGCGTTTTGCCCGCCAGTTCCGTGGCGTACCATACCGCTATGGAGGCACATCGCCACGAGGATTTGACTGCTCAGGCTTCACAAGCTACGTGTATAAAAACATGGGATATTCCATTCCACGCACTGGTCGTGCTCAGTTTGCCAACGGCAAGCGCGTTGAGCGCAGCCAGCTCAAGCCAGGCGACCTCGTGTTCTTTGCTGGCCGTGGAGGTGGCGCAGCAATTGGCCACGTTGGCATTGTGACTGCTGTCGACGGCAATGGTTCGGACTTCTCGTTCATTCACGCCTCGTGCAGCCGCGGCATCACCGAGAGCCACTCTACCGAGAGCTACTACCGCAGCCGCTACCGCAATGCTTGCCGCGTGATTATGCCCGACCCCGCCGCAGTGCAGGCCGAGCAGATGCTCGCCGAGAGCGACCAACTTTTGAATTCTAAAGTAGGCCAGCCCCAGCAAGCCGAGAAATCGCAAGAGACAAAGAGCGAAAACTTATAAGAAACACACATGCTATAGTAACGAGTAAAAAAGCAACAAAAAACGAGTATATACCAAGAGTGACCAGCAAGCATCGTTGCCGGTCACTCTTGGTATTTTAATGTGAGAGCAATGAAGCTGTTAAGGCTCTACCACTCTTCAATTCTGTACTCTTATTACTTTCAATTAAAATCGGTCAATAGGGCCCGATTTTGGCTTAATTGGCACCATCAAGACCAAAGCATTGCTTGATTGCGTTGCGAATGGCTACTGCCTCGCGGCTGTTGCCCTTGAGAATCTTTAGCACCGCTTTCACATATTCCTCACGGCTCTTGAGGCCGCACAGCCCCGCCACCCCACTTTGTGTGAGCATGAGTTTCTGGTTATAGACTCGCAGCACCTCGGCATAGTTCTTCTTTTGGACATAGACGTGAAACTCGCGGCAAAGCATCTCATAGATGCCTCGTGGATTAATCTCGTTGACAAGGTCGATCATGTGGTCTTCGAGGGCGCTGATGTTGCGGAACTTCATGTCGACACGCAGCTCAATGTCGTGCTTAACACGGTGGCGAGTGTGCTGCAGTGCCTGCTGCCTTATTTCATTGTCAAAGTTTTTAATCACGGCACGGCTGGCACTCATGAAAACGTCGTCCTCATTCTTGTGCCGATAGCGTGCCACTGCACGAATCACACCCTCGAGCATGAGTATGTTCTCAATCTCAGCCACATTAGGCACCAAGATTTTCTTCTTGCGAAGGTAGTCAACCTCCTTCTCGTCGCGACGGTCACGGTCGACGATGCCCCAGCTGTCGAGGTGGTGCAGAGCTTCAAGGCCATTGAACGAGCGAACGCTCTCAATAACCTTGTTGCAACTTCCCAGCGGCTTGATGGTGTACTCGGGGAAAACCAGTGCATAGAGCCGTGAGTCGATGCTATGCTCCTCGTCGCCCTCGACAAAGAGCACTGGCTTGCGCGTGCCCAGCAGGTCGATGTAGAGGTTGTCGCTCAGGTTGCTGCTCGACTGGAGCACCTCGTAGTCCCAGGTCAGCTGCTCGGGATTAAAGTCCTTGACCCAGATGCACTTATTGTCGATGCGTGAGTTGGCAAAATCCACGTCGTGAGTGCTGTAGACAAAGGTGCAGTCGGGGCGCATCTCCTCTATCACATTCCACAGCGTGTGCATGATTGATGGGTGAATGAAGGTCTCAGGGTCGTCGACGAAGATCACGGCATCGTCCATGGCATATAGCACAGCACCCAAGTAGTAGAGCACCGCCTTCTCGCCATCGCTGAGGCGCAGGGCCGAGTACTTGTCGGTCTGACCCTCGGTGGCAAACAGTAGCTTGCCGTTCTCGCGCAAAATCTTGTTTTTTGGAAAGACCTCCTGCCACATTTTCACCACCTTGTCGAGCTTGGTCTTGGGAAACTCCATGTCCTCCTGCATGAGCTGGTGGGCTTTGAAGTTCATCAAGCTGCGGAACTCGTCAATCATCATCACATAGGTGAGTTTGTCAAATTCGCTCTTGGCGGTGTTGACCACCTGCTGCATGTTCTGATTGAGCTTGTCAAAGCGCTCACTTATTGAACCTTTGTACTGCTGTTCGGGGTGCTCAACAGGAAATAGTGCTCTCAAAGCCGAGATGCGGAAGGCCTGGTCGCCACACTGCTCCACAAGCTTGTTCACAAAGCGTGTCTTGCCGGCGCCATTGGCACCGATTATGGTAACCTGACGGGCTTCCCTCAAAATCTCACCTTTTGCACTATTTATCTTGTTAGGTAGTAATAAGTCCATAGTATTTACCGTTTTTTGGTCACAAAACTTTTCAGCTTGTAAAAATAGAAAAAACTTGCGGCATCTCCAAAAATATGCCACAAGATTTGCAACTTTCTCTACAAAATGCTCTCGTTCCTTACCATTTTGACGGGCATAGAACGAGAGCAATGATGATTGGAAGATATTAGAGTTATTACAGCGCCTTGGCCAGGTCACGACCGTAGGCACGGCACTGCTCAATAGCTGCCTGGTCGGGAACCCACTGGATGCGGATGCCATCGTTGATGAGTTCAAAGCCACACCCCTGGAGCAGGCCGCTCAGCAGCTTGATACCCTCGCCGCTCCAGCCGTAGCTGCCAAATGCGGCGGCCTTCTTGTTCTTGAGCTTCATGCCCTTTGCCATCTCAAGCAATCCCGCAACTGCATGAGCCAGACCATTATTGATAGTGGGTGAGCCCACAAGAATAGCTTTAGAGGCGAAGATGTCGGTCAAGACGTCGTTCTTGTCCTCTTTGGCAGCATTGTATATCTTGATTTCCACCTCCTTGTCCACCTCCTGGATGCCACGGGCAATCTCCTGCGCCATGATGCGGGTGCTGTTCCACATGGTGTCGTAGACGATAGTGATTTTGTTCTCCTGATAGTTTGCAGCCCATTGCTTGTAGAGGTCGATGATCATGCCAATGTTCTTGCGCCAAATCACACCGTGACTGGGGCATACCATGTTCAAAGGCAGGTTCATGGCCAGGATTTCGTTGAGTTTGCGGGTCACCATCATGCTGAATGGGGCAAGGATGTTGGCATAGTATTTCTTTGCCTCATAGAGCATCTCGCCCATGTCGACGCAATCGTCGTAGAGCGACTCGGTGGCATAGTGCTGCCCGAAGCCGTCGTTAGAGAAGAGGATGTTTTCGCCGTCCATGTAGGTGAACATGGTGTCGGGCCAGTGAAGCATTGGAGCCTCGATGAAGGTGAGAGTGCTCTCCCCTATCTCGAGCTTGTCGCCAGTCTTCACTGTCACGAAGTTCCAGTCCTGATGATAGTGGCCCTGGATGATGGCCTTGCCTTTAGCAGTGCAATAGATGGGCACGTCGGGAATCTCGCGCATGAGCTCGGGCAGAGCGCCGCTGTGGTCGCTCTCGTTGTGCTGCATGACGATGGCGTCGATGGTCTTGAGGTCGACCACTTCTTTGAGGCGAGCCACAAACTCACGGTCGTAGGGTCCCCACACGGTGTCGATGAGCACCGTCTTCTTGTCTTTAATGAGATAAGAGTTATAACTTGAGCCCTTGAAAGTAGAGAGTTCGTCGCCATGAAAATGAGTGAGTTCCCAGTCAACTTTGCCCACCCAGGTCACTTTTTCGGTAATTTTTTTAGACATGATTGGTAATGTATTGTTTTATTGATAATGTTGATTAGTGTTCTAAGTGCAAAATTAGCAACACTATTCGAGAAATGCAAGAAAAAAACTTTTTCAACGCAAGAAAAATGAGACAACAGCCACACTGTGCCGTTGCCCCATTAACTACTGGTGATTTTAGCTTCTTATTACTTAATGACTATCTTCTTGCCGTTATGGATATAGATGCCTGGAGCGGGGTTGGTCACAGACTGACCCATGAGGTTGTAGTAGATGTCATCGCCCTTAACGTCAGCATTGCTGATTCGGTAGTCGTTGCCATCAACGCCATGGGCAACAAGCTCGGCAAGAGTAACATCCTCAACATCGCTTGCACTGGCTGTGCCGGGCAGTGGAATATCGACGTGAGCATCAAGAGGCTCAATTTCCTTGAAATAGGCGCGGAAGGGTGCCACGCTCTGGCTGCTGCTCGACCATTTGGCGAGAGAGCCTGCTCCGTTCACGGCATAGATGCCATCGAGCGACTGATCGACAAACGAGCCAGCCATCAAAAATTGCTTGCCACTGGTGTAGGCGATGGGCTCGGCCTTGAGCAGCACATTGCTGGCCCTCCAGGTGATGAGCTTGCCTGTTACTGCCTTGTCGGCAGCGATAATGAAAGGCACATTCATTTTAATTCCTTTTTCAAAGCTGAAAGTCACATCGCCGTCCTGTTCCTGCTTGAAATAGCCAAGCCACAGGTGGCGCCCGCTCTGCGTGTCGCTGGTGTAGTAGCTAACGTCGCTGCCGTCAACCTCAGCGCTCGACGGAGTGAATGGCAGCACAATGGTGCTCCAGTTCTCGGCCACACCACGAGTGCGACCCTTGCTGAACGTGCGCTTGTAGCTGATGCTCTGTGCGGTGCACATTTGTCATGAGAAAAAAATAACACCCTCCTTTTTAATAATTCATAGTAATTCATAGCCACTTATAGCTCGCCTATCTTCCTTCAAGCCTTTGCTCATCTTCCTCGGTCCACAGCGGATTCTCGTCGTCCCAGTCGTCAAATCCGAAGAAGGCCTCATCGGTAAATTCCTTCATCTCGCGACCATCCTTCTTGGTGGGACGCCCCATGCCTTTCTGCCTGCGAACAAAGCCGCCTATGCGAGACATCTCAAGGAGCTTATACTGGTCGTCAGGAGTGATATTCTTCAAGTAATCAGGAACAAGCTTTGCGCCCACCCGGTTGCCCGGCAAGCCCACCACCTCAAAGGTGAACGTGATGGGGGGCTTCCTCACCTCTATCACATCGCCCACCTTAATGTTGCGCGAGGGCTTCACGTTCATGCCTTTCATGGTCACACGACCCAGCTTGCACTGGTCGGTTGCCAGCGACCGGGTCTTAAACACTCGTGTGGCCCACAGCCACTTGTCGATGCGCATCTCATTCATTGGTCAAAGAATTAAATAAAGTAGATAATATAATTATAGTAACTATAGTATACTATAGGAACTATAGGAACTATAATAACACCTAATTGACTTATAACATAACACACTCTACTTATTATTATAGTGTGTCATCGCAAAGCTCAAGCCACTCAAGCAAAACGCTTTCAACGCCTCCACAGCCTTCTCCACTCGCTCTGGAAGCATCTGCCGCTCTTCGCTGGTGAGGGGACTGAGAACATAGTCGACTTGGGCACCCTCGGGGAAGTCATGCCCTATGCCGAAACGCAGGCGAGCGTAGGCCTGCGAACCTATAAGCTGGTTGATGTTCTTCAAGCCATTGTGGCCACCATCGGCGCCCTTGCCGCGAAGCCTGATGGTGCCAAATGGCAGAGCAAGGTCGTCGACCACCACCAGCAGGTGGTCGAGATCGATTTTCTCCTTCTGCAACCAGTACCTCACTGCCTCACCGCTCAGGTTCATGTAGGTCGACGGCTTCAAGAGCAGCAGGCGCTGATTCTTCAAGCGCATCTCGGCCACAGCACCATAGCGCTGCGACTTGAAAACAACATTGGACGCCCCAGCAAGGGCATCCAATATTGTAAAACCTATGTTGTGACGGGTGTCTTGATACTCAGGACCAATGTTGCCCAGCCCAACAATCAGATACTTCATAGCGTCTTCGGTTTTGTGAGGTTGTGACTCTTCAACTACAGGAGTTGAGCAGTTAAGTGAGAAAATGCGCTTCAGTAGTTTACTCAGCTGCACCTTCACCACCTTCTTCACCCTCCTCGCTCTCGGCAGCAGCGGCAGCAGCTGCACGGGTAGCACGAACGCCGGTAATCACGAGATCCTTAGCGTTGGCAAGCTCAAACTTGTCAAATTTGAGGTCGCCCACCTTGATTGCGTGACCAATGGCAATGTCGTCAACATTGACAACGATGCGCTCGGGGATATCGGTATAGATACCTTTAACCTTCACCTTCTTCATGCTCAAGAAGAGCTTACCACCAGCCTTAACACCGGCAGCGTGACCCTCAACCTGAACGGGCACGTTAACTACAACAGGCTTGTCGTCGGTCACCTCAAGGAAGTCGAGATGAAGAATGCTGTCGTTTACTGGATGCCACTGGATGTCCTTGAGCACGGCTTTCTTCTCTACGCCACCAATGTTCAGGTCTACTACAAACACGTCGGGGGTGTAGATCAGCTTGCGAACGTCGTTGAACGAAACAGTGAAATCAGTTGTCAGCACGGCTTTGCCGCTGCGACCAATCTCCACAACCTTCTCGCCCTCGGCGAGAGTGCCGTCATACTTTCCATCCTTTAACTCTACTACCTTGCCACCATTAAGAACGCAAGGAATCTTCTGGCTGGCGCGAAGCGCCTTTGCTGCCTTCTTGCCAAGGTCGGTTCTTGGCTCTGCATTTAATTGAAATGTCTTCATTTTTAAATAGTTGTGTTACTAAAAATTAAGTTACTGAGCTTAATTTCCCATCACACGGGAGCTTAAAGCGCGGCAAAGGTACAACTTTTTTTCTTTTCACACAAGACTTTAGGCATCTTCTTTTTAATATAAATTGGTGGTTTTCTGAATTAAAATGCAATGCGCTAAACTCTCATCTGCAAAAAAACGATTGCCCCTCTCAAGCCTCGCATGGCCTGAAAGGGACAATCAACTCGGTCTACGTTGTATATTAATCTTTCTTTGCCTTGAGGCAAGAGATAGTGAAGTAGATTATCAATGCGATGTAAACCACCAGGCCCAGAGTACTCGACAGACCGTCGCTCAGCGGGCTCTCATACTTGAAGCCGCCAAACTTCATGGCTGCGCTCACCACGCCCATCAGGGCTCCACCGGCTATAAAACCACTGGCAATGAGAGTGCCCTTGTCCATGCGGGCCTTGTTGAGCTTCTCGTCCTTGCTGCGAGTGCTCACAAACCAGCTGATGATGCCGCCAATGAGCAGCGGAGTGTTCAGCTGGAAGGGGATGAACATACCCAGCGAGAATGGCAGTGCGGGAACCTTGAGCCAGTTGAGCAAGCATGCAAGGATTGCACCGCAGATGTAGAACATCCAGGGGGTCTCGCCACCTGTCATCAGCGGGTCGATAACGGCAGCCATAGCGTTGGCCTGAGGAGCCACAAGTGGAGTCTCGCCTGGCACAGCGCCCTCATAGAAGCCATAGGTCTTGTTAAGGATAATCATCACACCACCCACGGTAGCTGCCGAGAGAACGGTGCCGAGCATCTTCCAAGTTTGCTGCTTGGCAGGTGTGGTACCAATCCAGTAACCAATCTTCATGTCGGTGACCATGCCACCTGCCATCGAAAGTGCGGTACAAACCACACCACCAATTATCATCGAGGCAACGATGCCCTGCCAGCCATTGAGGCCAACAGCAACGAAGATACCCGATGCGATGATCAGTGTCATCAGCGTCATGCCGCTCACGGGGTTGCTACCAACTATAGCGATTGCATTGGCTGCCACGGTGGTGAACAGGAAAGCAATTACCACAACAACAATAAAGGCAACTATGGCCTGGAACAGACTGCCTATCACACCTATCCAGAAGAACACGAAGGTAACCACCAGAGCTGCGGCAAGCGAGAACACGAGGGCCTTCATGGGAATGTCGCGCTGAGTGCGCTCTTCCTTCTCAACGGCGCCGCCCTTTTTGAACGACTTGCCGGCAAGGCCCACAGCGTTCTTAATCACGCCCCACGACTTGATAATGCCAATGATACCACTCATGGCAATGCCGCCAATACCTATCGAGCGTGCAAAGTCCTTAAAGATATCGTCGGGGGCCATAGATGCCATCTGGGGACTAACCTCGGCAAACAAGGGAACTACAATCCACCAGATGAATGCGCTACCAGCAAAGATGATAAAGCTATACTTCAGGCCAATGATGAAACCAAGACCCAAGGTCGCAGCACTCACGTTGACCTTGAACAAGAACTTGGTGTTGTTGGCAAAGTCCTGCATCGCAGGAATCGCTGTGGTCGAGATAACCTCTTTCCACCACCCGAAGGAGCTCATCAAGAAGTCGTAGAGTCCGCCCACAAGGCCTGCAATGAGCAATGGCTTGGCCTGCTCGCCGCCCTTCTGTCCCTGCACGAGCACCTGAGTGGTGGCCGTTGCCTCGGGGAAGGGGAACTCGCCGTGTTTCTCTTTCACAAAATACTTGCGGAATGGGATAAAGAACAAAATACCGAGCAAACCACCGAGCAGCGAGCTGAGGAACACCTCAAGGAAGTTAACCGTCATATCGGGATACTTCTGCTGCAGGATGTAGAGCGCAGGCAGCGTGAAAATGGCTCCCGCAACCACAATGCCGCTGGCAGCACCAATCGACTGGATAATCACGTTCTCGCCCAGCGAGTTCTTGCGCTTGGTCACACCAGCCACACCGGCTGCAATAATGGCGATGGGAATTGCCGCCTCAAACACCTGCCCCACTTTCAGTCCCAGATAGGCCGCAGCAGCACTGAAAATCACCGCCATGATCAAGCCCATCGACACCGAGTAGGGCGTCACCTCGGGATAATTCTTCTCGGGTCGCAAGATGGGGACATACTTCTCTCCTTCCTTTAGCGGACGGAACGCATTCTCGGGAAGCTCCATCTCCTCTTTTTCCTGCGACGACTGAACTCCTTGAACCAATGTCTGTTCATCGAGGTCTTGTTGTAAATTTCTTTCGTCTTGCATAGTTGGTTTATGATATATTAGTTAATTATAATCATCACTTAAAGTTGCAAAGTTAGACAAAAAAATTGGTTAATGCGACATGTATAAAAAAAAAGAAACAAAATTAATTCTTTTCACAACCTCTTTCAACGCATCAACCACACCTCCCTGAGGCCACACATAGTAATTCATAGTAATTCATAGTAATTCATAGCAATTCATAGCAATTCATAGTAATTCATAGTAATTCATAGTAATTCATAGCAATTCATAGCCAATACTATATTTCCTATCCCTACCACAACACATTACTCAAAAATTATTCTTAACTTTGCAGCCAAATTTAATCTTACTGAAAATGACAACATTCAAAGAACTGGGCGTGCGCGACGACCTGCTGCGCGCTATCGAGAACATGGGATATGAAAAACCCATGCCCATCCAGGAAATGGTAATTCCTCACTTGCTCAACGAGGAGACCGACGTAGTGGGACTGGCACAAACCGGAACAGGCAAAACGGCTGCTTTCGGGTTGCCCACGCTGCAGCGCATCGACACCAGCTCACGCAGTGTGCAGGCACTCATCCTCGACCCAACACGCGAGCTTTGCCTACAAACAAAAACCGACCTCGAAGACTACGCACGATACGTCGACGGGCTTAAGGTGCTCGCAGTATACGGCGGAGCCAACATTGAGCCTCAAATCAAGGCCGTCAAGCGAGGAGTGCAAGTGATCGTAGCCACACCTGGACGACTGCAAGACCTAATTCGCCGCGGCGTGGTCAATCTCGAAGAGGTGCGCACTGTGATCCTCGACGAGGCCGACGAGATGCTCAACATGGGCTTTGTCGACGACATCAACCAGATATTGAGCCACATCCCCGATGAGCGCAAAATGTTGCTCTTCAGCGCAACAATGCCCAAAGAGATTGCCGCTATTGCCAAGAACTACATGCACAATCCAGTGGAATTTGTAGCTGGCACACGCAACGAGGGCTCGGCCAACGTGCGACACATTTATTATATGGTAAAAGCAAGCGACAAGTACTTGGCGCTCAAACGCATTGTCGACTATCTGCCACGCATCTATGGCATAGTTTTCTGCCGAACTCGCGCCACAGCTCAAGACGTGGCCTCGCAGCTCATTCAGGACGGATATGACGCCGATGCCCTGCACGGCGACCTCTCACAAGCACAGCGCGACGCCGTGATGAAGAAATTTCGTGAGCGCAACTTGCAGATACTGGTTGCCACCGATGTTGCCGCCCGCGGACTCGACGTGAACGACCTCACCCATATCATCAGCTACAGCCTCCCCGACGACAACGACATCTACAACCACCGTAGCGGCCGTACTGGTCGTGCCGGAAAAACTGGAATCTCTATTGCCATCATCCACAGCCGCGAGCGCAGCAAGCTACGCCAAATCGAGAAGCACATTGGCAAGGAGTTTGAGCGACGCGAGGTGCCCAAGGCCGAAGAAATCATCGAGAAACAACTCTTCAACCTCGCCGACCGCCTCGAGAACGTGGAGGTGAGAGAAGACGACATCGCCCCCTATCTGCCCAACGTGCTCAAGAAACTCTCATGGCTGAGCAGCGAGGACGTGATAAAGCGCCTGCTCTCGCTGGAGTTTAACCGCATGCTCGACTATTACAAGAAAGCACCGGTGCTCGACATCGTCACCGAGAAGAAGGAACGCGGTCGTGCAGAGAAAAAGGAACGCAATCGCAAGTCAAACGGCGAGAAAGATCGCCGCACAGGCGAGGAAGGCTATGACCGCGTGTTCATCAACGTGGGCAAGAGCCACGGATTCTATGCCCCCGACCTCATTCGCATGATCAATGCCACCGAGGGAGGAAAAACCGTGGGAATAGGGCGAATTGACCTGCTCACCAACTATTCACTTTTCGACGTGCGGCAGGGCGATGCCAACAAGGTGATAAATGCTTTGCGCAACAGCGAGTTCTTCGGCAAACGGCTCTACCTGGAGATTGCCGACGCAAATAAGGACTATGCCGCAATAAGCTTTGAAGGCGAGGTGAAGAAAAACCGTGCCGAGCGGCGCAGAGCAAAATTCCAGGCAATGGAACGTGAACGACGCAAACGCAGCGACCGCCGCACTCGCCGCGATGCCGAGCGTGGCTTCAAGAAGCGCGGCAAGGGCGCCGACGAGCCAGCCGGCAACTACAGCAAGTTCATGAAGAAAAAGAGAAAATCTTAACTCAACCCGAGCCCGGCAATGGTCACCCACACTTCAACATAAACCATCGTCCCCCGCCAGATGGTTGACAGAAAATCAAAGAGAGACAACTAATGACATCTGAAAATCAGTTAGTTGTCTCTCTTCCACAGTGCGCCTGATAGGAGAGAGAGAAGTTGCACTTCCATGCGGTCATCGCGCATTCCAAACTCTTTTTGGGCACCATATTTGAATGCTTGCTGATTGTCTAATATAAACTGCTCACGGTCGGCAACCGTCAAAGGCACAAGTTTAATGTCCATAAGTGTTGTTTGTCAAATTTATTTTATAATCCATAATCCTAAAGCCACGGCAAGGACACCTAATATCACACTTGTGGCGATATATCCAATGAAACTCAAGTAGCACCCATTCTGCAAAAGCAATAATGCCTCTTTTGAGAATGTAGAGAATGTGGTGAAGCCTCCACACAGTCCAACTGTGAGGAACAGTGCGAGGTTATGTGAGATACTACCGTTTCGGCTTATAAGCCCTCCGAGGATTCCAATCAACAGGCAACCGAGCAGGTTGACTATAAGAGTGCCCCAGGGGAAACCTCCATCAGTTTGCTTCATCAATTGTGAAATCAAATAGCGCAACACGCTGCCAATGAAACCACCAGCTCCTATGTATAGAATCTCTTTTACCATGATGATGCAAAGGTACAAATAAAACTCATATCACAAATTATCACGCATGAAATCTTTTCGGCGCCTTCGGCGAAGTTTATAGTTTGATGTTGAGTGTTTAGAGGTAGCTACATAAAAAGCGGTTATCGCACTTTTATGGTACGATAACCGCTTTATAGTGCTAAATACAAAAATTATTTACTTCCCAGCAAGATATTGTAGATGAAAGTGACATCGGCTGAGGTAATGCTCCCATCGCCGTTCTGGTCGCCGTTGACAATAGCACTGTTGTCATTGTTGAGAAGCAAGTTGTAGAGGGCTGTCACGTCGGCTGACGTCACGTTGCCGTCGCCGTTCACGTCGCCTGGAACAACCACCACGGAATTAGCGTCGGTGAAGTAGCCTGGACTGTCGGGGCCACCGTCGATGCGGGCATATTCCTTGTCAACGCACCACGAGTCGTAGGTCGTTCCTTTGCCGCCCACCAGTGAAGTGCAGCCCGCAAACATGCCACTTGAACTTGTGGAATTAGGGATGTTCCAATCTCGATCGGCATAGATGGTGGTCAGACTATCGTTGGCAGCGAACATACTATACATTTTGGTAACCTTACCAGCGCTCCATCCCGAGAGATCGAGCGTTTTGAGACAATAGCAGCAGCTGAACAGAGCAGGCATTTCAGTAACATTACCAGTGTCCCAGCCCGAGACGTTGAGCTTTTTAAGTTTCATGCAGTGGTCGAACATGTAGGACATATCGGTTACCTTTGAGGTATTGAAGTTCGAGAGGTCGAGTGAGTCGAGACTGTTGCATTGCAGGAACAATCCGTACATGTCGGTGACATTGCTGGTATTCCAGTTCGAGAGGTCAATTGAAGTCAATTTAGCGCAGCCGGTAAACAACATTTTCATACTTGTAACATTGTCGGTGTTGACACTGTTCAGGTCCATGCTTGTGCAATTGTAAAATCCAGTGAACATATTCGAGCAGTCGCCAGTGAAGCTCACCTCATTGGTGGCAGTGACGCTCGTGACGTCGGCAGCTGGCACATCGTCACCCCACTTGTTGTCCTTGTTGAACTCACCCCAATTGAGCGTCAGTGCACCAGTGGTGCTGTCAAAAGTGTACTGTTCCAACTCCCACTTGGCATATAGCGTCATGTCGCCAGGAATCTCATTGTTGAAATTCCACTGGTTAGTACAGGCGGCATCGGTGTACCAGCCCTTGAACTCATAACCCGAAGCCGTTGGTGCTGTGGGCTCTGTCGCCTTGTCTCGGTTGCTCCACTCGATATTCTGTGCGGCAGGAGCTGTGCCATGTCCGTTGGGATTGAAAGTCACTGTGCAATGCCAGTGCTCAACCAGGTTGGATGTTCCGTCTTTCCAATTAGCGTCCTTCGCTACAGCATCCCACTGCTGTTGGTTGCCGTCAAACCAAATATCTTTCAAATCATTGCAGCCATAGAATGCTCCTTCTCCAATAGAATGCAGTGTGGGGTCGATATACACATTTTGCAAATACCTCAGATGACAAAATTCACTTTCCTTGATGGAGTAAACATGCTCCATTGTGAGCGTTTGGACAGACATTTGAACAATATAATAATACCAACTGCGTGCTTCTATTATCTGCTCTTCGGGGTAATCTTGCCAAACGCTGGTAGCACAGTTTATCTTCAGATGGTTTTCCTTCAGCGTCCAGAACAGATGATTGTTGCTGGTGTTGTCGTCGCTGCCACCCCAACTACAATACCACAAGTGATCTCCGCTTCTAATTAATGTCCAGTAAGAATACATATAGGCCATTGGATTCCATCTGTCAAGATCTCCAGCGCTTATAATTATGCATTGACCGTTGCTTATGTTGGCAAAAGCATAGTCTCCAATCAGGACGTTGGGCTTATCAATTGTGATCCAAGAAAGATTGCAACCGTCGAAGGCATGCTCGCCAATTTGAGTGACAGAATTAGTGTGTAACTTCTCAATGGCCGTGCCCACAAACGCTGAAGCCGGGATGCTGGTCATCGATGCCGGGGTCGTGTTGTTCACACTGCCGGTTATAATGTTTTTGAACTTAGAGCATCCTTGCATCGACGGCATCTGGGTCACTTGGGTGTCCTCATAGAAAATCATCGTCTCAAGGTTGGTGAATCCGCTGAAGACTGAGCCCGAGAAGCCAGTTACAGGTGCGTCATCAATGTATTTAGGTATTGTGATTGATGACTTGTCAGTATTTGTGCCTTGATATCCTGTGATGGTGCATTGGGTATGGGCAGAGTTCATGCTGATGGTCCATCCCTTATTGCCTGTGCCAGTGTGCATGTAGATGTAGTCGCTACTGGAGCCGCAGCCAGTGTTGAGGTCATAGCCTTCGCTGTCGCCATCCACGCCTATAGCGCCACTCTGGATGGCATCGAAGGTGATGGCCGTCACAGCGGTGGAACTGTAATTCACATCGTCGTCCGTCGTGTAGTAGAGGTGGATGTAGGCACTGCTGGAGCCGCAATGGCTGTTAAGGTCTCCCTTGGTGCCCTTGAAATAGTCGCTGCCATCGTAGGACACAAGGGTATAGGTGTGCCCATTGTATGTGACATTGTCGGGGGCGGTGCCACTTGCATCACTGATGTAGAAGCCGGTGATGAATGCGCCGATATCAAGACTCTCGTTGCTCTCCGTCTTGTAGAGCAGATAGATGTAATCGCTGCCAGAGCCGCAACCAGCGTTCAAGTCCTTGTCGATGACCGTCCAGCCCTCAGACGTGTAAGTATCCTTCAAACTATTAACTACACTTTTAGAGCCGCCTATAACCATCACATCGGTGATGAAGTCCGCAGCCCAGACAGTGGTTGTGGCAAGCATAGCCACAAACAGTAGTAATATTTTTTTCATAAGCTGAAAGTTTATGGGTTGATAGTTAATTAATCGTTTTGGTCTCATTTTGGTTGCAAATATAAAGAAAATTTTAGAAAAAACGTAATGAAATAAAGAAAAAATGATATAAATGAATCAAAGTGAAAGGAATTAAAACATCTATCTCACAAAAGCGGCGTGGAGGAATTGTCGTCAATCCCCCCACGCATCATTATGCATTATATATTGAAAAATGCGTCAGCTCATTGTGCATTATGCATTGAGTTAATTTCCTAGCAGAAAATTATAGATGAAAGTGACATCGGCTGAGGTGATGCTTCCATCACCGTCCTGGTCGCCGTTGACAATAGCACTGTTGTCACTGTTGAGTAGCCAGTTGTAGAGGACTGTCACGTCGGCTGCTGTCACATTGCCGTCACCGTTGACGTCGCCGGCAACAGGCACATTATCACCTTCTACAAAAACTTCATTAACATTAAAGA
>CAMHNO010000037.1 GCA_946186575.1 uncultured Prevotellaceae bacterium
ACGCAAAAATACAACAAATTGTTTGATAGACAATTACAAATTAACACTTTTCTTTTTTGAAAAAAGTGACGAAGTCAGGGCAAAGATAAGTAAAATAATTGATATCACCACGATGGGATGTCAATTTTTTCGGGAATGTTTGCGTTAGCAGATAGGGGCGGGCACTATGAAGAGAGTGGGCCGCTATCCAGGTTTGCAGCCCTGGCAGCGGCCCACTGTGTGTTTTTGCCACACTGAGATTAATAGTTCTCGGCCTTGATTTGGAAATAAGCCTGTGGGTGGTTGCACACGGGGCACTCGGCTGGAGCCTTCTTGCCCACCACGATGTGGCCGCAGTTGCTGCATTGCCAAATCACGTCGCCGTCGCGCGAGAACACCACCTCGTCCTCGATGTTCTTCAAGAGCTTGCGGTAGCGCTCCTCGTGCTCGCGCTCAATGGCAGCCACGCCGCGCATGCGCTCGGCAATCTCGTCGAAGCCTTCTTCCTCGGCCTCGCGTGCCATGCGGTCGTACATCGAAGTCCACTCAAAGTTTTCGCCGTCGGCTGCTGCCGCCAGGTTTTGGGTAGTGCCCTTGATGGCGCCTCCCTCAAGATACTTGAACCACATCTTGGCGTGCTCTTTCTCGTTCTTGGCAGTTT
Organism: uncultured Prevotellaceae bacterium; assembly: GCA_946186575.1. Taxonomy (GTDB): domain Bacteria; phylum Bacteroidota; class Bacteroidia; order Bacteroidales; family Muribaculaceae; genus Sodaliphilus. Next base: position 641 of record CAMHNO010000037.1, read on the forward strand.
CTTCAAAGATTGCCGCAATCTGCACATAGCCGTCCTTTTTGGCTTTGCTTGCCCAGTAGTCGTACTTGTTGCGAGCCATCGACTCGCCGGCAAATGCGTCCATTAAGTTCTTCTCGGTTTTAGTGCCTTTTAAATCTTTCATGATGCTGTAAAAAAATATTTAAAGTGGATAAATATAATAGATATATTGATTTCTGATTCCTGGCATCTGACTTTAGTGTCTGTGCTTGGCGTCTACTTCAATCTTGATGCTGGCGATGGCTTGTTTCAGTCTTTCTTCTTCACGCCCATGCGAGCCTCTACCACGTTGAGCACATAGTCGCCCAGGCTCTCGCACTCGTCAAATATTTCGCCATACATTGTGCCAATGGCATAGCTGTACTTCTGGTCGTTGACCTCGCTGAAGTTCTCGGCCTTGATGAAGTCGCGGTAGTTGTCAATCTCATTCTCGATATTGTAAGCACGGTTGATGTCGCTGTCCTCGCGGTAGTTGACGAGGATGTGGTTCATCTCGGTCAGGCTTTGGTCAACAAGATTCATCATGGTTCTGATGCTCTTGAGCTGGTAGCCCGAGAACTTCTCCTTGCCCGAGTGGTAGCGGTTGAAGAAGCGTGCGATCTTGTAGCAGCTGTCGCCTATGCTCTCAATCTCGGAAATCTCACGCAGCATGGCGCGCATCTTGGCCTTGGTCTCGTCGCTCAGGTGAGCGTCGCTCACGTCGTGCAGATAGTTGGCGATGTCAATTTCCATTTGGTCGCTTATCTCCTCATATTTCTCGATGCGGGTGTAGAGTTTCACAAACTTGTCTTTGTCATCCTCATCGAGGAGTGTCTGCACCATGCCAAACATGCTCTGGATGCGCTCCCCGAAGGCTTTAATTTCTTTTTGCGCCTCGAGCACCGAGAGCTCGGGTGTCTTCATTATGCCCGATGTGATGAAGTGCAGTTTGAAGTCGTCTTCCTCGTCCTGCTTGCGTGGCTTGATGACAGCACACACGAGTTTCTCGATTTGCGGAACGAACCAGATGAGGATGGCGGTATTGGTGATGTTGAAAGCCGAGTGGAATCCTGCCAGCACCATCGAGATTTTTGCCATGTTAGCCTCATAGCCTGGGGCTTCAGGTGCCATGTCCTGGTCAAAGCCCACTATGCCACACACCGCGCCCAGGAACGGCTTGAGCAGTATGAGCGACCACACCACGCCTATCATGTTGTAGGTGAAGTGAGCCAGTGCCGCGCGTCGGGCTTGCACGTTGGCACCCATGGCCACAATGTTGGCGGTGATGGTGGTGCCTATGTTCTCGCCCAGCACGAGCATCACGCCCTGAGTGATGCTCATCACTCCTGTGGAGCACAGAATCATGGTGATGGCCATCATGGCTGCGCTCGACTGCACGCACAGAGTGAGGATGCTGCCCACCACCAAGAACAGAGCATAGCTCCACAGCGAGTTTCCAAATTGTGAGAAGAAGGCCATGATGCTATCGCGCATGGCAGGGTCGGTGGCAAACGATGTGCCAGTTTCCTTGAGAGTGCCCAGTCCCAAAAACAGGAATGCCACACCAAAGAGGAAGTCGCCAATGACTCGGCGCCGTTTCATGTAGATTAGGATGATTCCAATAAAGAAGGCGGGATAAACAAAGTCGGTGATGTTGAACGAAAATCCCAAGCTCATGATCCATGCTGTGACTGTGGTTCCGATGTTGGCACCCATGATAACCGAGATGGCCTGCATCAGGGTGAGCAGGCCGGCGTTGACAAACGACACGGTCATCAGTGTGGTGGCAGTTGAGCTCTGCACTGCTGCCGTCACGGCAACACCGGTGAGCATGCCGGTAAATCGGTTAGTAGTCATGGCGCCCAGCACTCGACGCAGCTGTGGACCCGCCATCTTCTGGAGGCTCTCGCTCATCGACTTCATGCCAAACATGAGCAGCGCCAGCGATCCAATCAGCTTGAAAACGACCCAGATGTTCATAGTTAGAAGCAATAGTTTATAGTGATTTTTGCGGTGCAAAATTAATAAATTCCGTTGGAATAAGTATTACTGAAAGCAGTATATTTTTGGTTGGGAGTCATTTTTATGGGCAAAGTGGGCAATCAGCGTTGATTGACAATGGCGTTTTTGCCTTTTTTGGATAGAAATGTGTTGCAATCTTTGTTTTTTTATTCTTGATGCACTACCTTTGCATACCGAAAATAAAAATAGCGACAAGAATTTCGTTAAGGCTATAAATGGGAAGGTGCCGTCAAGGGCGATGCGGTGTGCCAAAATCCTGACAACCACTTAAATACAAAGCCTTTTTTCTTACAACATAAATATATATTTTTTCAAGATGCGAAAAGTTATTGCCATAGGTGAATCGGTGTTAGACACCGTTTACTGCAACCATAAGCCAGTGAGCTCCTTTGTGGGCGGGCGCGTGAGCAACGCCGCCGCCTCGCTCGCGGAGTTGGGTCTGCACGTGTCGATGGTGAGCGAGTGCTGCACCGACATGGTGGGCGACTGGGTGGTTGATTTCTTTGAAAAACACCATGTAGACACCAAGTCAATCGACCGTTATACCGACGGCTCCACGCCGCTGGCAGCTATATTCAAGAGTGATGAGGGCCAGGACACTATAGTGAACTACGGCCAGTATCCTGCCAATAGGTTCAATGTGATATGGCCTCGCATCGACGAGGACGACGTAGTGCTCTTTGGGTCGTACTATGCCATCGACGAGCCACAGCGCGAGCGCTTGTTCGACCTGCTGAGCTATGCCGCCGAGCGCAAGGCCATAGTCATCTATTTGCCGGGTTTCCAGCATGGCACTCAGTTCAATCTCACCAAGGTGATGCCTAACATACTTGAGAACTTTGAGGTGTCGAGCATCGTCATCGACCACGACAAGGACATCAACACCATGTTCCCCAATCAGGACAGCGACAAGGTGTATAACAACCACATCAGGTTCTATGGCTCGACCTATATCCACATCACTCCTGGCGAGAGCACTGCCATCTACAAGGGCATGGACAAGACGGTGTGCCAGTACAGTGGTGGCGACACCAACAACCATCTGGGGTGGCAGGCGGGATTCATAGCCGGCCTGATTTATGATTTAATTGTCAAGGACATTAAATACAGCGACATTGCCACGCTGTCGCCTTCACGGTGGGAAGAGGTCATGCACACGGCCTTTGAGTTTGCCGAGTGCTGCTCGCGCAGCGATAACAACTGCGTCACGAGCGAGTTTGCCCAGCAAAGGGGGGTGAGCCTAAATCAATAAGAAGCAATCATTTCACATACACACACATACACACACACGATTAGGCCCAAAGTTAAGAAATGAAGCCATTACTCATAGAAGCATCGCTACCCACACTCTCGTGCGACATCAAGGTTGCCAAGGCACAGATTGCCACGCTCGACAAGCAGCCCTCACTCGAGGGCATGAGTCGCAGTGCTGTGCTTGAGGTGCACTTGTGGAGGGTGTTCTACTTGATTAATAATAGTCGCAGCGACGAGGCGGCACCGCTGATCGACACTTTAGTCTTTGACGAGAGCTACAGCGACATGCCCGCACTCTATGTGAGCTGGCTGTGGCTTGCCCGCATGTCGATATTTATTGCCAACAGCGACTATATGCTCGCCTTAGGAGCTGCCGAGAATGCGTTGCAGCGCATGGTCGAGATCACGAGCAAGAAAAAGGAAGATTTTCTTGCCATCCTTGCCTCACTGCTCTATAACCTGGCGTCGGTGCACAATAGCCTGGGCGACAATGCTCGCGCCAAGAAGGAGCTCACCAAGTGCCAGAAGCTCTTTGAGCGACTGGTGAAGAAGAATGAGCGTCGGTTCTCGCCCATGCTGCTCTATGCCGTGGAGGCCTCGACCGCCATCATCTCGTCGAAGGCTCAGCTCATGGAGGTTCTCAAGCACTACGACGACGAGGTGAAGCTCTACACCAGCATGCTCAACAATGGCGACAGCAAGAAGACGCGCGACGCTCTCATCAATCTTGTGAACTCACTCAAGAAGGAGGGTGACGTGATGATGGAGATGGGCAACGGGCGCAACGCGGCCAAGTATTACACCAAGGCTCTGCGCTACCAGAAGAAGGTGAGCAGCAGCATGGGGCACAAGGAGCTTGTGCTATCGATAGGGCTTGCCAAGGCTCTCAACAAGGTTGCCAACCGCCGCGAGAGTGCCGAGCAGCTGCTGCAGTCGCTACAGCCGCTTGCCAAGCGTCTAAACGCCACCAACGAGCAAATAGAGATAGAGAACCTGCTCAACAACAAGAACAAGAACACTAACATCATGACACTGCTCAAGGGAATCTTTTGAGTAAGTAAGAAGTAATAAGTAATAAGTAGTAAGTAATAAGTAAAAAATAATAAGGGTAAGTAATAAGTTATAAGTGGTAAGTAATAAGTTTGCGGGTGGTAGCGCATTCCGCAATTGTGCACTGAAACTGTGAGCTAACCAAGAATTATGTCTTTTAATATATTAAGCGTTAAGTTTACTCTGAATATCCTATAAACAAAATCATGTCAACCAACTTACATAACAACATCTCCGTTGAGCTGCCTCGCGTCGAGGGGCTCAAGGTGGGCATCGTGGCGGCACGATGGAACAGCCAAGTGACCGAGCCGCTGCTCGATGGAGCCATACAGCGCATTGTCGAGGCCGGATATGAGCGCAGCGACATAGCCGTGCAGCGCGTGCCTGGAACCGTTGAACTCACCTTTGCTGCGGCGCAGATGGCCCGCAGCGGCAAGTTTGATGCCATCATCATGATAGGGTGCGTGATACGTGGTGGCACACCTCACTTCGACTACGTGTGCGACAATGCCACCCAGGGCTGCGCCATGCTCAATGCCACTCAGGAAGTGCCCGTGATCTTCTGCGTGCTCACCACCGACGACGAGCAGCAGGCCCTGGACCGTGCCGGCGGCGCTCTGTGCAACAAGGGCACCGAGGCTGCCGAGGCTGCCATCGAGATGGCCGCCATTGCCCGCAGTTACCGCCGAAACATTCAATAATCACTAAACTAACAATACAGCCATGAAGAAAATTTCGTTACTTTTAATTTGTCTGGCGACACTGATGATGGGCGTGGCTTTTAGCGCCCAGGCCAAGAGCAAGAAATCGCAAGCAACCATTTACTACATTGTTTGCGGCAGTTATTCGTCGCTCGACAAAGCTATCAAGCAGAGTGAGATGATGAGCGAAGTGGTGTTCTACCACGTGTACAAAGCCAAAGTGAATGGCAAGACGGTGTATCGCCTGTGCTGCCAGTGCTACTACAAAGAGGCCGATGCCAAGAAAGACCTTGATGGCATCTTCGCTGGCTTTAAGGGCGACGACTGGTGGATTTGGCCCTCAAAAGGTCGAGCCAAGTGTGTTTACAGCCCCCAATCGCCTGCCGATGGCAACAAAATGCCACCGCTCAAGCCCCTCACTGAAGCTATTACCGAATAAAAATAGCGCCCATAACATGAAGAAACTATCATTACTGCTCGCAGGCCTAATGCTTGCGTCCATTGCCTGTGCGCAAGACGATTGGAAAAAGGTGGTGGGGCTGCCTGGTGACTGCGACAACCCGGTGTTCACCCGTCCTGGCCACATGCACTCATCGAGTCGTGTGGCTGGCGCTGGCATCAACATGAACGACGGAGAGGCCTACACCGACACCTACATCAAGTTCAACAGCGATTGGCACTATGCCCCCAATCTGCCACTGTGCCAACAAGAGATGGATGTGATGCCCCGAGTGATGGGGCTATTCATCGACAGGAATCACCCCCTTGAGATGTACAAGCCACTCAAGTTCAGCGCACGCACTCATCATGGTTGCGGCGCTGTGGTGGTGTATCGCGCCTTCCGCAACGGCCGCTACTCCAACTTCGAGAGCGACAACCTGGAGCAGTTCATCGCCGTCTACGACAGCAACGGCTGCCTCACCGACTGCATGATGATGGGCTATGATGGCGACATGCGCGACATCCTGCTCGTGGAGCCTCACAAGGACTATCAAGTGCCTCACAACATGGGCGACCACTACCTGAAGTTTGATGGCAATGATGGTGAGCACTTCATCATTAGCCGCTATTGGTATCTCAAGGATGTGGGCAAGGCGATGCCCGACAAGGTTGAGATGCGACGCTACTACACCATTACCCCACAGGGCAAAATTCGCCTCGACAAGGTGACCAATGGCAGCGAGGAATACAAGCAAGGTTCGTCGTTGACTCCTGGTGTTCTAATCGGCGAGGTGGCCAATCCTGCCGCCGTCGACATGATGGAGCTCATTCTCACCCCCATGAGCGATGACCAGCTACTGCCACGCCTCGACAAGACCTACGCCAAGCTCAAGGATGCCAAGCAAGTGGGCGAGCGCTTGATGCATCTGGGCATGCTCGTCTACAACCGCGACCCCCAAGCATTCTTGAGCTATGTGTACAAGAATGGTGCTCGCACGTCGCTGCTCACGTTGCTCCAGCGCGCCAAGGCCTATGACGGCCAAGGTTGCCACTACGGCGAGTGCCTCGACACCACCGTTGCCAAGCACTCCCCCTCAGCAAAAGCCAAGGCTTGGCTAAAAGCAAGGCTCAAGTAACAATTACAGCCCCCAAAGATAGGGTGCTATGTCGATAAAAAAATCGCCAATTTAGCACTCTGCCACAGATTAAAGTGCTATATCGATAGAAAAATCATTGATTTAGCACTATCATATTATATTTTTTTTTGTAACTTTGTAACCAACATGAACTATTCAGCGATTAGTGTCCCAAAATTTCTGGATTTTGCAGATGATTTTCTGAATGGAGATTGAGAATTAATTACTAATAACACAAAACACATTATCAAAAAGATGAAAACACTTACAAAACCATGGATCAGAGCCTTCACCTTGATGGCTCTGATGCTGACCACTTCACTCGTGGTGAATGCCGCGCAAAAAGTGACTGTGAAGACCGGCATCCAGCATGGCTCTGTGGTAGTTGACAAGCCCAATGCAACTGCCGGCGAAACTGTGACTATCACAGTGACCCCCGATGAGGGGTATTATGCCGAGAGCAGTAATGTGACCCTGGAGAAAACAGTTGACCCGGGATCGGCTAACGCCCCAGGTCTCCGCACTGACGGCCCTGTGGTTGGCGGTGACACGTTCAACCCCGCTGGCCCTGCTTTAGCGACTCATTCTGAGCCTGCTCAGTACACCTTTACCATGCCCGAAGCTCCCTATGGCGTGCTGGTTGATGCTGAGTTCCAGGAGTGTATTCCCCTTACTGCCGAGATGTTTGAGGCCATTGCTGACCAAAACTGGACAGGTCGTCAAATTACTCCTGTGCCCGTGATTAGTACTGCAGGTACCGAAGCTGGCTTGACCGCTGATTATTATGACCTGGTCTATGGCGGGAATGTGACCCAGACTGGTTATGTGAAAATCCACGGTAAAGGCAAATTCACCGGCACCGTGCAGCTCAACTTCAACATCTTGCGCCCCTCGCTCTATCTCGTCGGTTCATTCAATGATTGGGACGCACAAGCTACACAGTATAAATTTGTGGAGCAGGAGAACGGCACCTTCAAGCTGGAGGTGACCGGCTGGACTGCCAACACGGAGTTCAAGCTGGTTGACGATAAAAACCAATGGTATGGACCCACAAGCAGCGTTGAGCTGGGCAAGGACCAGCTTGGAGTAGCACAGGCACTGAGCACCGAAAGCGGAATGAATAACTTCAAGTTGCTCGGAGCCGGCGACTGGACGTTCACTGTAAGCGCCGACTGGACAACTATCACCGTCAACGGCACTTGGAAGTACAGCATCATCCTCCCCGAGAATGTCACTCATGGCGAAATTTCTTATGTTCCAAACGGTCCTCAAGTAGCAGGTACCAAAATTACATTGTTGACTACACCTGAGTCTGGTTATCAGACCGCCAACCTGAGTGCTACCAATGTGACTACTGGAGAAAACATAGAGTTGATAGATGACTATTCATTCATCATGCCCGAAAGCGACGTGCGTGTAAATGTTGAGTTCGTTAAGATTCCTACATTGACCCTCGTTTACAGCGTTGATAACTGGGCTCACCAGTATGAGCTTCACTTCACCAAGGATGCCAATGGCAATTTCTCGCTGAGTGCTCCCGGCCTCCCCTCCGACGTGTCGTTCATACTCATAGATGAGAATGGCATTCAGTATCACGCCAACGAAAATGCATCCAGCGATAATTTTAACTACTGGATTGATAAAGACAAGATTGGTACCGCGTTAGACCTTACTACTGAGACTGGAAAGATGAACTTCTACCTGCCCATTCCTGGCAACTGGGAGATCATCGTTCCTGCCGACCGCTTGTCTATGACCGTCAACGGCACTTGGAAATATAAAGTCACCACCGATGTTGTCGAGAACACTGGCGGTTCAATAACCGCTACGCCCATATTTGCTGAAGCCGGCACTACAATCACCGTGACTGTGGCTCCCGAGGATGGCTATCAGATGGACCATTTGACCGTGGTCACCACTGGCGACAATCCCACCAGCGTTGATTTTACCGACAATGGTGATGGCACCTTCACTTTCACCATGCCCGAGAGCAACGTGTACGTTCGTGTCAAGTTCATCAAGACCCCGAAACTGACGCTCGTTCGTACCAGCAACGCCGACGATGACTGGAGTTCTACTGAATCTATTCCCTTTACCAAAAATGAGAATGGCGACTGGGTACTGCCCGAGCAGACTTGGGAAGCAGGTGTGGCATTCTATCTGCAAGATGAGAATGGCACCAAGTACTATTACGCGCAAAGTTCAGCAGAAAACGAGTATTACAATATGCCCAAAGATAAGGTCGGTCAATGGCAAAATCTCTATACCGGTACTCCTGGTGGCCAGTACTTCAAAATGCCCGTGGCTGGCAAGTGGACAATTACCGTCAATGAGGCCCGCATCGCGCTGAAAGTGGAAGGCGACTGGGGTCACCTCATCACCATCAACGCCGACGAATCGTTGAATGCTCACACCGAGGTTGTGCACGCCCTTACCGACACCTACGTTGAGGACAATTACGCTGCCGAGGGCGAGCGCGTGAAGGTTGTTTACACCCCCATCGGCGATGTGATCACCGTCGAGGTTAAGGATGCTGACGACAACACCGTTGACTATGATACTGAGGACAATTCGTTCATCATGCCCGACAGCCCTGTCACCATCACTATCACCGCAACCATCGAGGAATATGCCATCATTATGACCCAAGGTACCGGTGAGCAAGGCTATTACATGGCGGCCAACGTGGAGAACGTCGCTAAAGTGAGACCAGGCACCACTGTGACCGTGACTGTCACACCTCTTAATGAGGGTGACTTCGCTGTTGTGGGCTTGGTAACAGATCCCGCCCTTGATGTGACTGACAATGGCGATGGCACCTATACCTTCGTTATGCCTCGCGAGAACGTTCGTGTATCGGCCACACTTGAGGCCAAGCTGCAAGGCGTGGAATTCACCGCCGATCATCATTGGGCAACCTATGTAGGCAAGTATACACTGCAAAAGCCTGAGGGTGTTACTGTATATGATGCCACTGGTATTTCTAATGGTATCGTACAGATTGTAGAGATTGATCACATCCCCGACTACTTCCCAGTGCTGCTCTACAGCGAGACACCCATGAGCAACATCACCACGCCTGTTATAGAAAATCAGGACGAATCGACAGCCGCTTCGCTCCTGCTTGGTAACGTAGATGGCACTAACGTCCAAGAAGGTGACTATGTGCTCTACAACGATGTGTTCGTTCGCGTTTCTGAGGCTGGTCCTCTGGCCGCTCACCGCTGCTACATTCCCTCACAGGCTGTTAGCTCTACTCCATCGGGCGCACCTCGCATCTTGAGCATCGGATTTGCTGAACAAGGTGGTGCTATCACTGCTATCGAGGGTATCGACATGAGCGATGTAGCCGGCGTGAAGTACGTCAACATGCAGGGCTTGACCAGCGACAAGCCATTCAGTGGCCTGAACATCATGGTCATCACCCGCACCGACGGCACCACCGAGACCCGCAAGGTTGTGAAGTGATGCACTAACGAGCAATCACACTGAGCCTGGCGCTGACCATGGCACAAGTGTGAAACCCTCTACCAATAATGACCGCCGCACTGCTTTGATGTAGTGCGGCGGTCACTGTTTAGCTGGCGGCGGTGAGGGTCATGCGTCAGTCGGCCTCCATCACCACTCTGAGCCCCACACCGTTGCTCCGCTGCTTTTGTTGTTCCGAGCCACGGAATGTGACGTGGCAGTTGTGGTCGGCACTGAACCAGCCACCACCTCTGGTGACTCTGCTCCAGTCGGCACTGCTATCGGCACCCTTAGGGTTCACCTGGTCCTTAGGAGAGTAGCCTCCATAATAGTCGCTGCAGAATTCCATGACGTTTCCTGTCATGTCGTAGAGTCCCAGCTCGTTGGGTCGCAACATTCCCACCTCTTGGGTGGCTTTGAAGCCTGGATTCAGAACGCATGCCACCTCAAACACCTCGTTGGCGCCCGAGTATCGGTAGCCCTTAGACTTGTTGCCGCCGCGTGCGGCAAATTCCCACTCGGCCTCGGTGGGCAGCCTGAAGTGCTTGCCTGTGAGCTTGCTTAGCCACTTGACAAACACCTGACAGTCTTCCCAAGAGATGGTCTCGACGGGGCGTTTGGCTCCGTTGTCGGTATAGGTGCTTGGATTCTTGCCCATGATGGCCTCCCACTCTTGCTGTGTGACCTCGTATTTGCAGATGTAGAAAGGATCGAGCGTGACCTTGTGGGCAGGCCCTTCTTCCTCATAACCTCCATAGGACGAGAAGTCATTGCCCATGTAGAACGTGCCACCATCCACTCGCACCATGTTGGCCATGATGCCGTCGGCGGCTGCTTTAGCGCTGCGGTCGCATCCTGTGGCTGAGGTCAAGACTATTGCAGCGGCAATCGATATTAATAATGAAAGATTTAAGTTTTTCATAAGTGTAATGCTTAAATTTCGCAAGCCGTTAGCTTACTCACTGGTTTGTATAGATGTTAGACAACTCAGGGAAAAAATTAAAATTTCTATAAAATGCTCGCATCAAGTACGAGCATTTTATTTATTGGGCTTCCATGACCAGGCGCAGGCCCACGCCGTTGGCATACTCTTGCTTGGCCACCTTGATGCGGCCAGTGACAGTGCAGTTGCGGCTTGCGTTGCACCATCCACCGCCACGGCTCACTCGATAGACCGATGTGTCGGCCGGCCCCTTGGGGTTGACTTGTGGCTCGGCTTTATAGGGTCCGTAAACGTCGCTGCACAGCTCGTTGACGTTACCAGTCATGTCGTAGAGTCCCAGCTCGTTGGGTGGTAGCAGCCCCACTTGTTGAGTAGCCTGCTCATAGGGGGTGCACACGCACCCCACCTCGTAGGCGTCGTCGTTGCCTGCATATTTGTAGCCTTTAGACTTGTTGCCGCCTCGTGCAGCAAACTCCCACTCGGCCTCGGTTGGCAGTCGGAATTTCTTTCCGGTGAGCTCGTTTAGTCGCTTGATGAACTCCTGGCAGTCGAGCCACGACACGGTCTCGACAGGATTTTTTGGGCTCTCGTCTTTAAATGTGCTTGGATTCTTGCCCATAATAGCTTCCCACTCACGCTGAGTGACCTCATACTTGCAGATGTAGAAAGTGCTCACCGTGACTTGATGCGCCGGGCCTCGGTCCTGCTGGTATTCATAGTCAAATTCGTCGGTTCCCATGGTGAAAGTTCCTCCGTCGACCTTGACCATGTTAGCCACAATGCTGTCGGCAATCTTTTGCTCCCTGCTTGTGCAGCTTGTGGTGGAGAATAGTGCAGCAATAATTGATGGCAATAGTAATACGGCAAATAAAAATCTTAGGTGTCTCATAATTTAAATATTTTAAAGAGTTAATAATGCTTAGGAGTAATTATTGTTTGCTGAGCAACACTTGAAGTCTTGTCTCTATTCTAAATAAAAATTTAAGGTTGCAAGTAATCAGGAAAACAGCCAGATTTTATTAGAAGGGAGAGAGGAGAGGGAGCGGAGAGAGCGGTGACAACGGGTTTTCTCAATCGCGGAAGCTGCTGCCACCCAGGAACTCGCGAATGAGGCTTGTGCTGGGAATGGTGCTGTCGCTGATGGGCTTGAAATAGCGCAAGAAGCGCAACAGGCGGCTTGCCTCGGCATACTCTGGGACACTGCTTGGCACCTGACGGAGAATGGGCTCGGCCTGCTCCTTCATCACGGCGAGCTCAAAGAGCAGCGACGAGTTGAGCATGGCATCGGCATTCTCTTGATAGGGGAAAATCCACTTCTCCTCGCCACGTCGCACGCTGGGCCAGCGGGCTATTGTGGCTCGGGCATCGGCTCCGCGATACTTGTAGTCGCGCACAATGCGCCTGAGCAGTCGGTTGTCGCTGGTCGACACCCAGTTGTGGTCGTCGATGTTGAGGGTGGTGAGAGCGCTCACATAGACGCGATATTTCATTTCCTCGGCAATGTCCTTGGTGAGCTCAGGGTTAAGGCCGTGTATGCCTTCCATGAGCAGGATGTTGTTCTCTTTGAGCTGGAGGGTGTCGCCACGATATTCACGCTCTCCGGTGTGGAAATTGTAGGTGGGCATTCTCACCTCCTCGCCATTGATTAGAGCCTTCAGGTCCTTGTTAAACTGCTCCAGGTCGAGTGCATAGAGCGACTCGTAGTCGTAGTCGCCCTTGTCGTCGAGCGGTGTGTGTGAACGGTCGACGAAGTAGTTGTCGAGCGAGATTACCCGCGGCACAATATAGTTGGTAATCAGCTGAATGGCCAGTCGCTTGCTTGAGGTGGTCTTGCCGCTCGACGATGGTCCTGCAATGAGCACCACGCGTGCGCCCCCTTCTTGATAACGGCGTGTGATGTCGTCGGCAATGCGCGAGAACATCTTGTCGTGCAGCGCCTCCGAAACGTTGATCACGTCGGGGGCCCTTCCCAGGTCGATGCCTTTGTTGAGAGTGCCCACGTCGTCAAGGCCCACGATGTCGTTGAACTTCACATAGTCGGTGAAAGCTTTGAACATTTTCTCCATGGGGTAAGACTTGCGTGGCTTGCTCGGGTCGTTGCGGTCGGGGCCCAGCAGCAGCATGCCGTCTTTGTATGGCTCGAGGTCGAAGACCTGGATGTAGCCAGTGGAGGGTGCCAGAGGCTCGTAGTAGCTGTCGATGATGTCGTCGAGCTTGTAGAACACGGTGTAGAGGTCGTTGCTCGACTCGAGCAGGCGCACCTTGTCGTTGAGTCCCTGCTTGCGGAACATTTCCACGACATCGGCGGTGAGGCGTTCGCGGCGCACAAACTTGATGTCCTGGTCCACAATCTCGCGCATGCGTGCCTTGATGCGCTCAATGTTGGCTGGCGTGAGCAGCTCTGCGTCGTGCTTGATGGTGCAGTAGAAACCGCCCGAGATGCTGTGCTCGATGCGCAGGCGCTTGCCTGGGAAGGTGTCGGCCACCGCCTTGTACAGAATCATGCACAGCGAGTGGATGTAGACCCTGATGCCTTGTGGCGACATTGGCTCGACATATTCCACCAGTTTTGGCCCGAACACAGGATATCCCAGCGACTCCACTCTGTTGTTGACCATAGCGCAGATGGGCTTGAATGGGATGCGTTTTTCAATTGTCTCGTATATCTGCTGCAAGGTGTCGCCACCGTCAATGTCGATATATTCTTGTGTGTTGTTGCAGAAAATTTTCAAGTCGGTGATCATGTATTGCTTTTTTTTTGTGTGTGGTTTGTATTATTAATGCTGATAACAAGCAGTGGCTCGTTTGCGAGTTGCCTTCTTAGTGGGGCTTGGCAAATGGCCACATCAGCGCATTATGGCTCACAAAGTTAATGCTTTCGCGTTATTTGGGCAAATTTTTTGAGTTGTTTTTAGCCGCCCCTGCTCTGAAGATCATGCGGGGCTTGTGTGCCACGTGCGGCGGCTACTTCATGTCGTCGATGTCGTCGACCATGACGATGGTTGCTGTCTCGGTGTTATAAGTGAAGTAGCACTTGAGATCGGGGGAGTAGACCGCGAAGGTCTTCATCCCGTAGAGGTCGTGGCCGTAGAGCAGGAATGTGGCAATGTCGGTGGGAGTGATGTAGGGGTTGCCGTCGAGGTGGCTGTGGGTGCACTTGCTTATGTTGCCGCGCTTGCTCGAGAAGTCGATGGGGATGAATGAGCTGTGATACTGGCGGCGTGCGATGAGGTTGAGGTTGGTGTCGAAGTCGAACGAGTGGTCGTTGCCGAAGGGGATGAGCCTTGAGCGGCTGGTGCCTTGCAGCAGGTAGACACGCGTGAGATGAGGGCTGATTTCAACAACATCAACGTTGAGGTTGCCAGCTTCGCGCACGGGGCCATAGCCGTCGAGCGTGCTCAGCTTGTGCAGCAGCACCACTTGCCGCTCGGCGCGCTCCAGCTCCCTTGGGCTGAGCCCCCGCACCAAGTTGATGGGCTCAATCTCCCCGGTGTTGAGGTTGAGTCGGCACTCAAACACGCACTGTAGCCTGTCCACGTCGATCATGATGCCGCTCATGAGCGTGTCGCAGAGCTGCCCCACCACGGCGAGCGAAGCGGTCTTGCTCGAGCAGAGCTGCTTGTAGGCATCGCTCATGACCCAGCTCAGCTTCTCGTGCAGGTAGAGGTTGTTGCCCTCGTCGACGATGCTGTCGTTGATGGCCTGAATGACGTGTGCTGCAGGCCGCTGCAGTGGCTGCTGCTGTGCCCCAGGCGCAGTAAAAGCGACAATCGACACAACAATTGCCAGAAAAAAACGTTTCATAAAGAGTGTGGCAGTGTTTTAGAACTCGCTAAATGCCAGTGGGAGCAGCGACTTGATGCTCTCGAGGCGGTAGATTTTGTCGCGGCCAGCCAGCAGCACCTCGATGGGCTGCCCCGCCTGAGTTTCAAACTCGAGCAGCGCCTGGCGGCATGTGCCGCACGGAGCGGTGGGCGTGCCGACGAAGTCGTTTCGAGTGAAGGCAGTGATGGCGATCTTCTTGATGGGCTCGCCGGGATAGTTGGCACCAGCGTTGTAGCAAGCGCTTCGCTCGCCACAGATGCCTGCAAAGGCAGCGTTTTCTTGGTTGGCACCCTTGATGATGACGCCATTGTTGAGAATCAAAGCCGCACCCACATTGAAGAGGCTGTAAGGTGCATAGCTCGCTTTGGTGGCCTCTCGTGCGAGGTCGACGAGTTTCTTGTCCTCGTCGTTAAGCTCAGAATAAGAGCAGACTTGTATCTTAGTTACCCAATTTTTTTCGGTCATGATGTTTAAAATTTTAGATAGCAAACGCAAATATATTGATAATTTTTCATATATCAAGAAAAAAATCGCTTTTTGCGTGATTTTTGCTCTATTTTTTAACATCTTATCCCTTGCTGTGACTCGCGATCAGGTGTATTATTACATCGAGAAATACAAGAACGATGCCCTCATTGAGCAGCGCGACCACGGTGTGCCGGCAAGCATCACCCTGGCACAGGGATTGCTCGAAAGCGCCGCCGGCACCAGCAAGCTGGCACGCGAGGGCAACAACCACTTTGGGGTGAAGTGCCACCGCCACCGGGGCGACAGCATCTTCTTGGGGCGCACCTGCTACCGCAAGTATCGCACTGCGCTCGACTCCTATCGCGACCACTCTCGGTTCTTGATCGACAATCGCCGCTATGCGCCCCTGTTCCAGCTCTCGCTTAGTGACTACCGCGGCTGGGCCCACGGCCTGAAGCGCTGCGGCTATGCCACCGACCCCCGCTATGCCGAGAAGCTCATTGCCATGATTGAGACCTACGGGCTTGACCGCTTTGCCGGCGAGAAGCCAGTTGACCTGAAAAAGGAGCCTGAGCCCGAACCCGAGATCAGGAAGAAGCGCGACCATCCCATCTTCAGGCATCCCACCAAGCGCCGTCATGGCCTCAACTACATTGTGGTGGTGATGGGCGACAGCTATCAGGACATTGCCGACGAGTATAACATGAAGCTCGACAAGCTGCTGGGCTACAACGACCTGGACAGCACCGCCGCACCGCCCGAGCCTGGCGACATAATATATGTGAACAAGAAGCACAGCGAGTCGCAAGGCATACACGAGCTCTACCGCGTGATGGACGACGGAGAGACTCTGTGGCTCGTGTCGCAACTCTTTGGCATCAAACTTCATGACCTTGCCAAGATGAACGACCTGCCGCCCCATGTCACGCTGCACAAGGGTCAGCTCATCAAGCTCAAGAAAAACGTGGAGTTGCCCGAACGCGACGATGATTAGGCACTGTGCTTGAGCCTTGAGGCCAAGCAAGCCCTGTGGTGAACCATTTTTTTGCTCCGAGATGAAAAAAAATTTGGTTGATTGAAAAATAGTTACTACCTTTGCAACCGATTTCGAGTCAAGGTACTTGCGGTTTAGTCCCGTTAGACCTGTTCTGTGACATGATCGTTGAAACTTCGATGGCTGCCCGACGATGCTTAGATGTGGCCATAAAGCGTAGGACGATATTTAAACGAAAAAACAACTGCTGGTGGGTAGCATTGATGGCTTCTCACGTCAATTTATCGCCAGTGACATTGTGGGTGTCGTGGTAGAATATTGTGCTGCGCGGACCAAATTCTCACCGAAGTATAGCCTCGAAATCAACGAGATAAAACATTAATTTTTGATAACATTATTGAACTAAAACACATTATGTCAAAAGTTTGTCAAATCACAGGCAAGAAGGCGATTACTGGCAACAACGTGTCGCACTCTAAGAGAAGAACTAAACGCAAGTTCAATGTTAACGTGTTCAACCGCAAGTTCTACTGGGTAGAGCAGGATCAATGGATCAAGCTCACAGTGAGCGCAAGTGGACTGAGACTTATCAACCGTATCGGACTCGACGCAGCTCTTAAGAAAGCCGCTCAGGACGGTCATTTAACTGAAATTAAAGCAATCTATTAAATCGAGGATTAAATTATGGCAAAGAAAGCAAAAGGTGATCGCGTTCAAGTAATCCTTGAGTGCACCGAGCAAAAGGGCAGCGGCGTTCCTGGAATGTCACGCTACATTACCACCAAGAACCGCAAGAACACAACCGAGCGTCTGGAGTTGAAGAAATACAACCCCTATCTTAAGAAGTATACTATTCACAAAGAAATTAAATAATAGATTTGAATCATGGCAAAAAAGACTGTTGCAACCCTTCAAACTGGTGAAGGCCGTAATTTTAGCAAGGTGATTAAGATGGTTCGCTCACCCAAAACCGGTGCTTACGTTTTTGAGGAGAGAATGGTACCTAACGACAAGGTAGACGAATATCTCAAGAAATAATTTCTTTGGTGACACGCTGAGTTTTGTTTATAATAAAACAAAAACGCTATATTTTTAGTATGGCTTGAGGCTCAAGGGCTTCAAGCCATACTTTTTTATAAATTGGGCCTTTCGCTCACGGCAGGGCCTCGCGGCCTTAAGTTCACACTTGTGAAACATGAGTTAAACTCTGGCATGCATTTTGCAATGTGAGCAGTGTTGACTATCTTTGCAACATCATTACACAAGCAATATTTCACACACACACGCGATAAGCTATGTCTAAAAAGCTACACTACACTGGCCTCTCTGCACAGCAGGTTGAAGCAAGCCGCGAGCGCTATGGCTCAAATGTGCTATCGCCCGTCGAGAAAGACCCGTGGTGGCGCAAGCTGCTCGAGAAGTTCCGTGACCCACTCATCATCATCCTGCTCGTGGCAGGAGCCATGTCGGTGGGCATTTCGTGCTATGAATATTTCAGTCTGCACGAGGGCTCAATGGTTTTCTATGAGCCGGTGGGAATCTTCATTGCCATTGCTCTGGCCACTGGGCTCGCCTTCATTTTTGAGTACAAGGCCGAGAAGGAGTTTGAACTCTTGAATAAGGTAAACGACGACGAACCAGTGCAGGTGATAAGAGACGGCAAGGTCACCCACGTGCCGCGCCGCGACGTGGTGGTGGGCGACATTGTCATGCTCAACACTGGCGAGGAAGTGCCTGCCGATGCCACCCTGCTCGAGTCGCACTCGATGCTGGTGGACGAGTCGACGCTCACTGGTGAGCCTCAGTGCATGAAGACTCATGTGGAGGAACATTTCGACCACGAGGCCACCTATCCCAGCAACCAAGTGCTCAAGGGCACTAAGGTGATGGAGGGCCATGCCGTGGCACAGGTGACTGCCGTGGGCGACTCCACCGAGAATGGTATGGTCATGGAGAGCGCTCAGATCGACTCCTCGGTCAAGACACCGCTCAATGAGCAGCTCGATGGCCTCGGGAAGTTCATCTCGAGGATGAGCTACATCATTGCTTCGCTCGTGATAGTGGGTAGGGTAGTGGCCTACTTTCTCAACACCCCTGATGCCTCCCTCGACCTTAACTTCCTCACCTTCATGCTGCAATCGCTCATGATTGCCGTCACGCTGGTGGTGGTGGCAGTGCCCGAAGGACTGCCCATGGCAGTGACACTGAGCCTTGCCTACAGCATGCGCCGCATGCTGCGCACTAACAACCTCGTGCGCCGCATGCATGCCTGTGAGACAATGGGCGCCGCAACTGTGATTTGCACCGACAAGACTGGCACCCTCACCCAGAACCAGATGAATGTGAACCAGGCTTGCTTCTACGGTGCTAATGGCGACAAAATCGACAGCAGCCACGAGGCTATGATAATAACCGAGGCTATTGCTGCCAACTCTACGGCCCACTTGGGCACTGGCGGCGACAATTCGGCTACGGTTCAAGTGATAGGCAACCCCACCGAGGGGGCGTTACTGCTATGGCTCAAAGACCAGGGCGTGGACTATGCCGCGGTGCGTGAGCGCTGCGAAATTGTCGAGGAAGTGCCCTTCAGCACCGAGCGCAAGTATATGGCCACCATTGTCCACAGCGAGGCGATGGGCAAGAACTTGCTCTATGTGAAAGGCGCTCCTGAGATTGTGGCCGCAATGTGCTCCAGCACGTGGGGCGATGTGAGCCATGACCAAATCAGCGCACAGCTGCATGAGTTTCAGCACAAGGCCATGCGCACCCTGGGCTTTGCCTATGTGGAACTTGAACCAGGCAACACTCTCAAAGCTCAGGAGATAATCAATGGTAAGAAGCTCACATTTATGGGAATAGTGGCGATCGCCGACCCCGTGCGCGACGATGTGCCAGCAGCTATCGAGGAATGCGTCAATGCGGGCATCAATGTGATAATCATCACTGGCGACACACCTGGCACAGCACAAGAGGTTGGACGCCAGATTGGACTCTGGAATGATGAGGTGGACAATGAAAGCAATATTGCCACTGGCCCCCAAATCGAGGCGATGACCGACGAGCAGCTCGACCAGCGAGTGATGCAGCTCAAAATCATAGCACGCTCGCGGCCACACGACAAGAAGCGAGTGGTTGAGGCATTGCAGCGATGCAACCAGGTGGTGGCTGTCACTGGCGATGGCACCAACGATGCCCCAGCTCTCAAGGCCGCTCACGTGGGACTCTCGATGGGCGATGGCACCAGTGTGGCAAAAGAAGCCAGCGATATCACTATCATCGACAACTCGTTTGCCAGCATTGGGCGCGCTGTGATGTGGGGCAGGTCGCTGTATCGCAACATTCAGCGATTTCTCCTGTTCCAGCTCATCGTCAATGTGGCGGCGTGTGCCGTGGTGCTTGCAGGAGCTTTCATGGACACCGACGCTCCACTCACCGTCACGCAGATGCTATGGGTCAACCTCATCATGGACACCTTTGCTGCAATGGCACTGGCGTCGTTGCCACCCAGTCGTCGAGTGATGACCGACAAGCCACGCGACCGTCACAAGTTTATTATCAACCGTCGCATGGCTACTCACATTTTGCGCACCGGCGGTATCTTCAGCGTGTTGCTCATAGCTCTGTTCTACATTATCAAGCACAGCGACATGGCGGCGGTGAACTCGCTCGGCCAGCTGTGGGACCTTATCACGGGCGGCAGCTATCTCAAGGCCAGCAGACACAGTATCTCGCTCTATGAGAGCGCATTGTTCTTCACAACGTTTGTGATGCTGCAGTTCTGGAATCTTTTCAATGCCCGGGGCTATCACTCGGTTCACTCGGCGTTCCACAACCTAAGGCAGAGTCGTGGCTTTGTGTTCATAGCCCTGCTCATTGTGGTGGGGCAGGTGTTGATTATCAACCTGGGCGGTCCCATGTTCAACGTTGAGCCCATCAACCTGCGCGACTGGATGTTTATCATCCTTGTTACTTGTCCGGTGTTCTTCATGGGTGAGGCATTCAGATTAATGAAAAAGCGTAGGGTCGAGAAACGCTGATTTTATAGCAAAACCACTTGTTTTGATAGCGAAAGTGCATTATTCATCAATATAATTTGGTGGATAGGGTAATTGTTTGTTTCTTTGCCAACAAATATAAACCACTATATGACAGTTTATTCTAATATACATTATTTATAAACAACTAAATCACTTCTTCTATGACAAAGAAATTTACACTTGCCATGCTGGCTGTGATGGCCGTGAGCATGGTGGCAAGCGCTGACCCAATCAAAATCAAGGGCGTGTATAACAACAACCGCTATGACGATCATGCCGACCACTGGTATAGCACATATGTGGGATGGAATTATGCTTTAGAAAAAGCTATATTCGTGGTTGAAAATGGCATTTATGCCATGGAAGTGGAAGGCAACTCAGTGACAACTCCAGTTAAGGAGCCAGATGTGGTAATCAGCGACTTCTTTGCCAACGGACAGTTCACCAACAACGACCTGGCCCTGTGGGCAAGCAACTTCAATCTGATGCATGGCAACTCGGGAGCAGTTAAGGCTGGCAACGTTATCACTACTGTGATGTCGCGCACCGAAAGTGAGGGAGTAGACTCGACCAATATCTTTGCAGTGCGCAAGTGGGATGCCCAGACTGGCGACCTGCTCAACGCAAGCAACGAGTACTATCCCAAGACAGCTTGCCTCGAGAGCGCTGGCATGGCGCAGAACCCCATTGACGGAAAAGTTTATGGACTCTTCTATCTCACCGATGTTGATCTTCCCGAAGAAATAGTTAACGACCCCGACTTTTTTGGCGACAACACCGACTCGGGCTACGCCATCTGCACCATCGACCTCGAGACTATGGAAATTAGCCCCATCACACCTGGCCTGTATTATGAGAACTTTGTTACATTTGCCATCAACGCACAGGGACGAGCTTTCGCCATGACAAGCGGAGCCAGTGCTGGCTACGAAGGAGAAGACGGCAAAATCTATGACATCAATGGAAACCTCGCCGGAGCTCATCTCATGGAGTTTGACCTTGAGTCGGGACTCATGACCAAGGACTGGGGTGCTACTGGCTATTGCTCGCAGGCAAAGCGTCAGAGTGCTTGTTTCAGCAAGAAGAATCCTGGCAAGATGTACTGGAACGGGTTCTACAACAGTGGTATGGGTTATAACGACTATGGCAATTGGGCACCACTCCCCGACAACAACTGGAAGAACAATGGCAAGTACGACACTGCACTATATGAGGTAGACGTCAACACTGGCGAGACCGCTCGTATAGCCAAAATTGACAACCGCTTCAGCTTCGCATGCATGTGGGTGGAAGAGGGCGACGACCCTGCGCCCGTGGTTGGCGACGTGAATGGTGACGGATTTGTAAACAGTACCGACATCACTGTGCTCTACAACTGGCTGCTTGCTAACGATGATACCTACATGGTTAATGGCGATCAGGATGGTGACGGTGAAATAACTGCCGGCGATGTCACAGTTGTCTACAACATTCTCATGACCGATTAAACACCATACACCTTATTATATATATAATAGGTTGGCCCTCCCATCAAGTGCGCGCCGCCCCCCTGATCAGGGTGGGCGGCGCGTCTTGCTGCCGCCCGCCGTGTCTTCCTGCCGCCGCATTGCGTCTTGCTGCCGTCGCATTGCGTCTTGCTGCCGTCGCATTGCGTCTTGCTGCCGCCCGCCGTGTCTTCCTGCCGCCGTGCCGCGTCTTCCTGCCGCCCCGCCGCGTCTTGCTGCCGCCGCATTGCGTCTTCCTGCCGCCCGCCGCTCTGCCCTGCCCTGGGGTTCGTCGGCCCCTCCCCGATGTCCCAAACCATCCCCGTTCCTGTCCCAAATCACCCAAAGTGCGGAAAAAACGCATTTTTTCTGATTTTTTTTGTTGAAATATTTTGCTGTTTCGGAAA
>CAMHNO010000038.1 GCA_946186575.1 uncultured Prevotellaceae bacterium
GGGAATCATCCTGTTCACCCTTGCAGTGCTGCCCATGCTCAACTACAAGGGCGGCGTGTCGCTGTTCAACAGCGAGGTAACGGGCATCACCCACGAGCGCATGCGTCCACGCGTGAGCCAGACTGCCAAGAGCTTGTGGTCAATCTATGTGGTGTTCACCATAGTGCTGGCACTGCTGCTGGGCTTTGGTCCTATGGGCTGGTATGATGCCGTGTGCCACACGATGAGCACGGTGTCGACAGGTGGTTTCTCGACCAAGAACAATGGCCTTCACTACTGGCACGACTACTACAGCGACATCGTGATCATGATATTCATGCTGGTGTGCGGAATCAATTTCTCAATTATCTACAAGGTGGCTGTTCAGCGCAGGTTTAAAGAAATAAAGCGTAGCGACACCCTGAAGTGGTATCTGTCGATTATCTTCATTGGCTCGCTGATAGTGTTTGCCCGCATTGCCTACATGAGCTTTGTCGACACTTGGCACTATGGTGCGATACTTGCCGCGTTCGACACCATCTCGGCAATCACGTCGACTGGTTTCGCCACCTACGACTACGAGCATGAGGGCCAGTTCATCTTCTTCTTCCTGATGCTGCTCATGTTGTTTGGCGGCATGGCCGGGTCAACTGCCGGTGGTGCGAAGATTGACCGTCTTGTTGTTCTGCTGAAGAATGTGAAGAACGAGATGTACAAGGTAGTGCACAGCAGTGCTGTGACCACTGTTAGGCTCGACGGCAAGTCGATACCTCACATGATAGTCGAGAAGATTCTTGCCTTCTTGTCGGTCTATCTTGTTGTGATGGTTGGAGTGGCTGTGGTTCTCACGCTCTTTGGCATGCCAGCCTTTGATGCGCTGTTCAATTCGTTGTCGGCCATCAGCAACATTGGCTTTGGCTATGGCGAGCTCACGGGTGGCGATGACAAGTTTGCCATGTTGCCGGGTGTGTGCAAGTGGTTGCTGGCGATTGAGATGCTCGTTGGGCGTCTTGAGATATTTACAGTGCTTGCTCTGTTCTCTCCCGGCTTCTGGAAGAAGGACTAAGAGTTAAAGAGATTATAAAACGAGAATATTGAATAATGAAAAAAGATGAGTAAAGACGATTATTTGTACGACGAGCCTGGTGTAGACACCACGGCTATCAAAGAGAGGGTGAAGAAGAAACGCCAGGTCCACCAGCCGAGCGATGACCCCGATGGAGAGCTCTCGACCTGGAAGCGCTTTCTGAACTTTTTCAGGCATGGTCGCACCCATTTTGCCATGGGGGTGATACTGGTGATGCTTGGTGTGTACTTTCTTGTGACATTCCTCTCGTTTGTGCTTTTTGCCGGCGGTAACGACCAGGGCAAAGTGAACAACAACACGATACTCGAGAATGCCAATCCCGAGAACGTGAGCAGAGCGGTGGACAATCTGGGAGGCTCGATAGGCGCCGCCACAGCACAGTTTTTTGTCGCCGATGGTGTGGGCCTTGCCGCCTTCATCATAGTGGTGTGGTGCTTCACAATGGGCATGCGGCTGATGCGCAAGCGTCGCATCCAGTTCTATACCTACACGATAATATCGGTCTACAGCATCCTCACCTTCTCGATGCTGCTGGGGGCGTGCACCTACGATTCGCACTTCACATTCTTCAGGCTTGGCGGCAACTTGGGCTTCTATGCCAACCAGTGGCTCAAGGGCTTGCTTGGCATCTATGGTATGATAGCCGTGAATGTGGCGCTGCTTATCATGTGGGTGCTGGTGTGCTACAACACCATCATGGCGGTTTATAAGCACATGAAGAAGCTCCGCGACCGTCGCCGCCACTTCGATGACCAAGAGGAGGCTTTGCGCAATGGCAAGCAGCACGACGACGAGTCGAGCGGCTTCAAAGGTGATGAGCAGTCCACTCAGAAAAAAGATAAAAAGCACAATGCCATTGTCGAAGCTCTATTAGACAAGAAGAGCGACGATGCAAAGTCGAAAAAGCGTAAGAAGAGCTCAAAACGCTCGTCGAGTGGCGATCAAGACCCTGACATGGAGATTCAGAAGGCTAAAAGCATCGAACTTGCCAAGGGTGTTACCAATCCTCACGACCCCACGGGCGAATATATGCACTACCGCTTTCCAACGCTTGACCTGCTTGCCGACATTAAGACCAACGTTGATAACGTAGACATCAATGAGCAGGAGGCCAACAAGCGTCGCATTGTTGAAACACTGGGCCAGTATGGCATTGGCATCAAGACCATTATAGCACATGTGGGGCCCACTGTCACCCTCTTTGAGATAGTGCCCGAGGAAGGCGTGAGAATCAGCAAGATTCGCAACCTGGAGGACGATATAGCCTTGAGCCTTGCCGCTCTGGGCATCCGCATCATAGCCCCCATGCCAGGTCGTGGCACCATAGGAATTGAGGTGCCCAATCACGACCCACAGGTGGTGCCCATGCGCGAAGCCCTTGCCTCGCGAGCCTTCCAGGAGAGCAAGGCTGCACTGCCCATGGTGCTTGGCAGCACTGTTAGCAACGAGGTGTTTGTGGCCGACCTGACCAAGATGCCCCACTTGCTCGTTGCCGGCGCCACTGGTCAAGGAAAGTCGGTGGGCTTGAACGCCATCATCGCTTCGCTGCTCTACAAGAAAGGTCCGAGCGAACTCAAGTTTGTGCTCATCGACCCCAAGAAGGTTGAGTTCAGCCTCTATGCATCGCTCGAGAAGTACTTCTTTGCCAAGATTGATGGCGAGGACAAAGCTATTATCACCGATACTGCCAAGGTGGTTCAAACCCTCAACTCGCTTGTTCAGGAGATGGAGAACCGCTACCTGGTGCTTGAAGAGGTGGGCGAGCGCAAACTTGAGGACTATAACCGCCGCTGGAAGAAGGAACTGCGCCACAAGATGGACGAGAATGGCAACTTCTATCGTTACATGCCCTACATCGTTGTGATTGTGGATGAGTTTAGCGACCTAATCATGACCGCCGGCAAGGAGGTTGAGACCCCCATCGTGCGCATTGCTCAGAAGGCTCGCGCAGTGGGCATCCACATGATTATCGCCACCCAGCGTCCGTCGTCGAATGTGATTACTGGATTGATCAAGGCCAACTTCCCTGGCCGCATCGCATTCAGGGTGTCGCAGCTCGTAGACAGCCGCATTATTCTTGACCGTCCTGGTGCTCAGCAGCTCATTGGTCGCGGCGACATGCTATTCTCGGCCAACGGCGAGATAGAGCGCTTGCAGTGTCCGTTTATCGACACTCCCGAGATTGTGAACATCTGCTACTACATCAAGGAGCAGGAAGACGCCGACACCGAGGTGAGCCATGAGCAGCCCTACATCCTGCCCGACTATGAGGGTGATAGCAGCGGTGGCTCGGGCGATGGCGACTATGGCGGTGGCGGAGGTTTTAGCGATCGTGACCCGCTCTTTGAAGAAATTGCACGCCTGGTAGTCAGCAGCGACACGGCTTCGACCTCATCGCTCCAGCGCCGTTACAACATTGGCTACAACCGTGCAGGCCGCATTATGGATCAGCTCGAGGCTGCAGGCATTGTAGGGCCGGCCAGTGGTGGCAAGCCCCGCAAGGTGCTCATGGATCCCATGGACCTTGATCAGCTGTTGGGTTAAACCGAGACAAGATTTACTCGTCTAAGAAGAATAATTCACAAAAAATGATATAATTATTATGGGAAAGAAACTATTGATGATAATTGCCGCCGTTGTTGCGGTGGCTACTGCTGCCAGCGCACAGTCGCCTGCGGCAGTTGTCGACAAAGTGCTTGGTGCTCTCAAGGGCGGTAAAGCAATGAGTGCAAGCTATGCCATCTCGTCGGCCCAAGGCACAAGCAAGGGTACCCTGGTGATGAGTGGCAAGAAATTCAGAGTGCTTGCCACCGACGTCAAGTGCTGGTATAATGGCACGACCATGTGGTCTTATTCTACTGCCACTGGCGAGGTGAACATCAGCACCCCCACACCAGCCGACTTGCAGATGTCTAACCCCTACAGCGCAGCCCAGAACTTCAAGAGCAGCTTCATCATCTCGAAGGGAGGCACCGGCAATGGCACCTATGTGCTGCGCTTCACCCCCAAGAAAAAGAGCAACGTCAAGCACATGCTCGTGACAGTGTCGACCAGCACATGGCTCATAAGCAAAGCGGTGATAGAGCAGAAGAACGGCGCTAAGACAACAATTACAATCAGCAACTACAACAAGAACGCCAGCGCACCGGCATCGACCTTCGAGTTCGACAAGAAGCAAGTGCCCGCCGGCACACAAGTTGTGGACTTGCGTTAAAGAGATTGTAATTTTTTAGTTTTATAATAATATAATAATACTAATGGAAAAAGTTCAATGCTTGATTATAGGCTCGGGGCCGGCAGGATATACCGCTGCCATCTACACTGCCCGCGCCAATGTGAAAAATGTGCTCTTCGAGGGCTTGCAGCCGGGTGGCCAGTTGACAACCACTACTACCATCGAGAATTTCCCTGGTTTTCCTCAGGGAATTGATGGCACTGAGTTGATGATGAAGCTGCGTGAGCAGGCTGTCAACGTGGGTGCCGACGTGCGTTCGGGCTTTGTCAAGAGCGTTGACCTGGGCAAGCGCCCATTTGTGGCAACTCTTGATGGCGGCGAGACCCTTGAGGCCGACACTGTGATTGTGGCCACTGGCGCCTCGGCCAAGTATCTGGGCCTTGACGACGAGAAGAAATATGCCGGCCAGGGTGTGAGCGCTTGTGCGACTTGCGACGGTTTCTTCTATCGCAAGCGTGTGGTGGCCGTGGTTGGTGGTGGCGACACTGCCTGCGAGGAGGCTCACTACCTGAGCAACCTTGCCAGCAAGGTCTACATGATTGTGCGTAAAGACTATTTGCGAGCAAGCGCCGCCATGCAACAACGCGTCATGGAGAAGGAAAACATCGAGATTCTGTTTAACACCAACACCGTGGGGCTCTTTGGCGACAATGGGGTGGAAGGTGCACACCTTGTTAAATTCAAGGGCACCGATAAGGAGGAGAAGTTGGACATCGCCATCGACGGCTTCTTCCTGGCTATCGGCCATCAGCCTAACACCGCTTTCTTGGACGGGCAACTCGAGCTCGATGAGCAGGGTTATATAGTGACCGACAAGCTTACCACCGCAACAAGTGTGGAGGGTGTGTTTGCCGCTGGCGACGTTGCCGATTCTCGTTATCGTCAGGCTGTTGCTGCCGCAGGCACTGGTTGCCGTGCCGCCCTCGACGTGGAAAAGTTTCTTGCAGCGCAGTGAATAGGAGTGGCTATGAGTGGCTATGAGTGGCTATGAGTGGCTATGAGACTATGAGTGGCTATGAGTGGTTATGAGTGACTATGAGTGGCTATAGTTCTCTGGTTCTCTGGTTCTCTTGGTTCTCGTTGTCTACTGTCTTCTAAATAATGGAGCAGGCATTAATCGATTATGGCTATTGGGGCATGCTGCTGTCGGCTATCCTTGCCGGCAGTGTCGTGCCCTTTAGCAGTGAGGTGGTGATGCTGGGACTGCTCGCCGCAGGGCTCGAGAAATGGCCACTGATCATCTGGGCGACTGTGGGAAATGTTCTCGGCGCCTTGCTCACCTACTATATGGGCCGCTTGGGCCGAATAGACTGGATAGAAAAGTATTTCCACGTAAAGAAAGAGAAACTCGACAAGATGCAGCGATGGCTGCAAGGACGTGGTGCCTGGGTAGCATTTTGGGGTTTTATCCCAATTTTTGGCAATGTGCTGCTCATTGCCTTAGGACTGATGCGCTCCAACGTGCCCATCACCACCGCAAGCATGACAGCCGGCAAGTTCCTGCGCTATGTGCTGCTTGCCTACGGCATTTCGCTGGCGTTGTAGCAGGCCTTTTATTGAATGTCAAGAATTGTTATCGCCGGGTCGCGGGCGATTTGGGCGGGGTTTGTGCCCAGTGCGCCCTCAGGAACTGCCATGCCGTGCTTGGCATAGTGCTCGCGCCAGTAGTCGAGGATGTGGCCACTGGCGTCGTGAAACGACATGTTGATGAGCGGGAACAGTCGTTGCCCCTGGCCATTGACGTAGCTCAGTTGCACCAGCTCGCTGCAATAAATCTCTTGAGTGTCGATCATGTAGAGGTTGTCGTAAGGTTTGCCTATGTGCTCCAGGGCGTTGCTCACGCTCTGGTCCACGCCGCTGCGGTCCTTAAGGCGGCCCACGAGCATCGCCCCATTGCTGAGGGTGCGTTGCTCAAATTTCTCAAAAGGTGTGAGCGTCACCCCTTCGTCAATCGCTTCGAGTGCATAGAGCTTGCCTCCCACCCATGTTGCAATGGCAACATGATAGATGGGTGGGGCAGTGTTGTCGTGCACGGTTGCCGCCGTGATAGCGGCACCCTCGGTTTTGCTTGCGGCAAAAAGCAGGTCGCCCTCCATCACCTCTATTGCTGAAGCCTTGCAAGCAAAGCCGAGGGCAATGATCATTATTGCCAGTATTTGTCTCATAATCTTGATTGTTTTAATGGATTGAAAGAAAACCCCGCAAGCAGAAGTCTCTTGCAGGGTTTTTCGTTCTACGTCTTTCTCGTGCCGAATTACTTGCGAATGCCAAGCTCTTTCTTAGCGATGATGGCACGGTAGCGAGTGATGTCGGTGCGGATGAGATAATCCAGCAGGCGACGACGCTTACCTACAAGCATCTTAAGTGCACGTTGAGTCGTATGATCTTTCTTGTTGACCTTCAAGTGCTCGGTCAAGTGGGCAATACGGTATGAGAATAATGCTATCTGGGCCTCGGGAGAACCAGTATCAGTATTGCTTTTGCCGTAGGTGCCAAAGATCTCTTTTTTCTTCTCTTGATCTAAGTACATTGTGTGATTGTTTAAAAATTTTCGCAAAATTGCGGTGCAAAGGTATACAAAAAAACTCAACCTGCAATGGCTTTTGCCCAAAAAAATCCGTTTTTTTTTTGAAAAACTTAATTGTTTTTTCTCGTTGTCTTTTTTCAGGATTTATTGTCTTTTGTTTTAAACAGTGACGTCGCTTAGATGCCATTGTGGTGATACAATATTTAAATATAATTAAAAAAGGAAATAAAAAAATGGTGCAATGGTGTTGCTATTCAATTAAAAGCATTATCTTTGCAAAAAAGTTTTGATAGGCAAAGAAGAATAAACTACAATATTAATCGTTTTTTTTAAACACAACAAGCGTGACCGAGAGGTCGCGATTCATTAAAACAAACAATATTAACCCTTATTAGATTCAATCTCTTAGCTATGGATGAGAACATTGAGAAAAAACCGAAGAGACCGCGCATAGGCGAGGCGCGTCCTGTTATGGACGAGAATGAAATGTCTACTACTCGAGTAGAAAATCCCGATTACAATCGTGAAGCACAAGATTCCGCTGCCGGCAACAATGGTGGTGACTATCATGATGGCTATCAGCAGCGCGGTGGTTATCAGCAGCGTGGTGGCTACCAGCAGCGCAACTATCAGGGAGGCTACCAGCAGCGCGGCGGCTACCAGCAGCGTGGCGGTTATCAGCAGCGTGGCGGCTATCAGCAGCGCGGCGGCTACCAGCAGCGTGGCGGCTACAATCGTCCTCAGCAGGGTGGTTACAACCAGCGTTACCAGCAGCAGGGCGAGGGTGACCAACAAGGCAACTACCAGCAGCGCACCTACAATCGTCCTCAGCAGGGCGGCTACCAGCAACGTGGCGGCTATCAGCAGCGCGGCGGCTATCAGCAACGCGGCGGTTACCAGCAGCGTGGCGGCTACAATCGCAACCAGCGCCCCGGCGGTCGCAAGATGCAGGGCCCACGCCCACAGATGCGCTTCACGCCCCGTCCCCA
The DNA here is from genome assembly GCA_946186575.1 of uncultured Prevotellaceae bacterium. GTDB lineage: Bacteria > Bacteroidota > Bacteroidia > Bacteroidales > Muribaculaceae > Sodaliphilus. The sequence goes on from CAMHNO010000038.1 coordinate 7,818, forward strand.
GCGCATAGAATATGAGGAACCAATAATCGATCCTAACACCACCATGCGTCTTAACAAGTTCATGGCCAATGCTGGCATCTGCTCGCGTCGTGAGGCCGATGAACTCATACTCAAGGGCGTTATCAAGGTGAACGGCGTTCCCGTCGATCAGCTTGGAGTTAAGATTACCCCCAAGGATGTGGTGGAATATAACGACCAGGTGGTGGTGGCCGAGAAGAAGTGCTACGTGCTTCTTAACAAGCCCAAAGACTGCGTGACCACAAGCGACGATCCCAATGGCCGCAAAACCGTTATGGACTACGTGAAGGGTGCCTGCGAGGAGCGCATCTATCCCGTTGGCCGCCTCGACCGCAACACCACTGGCGTGCTGCTGCTCACAAACGACGGCGACCTGGCTTCGAAGCTCACTCATCCACAGTATGTGAAGAAGAAGATATATCAAGTGTGGGTCGACAAACCCATCAGTGAGGACGACATGCAGCACATTGCCGACGGCGTGGAGCTCGACGATGGTCCTATCCATGCCGATGCCGTCAGCTATGTTAGCCCCACCGACCGCAAACAGGCAGGCATCGAGATTCACTCGGGCCGCAACCGTGTGGTTCGCCGCATATTTGAGGCTCTGGGCTATCACGTTGTTAAGCTCGACCGTGTTTACTTCGCTGGCCTGACCAAGAAGAATCTTGCTCGCGGCAAGTGGCGCTATCTCTCTCAGGAAGAGGTCAACTACTTGAAGCAGAACTCGTTTGAGTAAAACTCATTTTATGAAATTTTTAATCACTAAACAATAAACTCTAAACATCGGCTTGTGATCTCTTGGGGCCACAAGTTGAATATATGATTATGGCATTAAAACGAACTAAAATTGTTGACGCCTTCAAGGGCGAGCTCGAGGGTCAGCAAGTGTGCGTTAAAGGATGGGTGCGCACCCGTCGCGGCAACAAGCACATCCAGTTTATAGCCCTCAACGACGGCTCCACAATCAACAATCTGCAGATTGTGGTTGCCTTGGACCAGTTCAGCGAGGAGCAACTCAAACCCATCACCACTGGCGCAAGCTTGTGTGTAGTGGGCACTCTGGTGGCATCGCAGGGCAAGGGTCAGAGCTATGAGGTTCAGGCTCAGGAAATAGAAGTCTATGGCACTGCCGATCCCGAGGAGTATCCCTTGCAGAAGAAAGGTCACACGCTGGAGTTCCTGCGCGAGAAGGCGCACCTGCGCATGCGCACCAACACCTTTGGCGCCGTGTTCCGCATTCGCCACCACTTGGCTTTTGCAATTCACAAGTTCTTTAACGACAAGGGATTCTTCTATCTCAACACTCCGCTCATTACATCGAGTGATGCCGAGGGTGCTGGCGAGATGTTCCAGGTTACCACCCTCGACGTGAACGACATGCCGCGCACCGAGGATGGAAAGATTGATTACACCAAGGACTTCTTCGGCAAGATGACAAGCCTCACCGTGAGCGGACAGCTCGAAGGCGAACTGGGTGCAACAGCACTTGGCGCCATCTACACCTTTGGCCCCACCTTCCGTGCCGAGCACAGCAACACTCCCCGCCACCTTGCCGAGTTCTGGATGATAGAGCCCGAGATGGCATTCTACGACATCACCGACAATATGGACCTTGCCGAGGAGTTCATCAAGTACTGCGTGCAGTATGCCCTCGACCATTGCAAGGACGACATCGAGTTCTTGAACAAGATGTACGACAACACGCTCATCGACCGCCTCAATGGTGTTCTCAAGGACGAGTTTGTGCGCCTTACCTACACCGAGGGCATCAAGATCCTTGAGGAGAGCGGCGAGAAATTTGAGTTCCCAGTTAAGTGGGGTGTTGACCTGCAGAGCGAGCATGAGCGTTACCTGGTCGAGAAGCACTTCAAGCGTCCGGTGATTCTCACCGACTATCCTAAGGACATCAAGGCCTTCTACATGAAGCAGAACGACGACGGCAAGACCGTGCGCGCCATGGATGTGCTGTTCCCGCAGATTGGTGAGATTATTGGAGGCTCGGAGCGTGAGGCCGATTATGACAAGCTCATGAACCGCATCCAGGAGCTCAACATCCCCATGAAGGACATGTGGTGGTATCTCGACACACGCCGTTTTGGCACTGTGCCCCACAGTGGCTTTGGCTTGGGCTTCGAGCGCCTGGTATTGTTTGTCACTGGCATGGCCAACATTCGCGACGTGATACCCTTCCCGCGCACTCCCAACAACTGCGAGTTCTAATTCCGGAATATAATTGTCTTAACTATATTTGTCGCCAGCGGGCACTAAGCTCCGCTGGCGACTTTTTAAATGTGTGCAGGTTTTTTTTCGTCACTCTTCCCAAATAATAGTGGTGGCTTGCCCAATAAATCACAACAAGTGGTTATTGGCTGTTAGTGATAGTGTGATTAATTTTGCAAATTAATAGGTTTTTTATTAATTTTGCCGAATAAATAATAATAACTCAAAAAAGAATAACAGTTTAATATGAGAAAACACTACTTGACTTTTGCATTAGTTTTAATGTCGGTAATGGGCATCAGCGCCCAGAGCCTCAAGGCGCCTCGCCTGCAGTCGATAACCCTTGACAGGCCCATTGTGCAACCAGCCACAGGCATTACTGCCAATGGCTTCACTGCCAACTGGGACCCCGTGGCAGGTGCCGAGGCCTACTGCGTGTATGTCTACATCAAGGACGTGGCCGAGAGTGATGGAGAATATGTCCTCGCCGACGAGGACTTCAACGGCATCACCAGTGGCTCAATCATCAGCCCTGCTGGTGGCGACGAATATGGCGTTGACTTGAGTGCCTATGGCTACGCATTCAGCTATGGCTGGGAAGCCTATGCCTATCCTACTTTTGCCCCAAGCCTGGTGGCTGGACTGCTTTATTCACCTTACCTTTATCTGGTGAATAACGAAGGGAAATACAAGGTGATATTGACCACCCTCTCGAGCCATAACGACGAGATTCGTGTTGAGAGCAACGGCTCTGGCGAGAAGCAGGTTGTGAGCTATCAGGTCGACCTCTCGGCTCAGGGTGGTGGCACAGGGCTTTACACCAAGGAGCTGGAGTTTGAAAACGGCACCCGCGACTTGTTTTTCTCGACCATCAACATGACCGCCCCCGTGGGGCAGGCCGACTATGTTGACCGCGTGCAGGTGACCCAGCAGCTCAAGGCTGGCGACGAAGTGTACACCAACATCGCTGGCGACGAGGCCGTTATGGCCGAGGACGACTGGGGCTATGAGGTTAGCTCCAAGACGTTCACTCTGAACTCAAACTACTTGAATGGCCACACCCAAGTGTACTACGACGTGTATGCCGCCACCTACGACTACAGTACTCCAAGCGGTAGCTTGCCCTACACCCTTGTGACCTCGCCCTACAGCCAGCGCGTGCTCGTTGACCTTGCTGAGCGCACGAGTCAGGTTGTGGAGGACCCAACAGCCATCAGCGCCGTTGGTGCCGACACCACTACCCACGACGATGCCTGGTATGACCTCACTGGCCGCCGCGTGACTAATCCAAGCGCCGGTATCTACATCCACAATGGCAAAAAAGTGATAGTTAAATAATTCACAATGCAAAATTGCAAGCAGGCCCCATTGCCTTGAGGGCCTGTTTGCAAAAAAATATTCTATAACCTACTTATATTAACTTTTAATCAATTATTATTATGAAGAAATTTTATCTCATGATGGCTGCTATGGCAGCAATGACCGTGTCGGCTCAGAATGCCGAGGTATTAACAGGAACTCTCGAGGTGGGCGACTATGAGGGCGCTACCGCTCTGGTCGAGGGCTCGTTCTTCGATGTGGCTCCCACCACCTTCTATGTGGCTCACACCGGTAGCCAGATGATTTACACGGCCAACGACCTTGCCGAGCTCGTTACCGACGACTCCAAGACCGACGTGAAAATCAACAAGCTCACCTATCGCTACTACAACGAGGGCTTTGAAGACATTACCCGTAATCTGAAGGTTTTTGCCACAGTGACCGATGCAACTGAGTTTGCGGTAGTCGATGGCAAGAAACAATTCTTCACCTTCGATGCCAGCGCTCCAGTACTTGAGCAGGTGTATGAGGTGTCGCTGCTCGACGCCTATGGCGAGGATGGCGAGCTCGAGGTTGACCTGAGCGCTTCGCCCATCGCTCTCGAGCCAGGCAAGGGCGTGGTGATTACCATGGTCTTCGACGCCGATGACAATGACAACTGCACCGAGGGCACCCTCGTGAGCTTCTACAGCACCGGCACTCGCAGCCGCGCTATGACCTACACTCACAACACCGAGAGCTTCCTCGAGTATCCAGCCTTCCCCGAGGCTACCTCGACCAGTGGCTGTGGCACCAACATCGACCTTCCTGTAACCAAGATTGACTACAGCTACACCCAGGCCACTCCATCGGCTATCACCCAGATTGAGGCTGGCCAGAACGACGACGCTCCCTACTACGACCTCATGGGCCGCAAGATGGACGCTTCTAATCTGCCCGCCGGTATCTACATCCACGCTGGCAAGAAGGTTGTCGTCAAGTAATTCAAGGTCTTGCGAAAGGTAATTGCACACAGCAATAATCAAAATTGCGGGTTGAGCCTCAGTCTCAGCCCGCAATCTTTTTGATGCTGTCTTTTCCCTGCCTTCATAAAATGTTACGAAAAAGAATCATTAGTGTCCAAGTAAAATTTTTATTTTAACGTGAGTTCGACGAAAATAAACATCTGTGTGTCAAGCTGCTCCTCTAAGTTAGAGGAGCTGTACTCCTCCTCTGCCTGAGAGGAGGTGCCCTTTAGGGCGGAGGAGAGGGAGTGCGACCCTGAGGAGTGTGATTATCATCAAAGGCTGGCACACTCCCCCTTGCCCCCTCTAACTTAGAGGGGGAGCTGATTGCCAACCAGTTATTTTCATCGGACTCACATTAATTTTGAATTTTCAGCGACTAAGTCGATAGAATTATCTTTCACACAAGAGTCATCAAAATTTTAGCACGAAGTGCTTACACAATTTTAGTGCGCAGCACTTTAATTTCGCCCGCAGGGCGCCTCACTTGTTTTATCGGACACTAATGGAAAATAATATCCTGTGTTCAGCAATGCGACGCGCAATGGTATTAGGATAAAATCCTACCTGAAACAGTCCGGCTTTTTAAAATTTAGTTAAAAACCCACTTGGAGAGTGCGATTAATTTCGGTATTCCAAGAAAAAAAACTATCTTTGCATCTAATTTGACGGTTGCTGTAGGCTATGCAGTTAAAAAACCGTCTGCTAAAGACATTATATGGATATCAATAAAGTATTATTCATCTCTCAAGAGATTGCCCCTTATCTGCCCGACAGTGAGATGGCAACCACCAGCCGCATGCTTGCCCAGGGAGTTCAAGAAAAAGGTGTAGAAGTGCGCACTTTCATGCCCAAATATGGCTCCATCAACGAACGTCGTAACCAGTTGCACGAGGTTATCAGGCTCTCGGGAATGAATCTAATTATCGACGACACCGACCATCCACTCGTCATCAAGGTGGCAACATTGCAGCCTGCACGACTGCAAGTTTACTTCATATATAACGAGGACTATTTCAACCCCAATATCACCAAGGAACTTGAGATTGACTCTCACCCGAGCGACAACGATGAGCGCTCAATCTTCTACGTGCGCGGTGTGCTTGAGACGGTGAAGAAGCTGCGCTGGATTCCCAGCGTGATACAGTGCTCGGGATGGGTCACTGCCCTGGCGCCGCTCTATATCAAGAAATTCTACAGCGACGACCCTTCATATCGCGACACTAAGGTGGTTCTGTCGCTCTTCAATGAGCAGATGGTGGCTCCCCTCGACGAGCAGATGGCACAGAAGCTCAAGTGCGACGGCTTCACGAGCGAGGACCTTGCTCCCGTGCTCGACAAGCAGGCATCTTATCTTGACCTGATGAAGCTCGCTCTCGCCAACTGCGATGCTGTGATGCAGTGCAGCCCCGACGTGAGCGACGAGGTGCTCGAGCTGGTGAAGGCCTCGCAACTGCCTTTCCTTGCCTACGAGGAGTGTGACCATGCTGCCATGGTGAGCCGCTGCATGGAGTTCTACCAGAGCTTGTGATGGCTGTAGGCATTATTTTAAGTTATGTTGAACAAAGTGTGTTGAGAATATGAGAAACAAATTATTGTCGGCAATAGCTGTTCTTGTTGTGGCAATGGGCATCATCTCATGCAACGACGATGACATTGGCACCTCTATTTCGGACATACAGTCGGCTCTGATCGAAGACTCGACGTTTATGATTCATGGCAAGACCGTGCGGAACAATCACCTGCGCTCGCGCAGTAGCATCCAGCTGCTGGGCAATGTGAGCGCACCAGGCTTTGGCACCCTCAAGAGCGACGTCGTTGCCCAGTTCATGCCCACAACGAAGATCGACACCGTGGGCCTGCATGGCGGAGCTCAGTGGATTGACTCTTGCTTCCTGACGATGCGTGTGGCAATTGGCGACTTCACCGGCGACTCGCTCGCTCCCATGAGGATGGACGTTTACAAGCTCAACAAGCAGTTGCCCAATCCCATCTACACCGACTTCAATCCCGGCGGCTACTATCTTGCCGACGACCTGATGGGCTCGGTGTCCTACTCGGCAAGCGAGACCATGAAGAAGACTGTTGAGAGCCAGAATGGAACCAATACTTTCTATGAGATTAATGTTCCCATTCCAGTGGAATATGCTCGCGATCTCTTTAATGCTTATAAGCTCGACCCGTCATTGTTCTCCAGCCCTACTGAGTTTGCTCAACTGTTCCCTGGCGTGTACATCACTAACAGCTATGGGCAGGGCAATGTTATGAACTTCTATGACATCGAGTTTGTGACCTACTACCGCAAATATGAGAAATTTGATGAGACCACCGACACTATCTACCCCAAGAAGAGCCAGAGCTACATGGCAGTGACTCCCGAGGTGCTTTATAACAACAACATCAGCCTTGAGCCGGCACCATCAATCCAGTCGATGATTGACGATGGCGAGGCTATAGTGATGGGCCCCGCAGGATTAGAGGTGGAGCTGGAATTTCCAATACAAGAGGTGATCGACAGGTTCAAGAACGACACAAAGGACGCTCTGGGCATTATCAACCGCCTGACGCTCGAGATTCCTGCCGAGAAGATTGCCAACAAATATGACATAGCGCCGCCCGAGTATCTGCTAATGGTGAAAAAGAGCTATGTGGACGAGTTTTTTGACCGTGACTCGCTCACCAACAACCGCGACGCTTTCTATGCCGAGTATGACGAAGACGAGCACTGCTACAAGTTCCTGGGGCTTAGAGATTACCTGCTCGACATAGTCAACAAGAAGGATGGCATTGCCACTCAAGACGACATTGAGTTTGTGATAATGCCCATCGATGTGACAAAGTATACTAACACCAACTCGTCTTACTATTATTACTCATCCACTTCGACCACCGAGGTGGTGACTAAGATTGCTCCCGCGATTGCCAATCCGTGCCTTGCGAGATTGCGGCTTGACAAATCTAAGGTGAAGCTTTCTTACAGTAAGCAGACGATGTATTAGCTTGGCTCACAGCCGCAAGCGATTCAAGCCACAATAGCTCAGTTGGTAGAGCAACGCATTCGTAACGCGTAGGTCACGGGTTCGAGTCCCGTTCGTGGCTCACATTTTTTTAAGCGCAGCAGCTTGCAATCAAATGCAGGCTGCTTTTGCTTTTTTAACGATAGGTAATGTAATATGTTGCAGGGTGGCATCGTTTTATTAGAAATTAAAGTTTCGGAAGCGGAAATGAGACGGCAATTTGATGTATATCAGGCGATACCCCCCCCTATAGAGGGTGCTATGACATGCAACACATTTGTCAACATTCAATGTTACTCTCGAAACTTAAGTTAGAAACATATTAACTCTAAAAACGACAATGCTATGGAAACTGACAGTAGAAATGTGCCTCCATTGCCACAGGGCTTGGAGCAGGCACAGCAGAATGATGGTGACAGAGTGAACCCGACGGTGGCCCCCATGACCGCCAGTCCGGTGCCTCCATTCCCCGCTAAACCTAAAAAGAAGTTTACCCAGACCCTGGGCTTCAAGGTTGCGTTTATAGTGATTCTTTCGTTCGTCTTGCTCTTGCCAACCCTTATGATCGACAGTTTGAGTTCCGAGCGTGAAGGCACATCTGCTCAAGCTCGCAATGAGATTTCGCAAAAGTGGGGACGGCCGCAACACATTACAGGTCCTGTGATAGCAATCCCCTATAAGGCAAAGCTCAAAGGCGATACGGCTGTTTCGGAACACATGTTGTATGTCTTGCCAAAGACGTTGAATGTAAATGCCGATGTAAAGAGCAAGACACTCTATCGCAGCATCTATGAGAGCGTGGTCTATAACACAGGCATTGACTTTGAAGGAACATTTAAGATAAAGGGCCTGCTGCCGGCTCAAGTCGACACAGCCACTCTTGAAATGGATAAAGCGCACATTGAGGTTGGCATTACTGACTTGCGAGGCATTGCGCAAAAACTTGTAATGGACCTCAATGGCAATGTTGTCGAAATTAATGATGGCGGTAAGGATGCCAACATTCAAGTTGAGAAAATTAATTTGGCCAATGAAGCCACGACTGAAGCCAGCGATGATACAATGTTGCAGGAAGAGAAAGCTGTAGATTATGCCGATATGTATCAGGCTATGGGTGGGGCGGTGGCCAAAGCCGGAGTCAACGTCGCTCAAATGAGCTCGCTCGATTCAATCCCTTTCAAGATGCATCTTGACCTGAAAGGCTCTGAAAGCCTCAATTTCACTCCCATTGGTGAGACCACAATTGTTAAGGTTAAAGGCGATTGCCCCACGCCCAGCTTTGGAGGCAATTTCTTGCCCGACAGCCGTAATGTTGACGATAGGGGATTCTCGGCGTCCTGGAAGGTTATTAGCATCAATCGTGCTTATCCACAAGCCTTTATCGACGACATGAGCACCGACCTTGATAAGTCGCAGTTGCAAGTGGGGCTTATGGTTCCTGTCGACAGCTACCACAAGACCGAGCGTGCTATCAAGTATGCCTTCATGGTGATTGTTCTCACTTTCATTGGCGTGCTTTTTGTTGAGATAAAGATGCACAGGAACATCAATGTGTTCCAATATTTACTTGTGGGCTTGGCATTAGTGCTGTTCTACTCGTTGCTGCTTTCAATCAGCGAGCACATGTCATTTGGCTATGCTTATTTCATTGCCTCGGCCATGACAATTGTGATGATAACTCTTTATCTAATGGGTGTGCTAAAGCACAAGAAGATGGCATTGGCTGTAGGTGGGATGCTAACATTGATTTATGCCTACATCTTTGTCTTGCTAAGCCTTGAAACCTACGCTTTGCTTGCTGGCAGTATAGGCCTCTTCATTGTTCTGGCACTCATTATGTATTACTCGCTAAAACTCAGGACTGAAGAGATTGAGTGAGTACGATGTTAACGCTATATGGCCGGGTTGGTGGCAGGATGCTTCCAGCCCGGTTTCTTTGTTGAGAGATATAGTCATGTAAAAATCTTTTTTATTGCTGTTAAGTTTTTTTTAGAGCAATATTTTTTGCTCGTTGTGTTTTTTGCCGTACCTTAGCAAGTTAAATAGTATAACAAGCATTGCTCATGACACAAATGAAAAGACTTTTATATTTTATTCTTGTTGTAATCAGTTTATTCTCAGCAAGAAATGCTGTTGCCCAAGACGTGCTTTTTGAGTATCCTGTGGCCCCCGACACCTGCACCAACATTGAAAGCCGCTGCAACTACAGCGTGCAGCACTTTTGGGAAAAGTGCGACCTGGGCAAGCCCTTTGAGGCAAAGAACGACAGCCTCTTGGCCGAGGCTATGGTCACCTATTTTGAAATCATGAAGGCTGGTGCCAATGTCAATGTGTCGCTTTCGTCGGTCAGAGACCTGATGTTTAAGGCTCAGGCCAATCACGACAACTTCACAAAGCTCTTGGCAATAGCCGAGTATCTGCTTTATTATCATGATTTCGAGTTTATCGACGATCTTTACCTCACGTTTGCCAAGTGCGGCATGGACGCCACTTGGATGAAAAAAGAGCTGCGCAATCACTATGGCGAGCAGTACAAGCGCATCGAGGCCAGCAAGCTGGGCAGCCCCATCTATAACTTTGAGTACACTGGCATCACTGGCACTCGCAAGCACATCGCCGACTGCAAGAGTGGGGCAGAGCTCTATGTGATAATAATGAGCGACTCAGGCAGTGGCAGCTCGATAGAGCGCATGCGCCTGAGCGCCGATGTGGCATTTGGCCAGCTGGTTGAGAGTGGAAAGGTGAAGGTGATAAACATCATGCTTGGCGATGCTCCCAAGAAGTGGGACAGCGATTCACGGTCTTACTCCAGCACCTGGGAGGTGGGTGCAAGCAAGGACGTGGAGAGCAAGCTCGACCTTCGCATTGTGCCATGCATCTACCTTCTCGACGAGAACTTTAATGTTGTGGGCAAGAACAAAACCGTCGATTTTGTTCTTAGCTTGGTCAACGGATAGCGGTCACATGCTTGCCCGGCAGTGGATTTCGATAATTATAAAAAAAACTCAACAATAAAACTATGATTAATCTACCCAAATGGTTCAAGACCTTCTTGATGTTTAATGCAGGCCACACCTATAGCAATCTGTCGCGCCTGTTTCTGCGCCTGTTCACTGGACTGATGTTCTTGCAGATGGGAGTGCGGCAGATGACCCACTTGGGTGAGTTTGCCCACTCGGCCACCGGTGCCATGGGACTTGCCAACGAGTCGACCCTAGTGGCTATAGTGGTGCTCGAGATAGTGTGTGCTGTGTTCATCATTCTGGGTCTGTTCACTCGCCTGGCGTTAATCCCCTCGATTGGTGTGATGATCTATGCCGAGACTGTGATGATGTCCGCTACAAGCGTGTCGAGCGCTGGCCAGATGTTCATCTTTGAGCCAGGCTATCCCATCATGTTCTTGGGCATCTTTGCCTATATGCTCCTTGCCGGTCCGGGCAAGATTTCGCTCGACTACCTCTTTGCCATCCACACCCTCGATGGCAACAAAGACGAAGACGAGAGTGAGGTGCTTGAGAAGGCGTGATTTTTTAAATGTTAAGTTTTTAAATGAACTGATTACAAAACAATGAATATAGCGGTTCTGATATCGGGCGGAGTGGACAGCGCAGTAGTGGTGCACGAGCTTGTGGAGCAGGCTCAGCACGACTTGCAGTTGTTCTATATTCGCATTGGCATGGACAACGACGAGGGCGACTGCAGCGCCGAGGAAGACATTGAGATGTGCCAACTCATTGCCCACCGCTACGGACTGCCGCTCGAGGTGGTTTCGCTGCACGAGGAGTACTGGGACAACGTGATGGCCTATGCGCTGCGCACCGTCAAAGCCGGACTCACGCCCAACCCCGACATGATGTGCAACCGCATGATAAAGTTTGGCTACTTTGAGCAGCGCTGGGGCAAGGATTTTGACCTCACAGCCACAGGCCACTATGCCACTACCTGCGAGATAGGCGGCACCAAGTTTCTGGCCACCGCCGCCGATGCGGTCAAGGACCAGACCGACTTTCTGGCTCAGATCACCTACGACCAGCTGTGCCATCTCACATTCCCAATAGGCACCATGCCCAAGGCTAGGGTGCGCGAGATTGCGCAGCAGGTTAAGCTGCCCAACGCTGGCCGCAAAGACAGTCAGGGCATCTGCTTCCTGGGACAAATCAACTATAACGACTTCATTCGCCGTCACCTGGGTGTGAAAAAAGGTCCTATCATCGAGATAGAGACTGGGCGCAAACTGGGTGAGCACAATGGCTACTGGTTCCACACCATAGGTCAGCGCAAGGGGTTGGGACTGAGCGGCGGCCCCTGGTATGTGGTTAAGAAGAACATTCAGGACAATGCCGTCTATGTGAGCAACGGCTACGGCACGAGCAAGCAGTATGGCCGCGAAATCAAGCTCGACGAGATGCACTTCATCAGCGGCAATCCCTGGCAGGGGAGTGGTGGCACTCACGAGATCACTTTCAAGAACCGCCACACTCCGCATTTTGCCAAGGGGCATCTGTCGCACATCGAGGGCAACCAATGGCTCATCGAGAGCGATGAGGACATTCAAGGCATTGCCCCCGGGCAGTTTGCCGTGATCTACGACAAAGACCGGCACCTGTGCTACGGCAGCGGAGTGATAACCCTCTAAAAAATATATTCACTATAGTTACTATAATTACTAAAAAACTACATATAATAAATGACCGGCGATAAAATAGCGATGGACGTGATGGGCATTTCTTATAGCCAAATCAAGCAGGATGCCCACGCTCTGATTCTCAAGCAGCACGACGGCGACATGAACATCGTGGTGGTGATTGGGGTGCCCGAGGCAAACTCAATCTTTGCCACCCTGAATGGCCTTGTCACTCCGCGCCCCATGACTCACGACCTGATGGTGAGCATGTTTCATGCTTTTGACATAAGCCTTGACCAAGTGCTCATCTATAGCTTCGACAGCGGTGTGTACAAGTCGCGAATGACACTTGCCACCACCGACAGGAAGGTGGAGATTGAGTCGCGCACCAGCGATGCCGTTGCACTGGCGCTGCGCACCAGCAGCCCCATCTTTGTCACACCTCAAGTGCTCGACAAGGCCGGCTTTGTGCTCAAGGATGGCGAGGGCGGCAAGGTGCCCAGCAAGGCTAAGCGCAACCTGGGCGACATGGGCCTTGACGAGCTGCGCGAGCGGCTCTCGAAAGCTGTCGAGGAAGAAAAATATGAGGTTGCGGCCAGCATTCAGAAGGTTATAAACTCAAAACTCGGCAACGAGCCCAAGAGTGAAGATGTTGAATAAAAAAACAATAATAATAACCACCAAAAACGATTATCATTATGAATCTAAAAGTTAGATTAATCATTATGAATTTCCTGGAGTTCGCTGTGTGGGGAGCCTACCTCACCTGCATGGGTAACTATCTGGGGAAAGCCGGCATGGGCGGCGAAATCTCATGGTTCTATGCAATTCAGGGAATAGTGTCAATCTTTATGCCAACCTTGATGGGAATCATAGCCGACAAGTTTATTCAGCCTCAAAAGATGCTCGGAATCTGCCACTTGCTGGCGGGTCTTGGCATGATAGCTCTGTTCTATATGGGCGCTGAGGCTGCTGAGCCCAACAAGGCTATGTTCATCACTCTCTATACTCTGAGTGTGGCCTTCTACATGCCCACACTCGCTCTTAGCAACACCGCAGCGTTCACCATCATGAAAGACAATGGCATGGACACGGTGAAAGATTTCCCACCTATTCGAGTGTTTGGCACCGTAGGTTTTATTGCTACAATGTGGTTTGTGAACTGTGCCACCCTCGACAATGGCAGCTTCTTCTTCACACTTGCCGAGAATGCCAATAAGTTCCAGTACACCCACTATCAATTCCTTGTATCGGGTGTTTTGAGTGTGGTTCTGTTTGCTTACTGCTTCACACTTCCTGCCTGCAAGATTGTTAAGAAAGAGTCGCAGTCGCTGGCCGAGACCATGGGCCTGAGCGCCTTCAAGCTCTTCAAGAGCAAGAAGATGGCCATGTTCTTCATTTTCTCGATGCTGCTTGGCATGTCGTTGCAGGTAACCAATGGATATGCTACTCCATTCCTTACTCACTTTAAAGGCATAGCCGAGTTTGCCGACACCTTTGCTGCCAACAATGCCACCATGCTGGTGTCGCTGTCGCAAATCAGCGAGGCCCTGTGCATCCTTCTTATTCCATTCTTCCTGAAGCGCTACGGCATCAAGGTTGTGATGCTCATCGCCATGTTTGCCTGGGTGTTCCGCTTCGGGTTCTTTGGCATAGGCAATCCAGCCATGCCAGGCGTTCTGCTGTTTGTGCTCTCATGCATCGTTTATGGTGTGGCCTTCGACTTCTTTAATGTGTCGGGCGCAATGTTTGTCGACAACGAGTGCGACCCCAACGTCAAGGCATCGGCTCAGGGCTTGTTCATGCTCATGACCAATGGCTTGGGAGCTACCATCGGAACACTTGCCGCAGGCAAGGTCATCGACCAGTATTGCCATTGGGACGACAAGGGCTTCTTGGTTGGCGACTGGACGAGCCCCTGGTTGATTTTCGCGGGCTTTGCACTTGCTGTGGCTGTGGCGTTCTGGATTCTGTTCAAGTACAAGCACAATCCCGAGCAGGTTAAAAAATAAGAATTAAAAGATAAAAAATGCATCGATTCTTCGCCCCCGACATAGCTGCCACGCTCACTCTTCCCGAGGAAGAGTCGCGCCACTGCGCCCGCGTGCTCAGGCTCGTCGAGGGCGATGAAATCGAGGTGGTCGACGGCAAGGGCACCCTCTATCGCTGCCGCATAGCCTTGGCTCATGCCAAGCATTGCGCTGTGCAGATTGTGGAGCAGCAGCCCTGCCCGCCTCACTGGGGCAGCAGGATAGAGGTGGCTGTGGCCCCCACCAAGAACCTCGACCGCATGGAGTGGATGGCCGAGAAGTGCACCGAGATGGGCATCGACCGCATCACGCCGCTGC
>CAMHNO010000039.1 GCA_946186575.1 uncultured Prevotellaceae bacterium
GACGCTAATCTGACCAACAAGTCGGAGATGATTTACGATACAGTTATGAGCTGGTAAATTCATCAATCCTCCTAACTCGGAGGATTGATTGGAACCGCAAGAAGTGATATGGGCAGGTAGAAACCGAAAAATGAGCAAATATTTGGTTTTTAATGAAAAAAACCTTTACTTTGCGAAGTTGAACTACACAAAACAATTTATTATGAAAGGAAAAAAGATCTGCAAGGCGCTCAAAGAAATCAGGCTCAATATTGCTCAAGCTAATGATATCGATTATATTCCTGCTGAGTGTAATCACAAAGGCGATTGCTCTGGCACTTGCCCGCAATGTGAGAAAGAAATGCGATACATTGAGCAACAGTTGTTGCGTCGTCAAACCCTTGGCAAGGCAGCTGTGGTTGCAGGTCTTGCACTTGGAGCAACAAGCATTGCTCCTGCAATGGCACAGACATATCATAATGTGCCAAAAGTTGAGCAAAGCAAAGAGGAACTGAAGCCTGTTGATTGTGCACCAAATGACACTGCCGCAATAATTGTGCGTGGAACAGTTATTGATGAAACTAATGAGCCATTGATTGGAGTAATGATTCACGTCCTTGATGAAAAAGGAAAAATAACAAAACTCGGTACTGCCACTGATTATTACGGACAGTTTGCAATTAGGGTTTCAAAAGGAAGTAAAGTACAGATAAGATATATTGGTTATAAGATAGTGACAAAGAAATTCAACAAGCCAGAGGAAAATCTCGTTATAAAATTGAAGGACGAGGATATGCAATTAACAGGAGAGGTTGTAATTGTTAAGCAAAAAACTATGCCTGATGTTGATTCTGACATCTATGAGATGAGATAGGTCAGTATCACTCTCTTTTACTACCACAAAACAATTTATTATGAAAGGAAAAAAGATCTGTAAGGCGCTCAAAGAAATTAGGCTCAATATTGCACAGGCCAATGACATCGAATATACTCCCGCTGAGTGTAATCACAAAGGCGATTGCTCTGGTACTTGCCCTCAGTGTGAAAAAGAATTGCGCTATATTGAGCGCCAACTGTTGCGTCGTCAAATTCTTGGCAAGGCAGCAGTGGTTGCAGGTCTTGCCATTGGAGCAACAAGTATTGCTCCTGCAATGGCACAGACACATAATTATGTTCCAAAAGTTGAGCAAAGCAAAGAGAAACTGAAGCCTGTTGATTGCGCACCAAATGACGCTGCCGCAATAATTGTGCGAGGATGTGTCCTCGATGAGTCTACTGAGCCATTGGCAGGGGCAACTATTACAGTCCTTGATAAAAAAGGTAAATTAACCGGCACAGCCACTGATTATTTCGGACAATTCGCCATCAGGGTTTCAAAAGACAGTAAGGTACAGATAAGTTATGTTGGTTATAAGACAGTGACAACGAAATTCGCCGAGCCCGAGGAAAATCTTGTCATTGAAATGGAAGAGGATGACATACTCTTAGGTGCAGTTTTTATTAAAGAATGGATGCACGATGCTGATGCTGACATCTATGAGATGAGATAGGTCAGTATCACTCAGCAGGAGCTCGCCACCTGAACGCCTACGGCTGGTGACGAGCCTGAAGATCATCGGCAAGCCGAAACGCCCTCATTCCCGCCCATCATTTCGCGACAGGTAAGTGATAAGTAGGAAGTAAGAAGTAGGAAGTAGGAAGTAAGTTTTAAGTGTTAAGTGATTGATTTGCTTTGCATTGAGCATTAACCAGTGTCTAACTAAACTTGAATAAATTATCTTGCTTTGAAATAGAAGCTTGTCTCGTTCATGGTGCTGTAGTTCAAGTGCTTGCCTCGGAACCTGCCTTCCTTGATGCGACCCGTGAGAGAGCCTGTTGAGCCATAGAAGTCGCTCTCATAGAGGTACATGCTGTGCCCACTGATGAAGCCGGTGAGGTTTAGCGGGGAACCATACTTGTTGTAGTAGTAAGAGCCGTACACATCCTTGCCACTGACGGTGATGTCCATGGTGCACTTCTGGCCGGCTACTGTGCCTGTGAGGTGGTAGGAGCCATTGCGCGTGATGTCGATTTTGGGCTTACTGGGCATGTTGGCCACTTGCGATGTACTGGCCTTGTTGCTCGCGTCGCCGCTCTTCTTGCTCACCATCATGAAGATCAAGATGGCAGCCACAACGATGAGAATGCCCACGATGAACGACAGCACTATAACCCAAACACTGTTGCCCTTCTTTGGTTCGGGCTGGATGGGATCCTGTGCTGGATAGAGACTCTGCTGATAATAGTAACTGCCAGGAGTGAATGGCGAGGGGCGCCCGCAACGTGGGCACACGGTGGCACGTTCCGATATCATCTGGCCACATTCAGGACATTGCATCATAAGGCTGAGAAGTTTTGAGTTTTTTGGGTTAATCGGCAGTGAACGAGAAGTGTGTGTCAGCCATCGTCTTGTAGCGGGTGTGAGTGCCAGTGAAGCTGTTGCCGCTGATGCGGCCGTTGAGCTCGCCAGAGTTCTCGCCGTCATCATCCACCTCGCTCAAGAAGATGGTGTTACCACTGCGGGTGCCACTGAGCTGCAGCGGCTTGCCAAACTTGTTGTAGCTGTAGGAGCCGTAAACGTTGCTGCCGTCGATGGTCAAGTCCATCTTACAGCGCTGGCCGGCTACCTTGCCGCTCAGGTGATAGGTGCCGTCGTGCGAGAGATCGACGGCTGGTTTAGCTTCCTCGACCTGCTCTGCAGGGGCAGGAGCAACTGGGGCGGCTGAAGTGGCGGAGACTGCCTCGCTGGCCTGAGTGGGAGTGGTGGTTTGCGACGTGCTGCGGCTGCACCTGCCGCCGGTGAACATCACTATTATCAACACGAGGGTGAGTAGCCCCAACAGACCTATGACGGCATAGAGCCATCCCATCTTGTTGCCACCTGATTGTTCGCTATTAGACGAGAGGGGAGCTGCTTGTGCAATGGGGTGTCCGCACCGTGGGCATGCTGGTGCCTTGTCCGATACTGGATTGCCGCATTGTGGACATCTAATTAGTGCCATATTTAGTTGTTAGTTATTAGTTTTTTATTGAATTGGTGTTAAAACTCAACATCATGGATGATGTCGATGGTTTCCTCTTTGGCTTTGTTTTCCCAATATTTGGCTTGGCTGGTGCTCTTGGTCACTCCCCAGCCGTTGCGGTAGCACTCACTCAGGTTGAGCTGTGCCTCGGTGCAGTCGTCCTCGGCTGCGCAGCGGAACCAGTAGACGGCCTTTTTGTAGTTCTTAGCGGTGCCTTTGCCGTCGCGGTATAGCTCGCCCAGGCTGTTGCGGGCAGTATTGCTGTCGCTGGCTCCAATGGTGTACCAGTAGATGGCCTTCTTGTAGTCCTGAGCCACACTCTCGCCCTGGGCGTACATGTCGCCCAGCATGGTGGCAACGCTGGTGTCGCCGCCACGTGCCGCCCGTTCCAGCCAGTAAATGCCTTGGCTGGCATCTTTGGCCACTCCAGTGCCCTCGATGTAGCAATTGCCCAGAGCCTCACAGCTTTGCAGGTTGTCTTGCCCGGCAGCCTTCTTGTACCACTTCACCGCCTCGCTGTAGTTCTGCTTCACCAGTTCGCCGTCGCGGTATAGGTCGCCCAGTTTGTTCTGAGCGTCGGGCAGTCCGGCCTGAGCCGCCTTTAGATACCACTCGAGTGCAGCCTTCTCGTTGTTGTCAAGATAATAACGTGTTGCCACCTCGAGTTGTGCCTTGGGTATGCCGTTCTGCGCGGCCTTGAGATACCATTGCATAGCCTTTTCTTGGTTCTGTGCAATCATTTTTTCAACTTCATCGCTCACAACATATTCTCCTGTTTCGTCATCAACATATTCGGCACCTCCCATGTGGTCTAAGTTGTTTTCATAACATTGCGCCAGCAGGTACTGTGCCTCGGCATTGCCTTGCAGGGCAGCCTTCTCGAGCCACTGTGCGGCAAGTTCACGGTTGATGCTGCACAGGAACGTTGTGTCGCCTTGCATGAGCATCTTGCCCAACCTGAGTTGAGCTTGGGCATCGCCGCTCATGGCCTGCTTGTAGAAGTCGCGGTCGGCATATCGTTCCATGTCAAATAAGTTGTCTTCATCGGCAACTTCCTCAACAACCTCAACCTCGGGGGCTATGGTGTCGAGCTCGACGCTGTCGGGCAACATCGCAATCGTATCGGTAGTGTCATTATCGAAAGGGTAGATGATGCTGTTTTTTATTGTACGGAACCAACCAGTGGTGTCGGGCATTGGAGAGATATTCATAGAGTAATACTTTGCGGCCTGACTGTAGTCTTGCGGCATGCCATGACTGCCATCATAGTAGTAGCCAGCAAGCTTGGCGGCAGCATTGAGGTTGAGGTTGTCGGCTGCTTGCTTGTAATATTCCAGCGCCTTGCTTTCCTGGTTCTTGCCCTCGTAATAAAGACCCATCTGGTAGTAGGGGTAGGCGAAGGAATCAAAACAGTCTTTTTCCACCTTTTGGTAGCATTCGAGCGCCTTGTCAAGGTCTTTCTCCACACCATGACCATAGAGGTAGCAGTCGCCCAGGAGTTCATAAACATTGGTTAGCCTAAAAATGGGATCGTTGTCTTGGCGCAGCGTGAGCATCTGGTACAATTTGAAAGCTTCGGCATAGTTTTGTGGCACACCCTTGCCCAGATAGTAGCAGTTGGCAAGGAAAAATTGAGCATCCTCATCGCCGCACTCGGCCGCTTGGCGGTAGAGTGTGACGGCCTGGGCGGTGTCGGGGGTCTCGCTTGTGATATAACACAAGGCCAGGTTTTTCATTCCGCCGATGTCGCCTTGGTCGGCTGCCGCCTTGAACCATTGCATTGCCTCGAGGGGGCTTTGTTCATCTTCCTTCAAGTTCACACCAAGCTGTACTTGAGCGGCGGCATGGCCTTGCTCGGCGGCACGGCGCAGCCAGTACATTTCTTTTTCCTTGTGCGCCTTTTGGGCAGCCTCAAGGTCGGCTTCATCCAGACCATCCCACTCAGTAGTATATCCCAAGTAATAACATGCCAGCTGGTATTGTGCCGTGGCGTTGCCTGTTGAGGCTTCTTGCTCAAGTTCTTTTAAATATTCTTTCTCGTCTTTGCCCCATGGCACTGAGAAGAAATTAGATGGTCCTATGGGCCAGACCCATGTGATCGTGCGTTTCATCTCGCTCATGTAATCAGTAGTTCTCACTGGCAGCTGGCGAAAGTAGTCGCAAGCCTTCTTGTTGTCGGGCTGGAGCTTGATGCCCAAGCTGTCGCGCTCGGCCAGGTCGCTGTCGTCGCCTTCCATGTAGAACATTCCCATCATTCCCATGGCAAACTGATAGCCTTGCTGGGCTGCCTTGTCAATCCACTCAATGCCTTTGTTAAAGTCTCCAGGAGTGTTGAGCCCCGTCATGTAGCAAAATCCCAGTGCGCACTGGGCGTCGGGGTTGCCGCTTTGCGCATCTTTTTCGAGGTCGGCTATCGAGAAGTTGGCTTTTACCAGAGAGCCAAAAAGCCCCATCGATGATATGTCCTCTCCCACAGCAGTGAGTGCCAGCAGCGTTATCACTGTCATTATCAAGATTCTTGGTTTCATGATGATTTAGTTTTCATTAATATTAATCTATACTTTATTTGTCTATCAACAATTGCATTAATGCCGGCAACTAATGATGTCGCCAGCATGTGATCGCAATCAGCAAACCCTCAAAATTCATTACAATCTTGAGGCTGAGGGCAAAATTAATAAATAATTATGGTTTTGAACAGCTTTTCCTAAACTTTTTTGTGACTTTAGCCTAAAAAATGTGAAGTTTTTTTGTGCTCATCATTATTGGTAGACGATGGCACTCTCGCGGTCGGTGAGAATCCATGCCGACTCGATATAATTATCTTTGGCAAAGCCCAGTTCTTGCTGAGCCTCGCTCTTGGTGTAGTATTTACCAATGCACACACGGTAGCGCGTGGCACCCTTGGCATAACCCTTCACCACCAGGCCACCTATTTCCCGTGCCTTTTTCTTGGCGCCCTCAAGCGATGTGCTGCTCGATATTACGATGAAGTGCATCGTGCGTCCGCTGGGTTTTTCTTCGGCCACTGAACTGGTGCCAACCTCCTCCTCCACCGCTGCCGAACCCTTAGGTACTGCTTCGACCACTGAAATGGAGTCAACAACCTCTTCCACCATTGCCGAATCCATAACCGATGCTGAGGTCATGCCGTTGCTCGTGCCCGAGCAGTTGCCGGGTCCAAACAATGTGAAGCACAAGATCACTCCCAGCACCGCTAAAGCTCCAATGAGCCAGTAGAGCCAGTTGACGTTGCCGCCGCTTGTCTGCTGCTGGTCCGCTTGTGGAGCGTGGCTGATGGGGTTTCCACATCGTGGGCATGCCGTGGCACGGTCCGAGACCGTCTGCCCACATTCGCTGCATCTGATTAGTGCCATAATAGAAATTAAGTTTTTAGTGGGTACAGAGCATGCTCTGTACACTTGTTTAATCAATATAGCCAGCAATCGAAGTGCATATACTGGCTGGTGGCAAGGCAGTGGTTGCCGTCGTAGACCTCGACACGGCACTTCAGGTGCTTGCGGTCTTTCACTCCCTTGATTTGAGAGTAGGGAATCCACAGCTGCAGGTCGCTCCATGAGGTGTATTGGAAATCGGGGTTGACGGTGACTATAGTGCCCACTTGCCGGTTGTGAGTCTCATAGTTGCCATCGGTCGATGTCACTTTCTTGCCATCCTTGAAGAAGAAGGTGCATTGCACTTTGAGTTTGCGGTTGAGCAAATTGCTGGCGTTCATGTTAACGTGAATCTTGAGGCCGTGGTTCGACTCATGCTCAAGCCATGTCTTTTTTATGTCGATGCTTTTGTCGCCCATTGGCGACCCCTGGTTGCTACCGTCGTCGGGGTGGCTGTTGCTTTCGCTGCCGCACCGGTAGTCGTTGGATGTTAGTGATGCCGAGTGACGCTCAACTGGCTTGCTCTGGTTCTCCTTAAAGTCGGCAGCAGCTGGCTCGCCTCCTCCCGGTGTAGTTGCTGTTGCTGCTGTGGCGGTCGAGTCGGCGATGTGACTGTTGCTTGAGCTGGAGCTCAACGTGGGCAGTATCAATGTGAAGAACAGTATCAGTCCCAGCACCGCTAAAGCTCCAATGAGCCAGTAGAGCCAGTTGACGTTGCCGCCGCTTGTCTGCTGCTGGTCCGCTTGTGGAGCGTGGCTGATGGGGTTTCCACATCGTGGGCATGCCGTGGCACGGTCCGAGACCGTCTGCCCACATTCGCTGCATCTGATAAGTGCCATGATTTAATAGTTTTGAGTTAATGAGTTTTTGAGTTTTGAGCCTCGCCGATGATCAGCGAGCTGAAAGCTCGCACAATCGCCAACACCACCGAGGCTCAAAACAGAACCCTTTGATTTTTGTCAAGGGGTTATGGGCACCAGCTGGCCGTTGTAGCCCCTGGGGCGGTAAACGCATTTGGCATTGCCGTTGCTCTTCCATATCCATGTACCTTCCCATCCGAAGAAGTCATCAAAAGTCCTTTTGTGGCTTAAAGCATCTTCTCGTGTGCGATAGATGCCGGCGCAGATGCGGTACAGCGTTTTGCCATCTTTTTTGGCCACAAAGATTGGACAGCAGTCGTAGCCGTCGGGATATTCGCTCATGGCCTCTTTAGCGTTCGACAGACTGCTAAAGGAGCCAATCACAAAGTAGTAAACTGGGCGAGAGCCGCTATTGCCAGTTGATTTCCTCTTCGCATCCATTGTGGCAGTGCCGCATGCTACTAACACCAGCACTCCAAGAAAAATTGATAATAATCGTTTCATAATAGTATGTTTTGTTGTTTTCTAATCGCCAAAAGTCGAAACGGTGTACCAGCCGTTCTTGTAGCCTTTATTGTCAGGCTCGAAGTTCTTCTTTAACCATTGCCAGAACTTGTCGCGGTCGGCTTTGTTGCTGAAGGCAAAAGTGCATGATGTCCCTCCATACTCCTCTTGTGCATTATAAAAGCTGTTAATTTCATAATAGAAAGCATTGGAACCTGTTGCTTTGACAGTTATATTAGCACCATTCGAAGACGTGACTTTTGCATTCTTGCCGTAGATATAATGTGTTCTTTCTTCCATGTTATTGGCTCTACTGGCAGGAATTTTCTTGCTATAGATTATAACCAGACCTGTCTTTGACTTGACCTGCTGAGGATTATCAAGCACGACATTAATATCAAAATTAGCTAATGAGCGAGCAATAGATACAACGTTGCTTGATGTTCCGCTACTGCGGCTGCTTTTTTTCACTTTAGCATCCACAAAGTTCCCTATGATTAGCGCTAAAGCGAGACCTATGAAAATAATTGTTATTCGTTTCATGATATTTATGCGTTTAATGTGTAACAACTTATTCTCGTTGGATATAGTACCATCCGTTAGAATATCCAGTATAAAGATTTTCGAATCTTTTTGCCATTTTTTTGTAGAACCTGTCTCGATCGGCTTTGTTTTTAAAGTAATAAGCTTCTTCGCTCATATATCCGTCACCAGCAGACCATTCGTAGACAAAAGCATGTGGGCCGGTTGCGATATAATCGATGTCGCCATTTCCTTTAGATACTGCTTTAGCATCTTTGCCATAGGCGACTACTCCCCATTGGTTGTCAGTATCGTATTGTGATGTATGAAGGTTTTCATAGATGACTTCAATTCCTAATGCTTTCATTTTTTCGGGTTTGCCTATAGCTTTATCAATAGCTTCGTAGGATGGTATTCCCGAGCTTGATGAGTTGTTGCTGTGGCGGCGACGGGTCTTTGCATCGCTCACTTGCGCAACAGTGCACATCAGCACTAATGCAATAATTGAAATTTTAAAAAAATGTTTCATAGCTATATATTAATTATTTTGATAAAGAATTTCGTGATTAACGAGAATCATTGCTATAAGTATTTAATTCTTGCCACAATGATGATACATTACGCTATAGTATTTGCCGTCATAGGTTGACTTTTGCAGATTATTTGATATTTTGTATTTACCGCCTACAACAGTGAGAACAACTAAGCATTCGCAATTCAAATTTGTATTATCACTTCGATGAGCAACAACATAACATACTTTCACTTTGTTGTCACCAGCATATTTTACGCTTGTAATATTACTCACGTAACCTTCTGCTACCGAGCAACCTGCAATGTCGAGCACGATATCCCACACATCGTGTTCCTTAAAGCTGCGCTCTTTAAGCCATTGCTTGTAGAATTTCGAGGTGCAATTTTGCTTGCACAGGATTTTTAGTTGACTTTCGTTACCGGCAAGCGATAGGTTCCAATACTTGAAATAAAAATCAGAAACCATTTTCTCGGCCTTTGCGCCGTCAATCTTGCTCGTTCTGCGACTCTTGGCACTGGCTCCTGTAGCAGCCACAATAGCAATGCCGAGACATAGAAAAATAATTGTAATCCGTTTCATGATTAGTTGTGTTTTGTTGCTATTGAGAGATTTATATTTCAGATATATGATAATAGTACTATAAATGACAGATTAAACATAATCGCCCATAAAATTTTCATGAAGTTCTATGACGAACCATCCATTTTCAGTAGATGGAGTCTTATCTATGCCATCTTTTTGTAGTAATCTGCAAAATTTATTGCAGTCGGCTTTGTCCTTAAACCCAAAGGTGTGCTCACACCCATGAAAACCAGTTGGAGAATCCCATTCGTCTTCAAAATGGTAGAATGCGTGAGGATTAGTTGCGGTAAAAATAGGAAATCTAATTCCGTTACTATTCTTAGTTGTCATTTTTTTAACTTTTACATTTATTCCATAAGCAACATGGTCATAAGTTCCAGTTCCAGCATATTTCCCGCTGTTTTTGTATATGCGTTTTAATCCAATAGCTTGCATTGCTTTGGGGTCTTCAAACGCTTTGTAAAAGGCTTCAATCGATGGTGTTTTGCTCGTGGATGATTTTGTTTTTCGAGTCCTAGCATCGCTCACTTGCGCAACAGTACATATAAGTACCAGCGCAACAATCGATAGTTTGAAAATATGTTTCATAGTCATAATTATTTTTTGGAATTGTCCTTTTCATGTTAGGACTAAATCAATGTGGCTCCAAGTTGATGCCATACCAGCCGTCTTCATAGAATAAGTAATCGTTTATATTTAAGCCCCAGCTGGTGTCGTAATAGTCTGTTTGTTCGAATTGTTCCCAGAAGGCGTCGCGGTCGCTTTCGGAACGAAAAGCAATGCTGAACCAGTGGTCGGTAGCAAAGCTGTAGACAAAATACCAAGCGTGGGAGCCTGTTGCGGTAGCTTTAACAATCCCATTGCGGTTGATGGTGGCTTTTGCGTTGTTGCCATAAACAACAGTGCCATCATCGCCAAATACTTCCCTTGTTACTCGCTTGGCAAGCAACTTCATGCCGGCAGGTGCTGCAACTCTAGCTGGATGATTGGCCATGCTTAATTTGTTCATCAGTTTTTCTATCTGCTTCATAGTGGGAATAGAACCTCTTGAGCTCTTCGCACTTGTGCTGGTAGCTGCCATTAGGGCAATGGCAAGCGTTAAAATGAAGATTGTTGTTCGTTTCATCATTTACTTTGTTTAGTCTATTATTTTAGTTAAACATATTTCTTACTGGTGCCTCGTTGCTGAGATTGCTGCAGTTGAATGCGGGCTCCGACACCTCGCGATAGTCGGCCATCTCGTCTTCGCTCTCGAAGAGCTTTTGTTGCGAAATCTTTCCGTGGCGATAGGTGAGTTTGTAAATAACCTGATAGCCCATGTGCGCCCAGTTCTCTATCACATATCCTTTGCCGCGATGATAGCCCGAGTGGCCACCACCACCGGTGTAAATGTGTTTTAGTTTTCCATGTGAATAGGTGTAAACTTCAGTGCTTCCCGCGCCATAAGTGCTCGACAGCCACAGTTCGGGCACGCCGTTGCCAGTGATGTCGTAAAGGAAATACTCGCCACCGTCGCCCCATTCAGAGCCGGCAAACTCGCGCATCTTGGCAAGGTAGAGGCTCTCAATGTTGTCGTGTGCCTCCCTGATGGAGTCCTGCCGGGCCTGAGCTGCGGCAATTGAGTCCTGGCGCGCCTGCTCCTGCCGTTGCTGCTCGGCAGCTTGCTGGTCGGCAAGCTGTTGCTGCTGTTGCAGCCTTTCCATTTCCTGGGTCGCCTGGAGTTCTTCTTGCTGCTTGACGTGGCTGTAGTAGATGAGTGCAGCGGCAATAGCTGCCACAAGAATCACAGCTGTTATTATCAGGGGTTTCTTGTAGTTTTTCGCAGGCTGCTCTTGCATGGGAGTCTCGCCACTGAGCAGGTAGCCGCAATGGGGGCATGCCGATGCCTTGTCAGAGATTTGATTCCCGCACTCGGGACATTGAATTAGAGCCATAATATAAAAAGTTTAATGTGAGTTAGATAAAAGCAACTACTTTTCATGTAGTTATGTGTTTATCTATGAAGGGCTAAATGTTTTTTCTCATGTGCCGGTTTCTTAGTCTTGGTTATGAAATGACACTGATTTCGCCGTAAAGATAGCAAGAAATAAGCAAAAAGCCAAAATGTTGAGAAAAAAGACATGTAAAATGCAAAAATAATGGAGAAAGAAACTCATGAGGGTGGTATGATATAAAATGAAATGAGCCGCACTGTGCGGGGTGACTAATCATTCATCTGTTTCAAAAATCCAGCACACACTCACCCTCATGTGTTGCCGCTTCGATGTCGAGGGCAAGAAAGGTGCAGTCGGCCGAGGTGGCGATTGCACGGCCGCATTGCTTGCTCAGTAGCTGGGTGATAGCTGGCGATAGTTTCATTGTTGCATGTGATGGTTATAGCTCCATGGTGTCGAACGACTCAATGATCTGCTGCCAATGCTTGGGGAGTTTCTTGAGCTGGTCGGTGCGCTTTATCACGTTTTTTTCAGTCTCAAGTCCATAGTAGTAGTTGCCCTTGATGAGGGTGTAGAGGGTGTTAACGCGATATTCGGCACGGGTGGTTTTGTCGCTGATTACCATCAACAGCTCATCGGTGTCGAGGGCTAAGCCATTCCACTTGTAGGTTTGGTAGAACGTGGTGCTCGCACCATTGCTGCCCAGGCTCACCCAGGTTTTTGACTTGGGGTTTACAAGGTAGTAGCCGTTGAGCTCAATGCCTGTGGCCAGGAACTCCTGCTCGGCATCGCTCCAGAGCAAGATGGTGCTGTAGTTGCGCGATGTGACGGGGCCCACCACAATGTCGAGGTTGCCATCGAAGTTGGCGTCAAGAAAATGCAGCTCGCCACCGGTGACATCGCATTTTATGGTCTGAGCCAGATAGTTGCCGTGGTAGATGTACACCTTGTAGGTGCCATCTTCTTCATTTTGCTCGGTAGTTGCCTTGAAAAATGACGGACTTGTTGGACAACTGAGCACGTTGTAGTAGCCATATTTGTTGGTTGGTGCGTGAAAATTGGTCTGAGCGGCAGCGATGCCCAGCACTGCAATGGCCATTGCGAGAAGAGTGAAATTTTTTTTCATAATAATGAGATTTTGAGTTATGGGTTATATGAGTTATCTGACCTCTTATTTTGCGCTTGGCATCTCTCGTCGCTCGAATGTGGCGAAGCAGTCGCGCCAGTGCTGGGGCAGGGGAGCGGGAAGGCGGGTCTCGGGGTCGAGATACACCATAATTTGTGTGCAGAAGCACTTAATCTCGCCCGTGGCAGTGTTTTGCAGTGCCTGCACCACAGTGAAACTCTTGTTACCCACGTGGTCTACTTGGGTCTTTACCACCAGTGGCTCGTCGAAGTGAGTCTCGTGCAGGAAATTGATGTTAATGTTGGCAATCACCACGTTCACGTTGTTCCAGTCCTGACGCTCGGCAGCAGCTCGCTGAAAGTAATCGCTCTTGCCCAGGTCGAAGAGGCTCAGGTACACCGAGTTGTTGACGTGCCCTAAGGTGTCGATGTCGCTAAAGCGCAGCTGCACCGGCAGCTCGCAGTGAAAAGGATGAGCGGGAGTAAAGTCCATAATTTGTGAGTAATCAAGTTAGCAAATATAAAGGCAATGGTATTTGTTGCCACTATCTTAGTGTTTTTGATTTTTTTGACAAAGATATGAGTTATGGATTAAAAGTGCAAATCTTTTATTGTTTTGTTCCTTATTTGTTTTAATTTTGCTAGCCAGATAATAGGCGATAGTAGTGTGTTGGTCTACACCGACCGCCACACACTTTTCGGAGCATTAAAATATGTGTTGGACGATCTATGCTACGAAGAAATAAATCAAGTAACACTGGCTTATTGATTTTGTTGTAAGTCAGACACTGTCGGACATGGCCAGACTGGTAGGTCTTAGTCGGACATCGTCTGACTTCTTTCCAAACTCACCTGAAGATGATTTCCTTGATTACTGGCTTGCCGGCGAGCTGGTTGAGCTGGGCAATGAGGTGTGAGCGCGAGAGCATGAGGTCGTTGCGCAGGGCGGCCGATGAAATCTTGACGGTTATCACTCCATTGTCGACATAGCGCTCGGTTGTGAGGCGGTTAACGCCAGGCCCCACCACATCGGCCCAGTGCCTCAGAGCCTTCTGCTCGAGCACAGCCGTCTCGATGTCTTCTTGCTGCATGAAGTCGCCTATTATTTCGGCAATAGACTTGGCCTCGGTGCGTTTCATCGGTCTTGAGCCTCCTCCTGGCGGCTGGCTATTGGGGTTATGGCACCATTGTCGACCGCAAACATCGAATAGTCGCCACTGATGATGGCCACTATCTCGTCGAGGTGGGTGCGATTGGTGTCGGTAATGAAAATTTGGCCAAAGTGCTGGCTGTTGCTCACCACGCCAATGATGCTGCGCACACGGCGCTCGTCGAGCTTGTCGAAGATGTCGTCGAGCAGCAGCAGGGGAGTGGTGCCGGTGTACTTCTTCAGGAACTCAAACTGTGCCATGCGCAGGGCAATGGTGTAGGTCTTGCACTGGCCTTGCGAGCCGGTCTTGCGCATCGAGTGCGAGCCCAGCCACAGCTCGATGTCGTCGCGGTGCACGCCGCGGGTGGTGTAGCCCAGTAGCATATCGCGGTCGCGGCTGGCGTTGAGCAGCTGCCGCATGTCCATCTCGAGCAGCGAGCTCTTGTAGCTCAGGCGCACAGGCTCCTGGTCGCCGGCAATGGCGCTGTAGTAGCGCATGAAGATGGGTGTGAACTCCACAATCCACTGCTCGCGCTCTTTGTGAATGAGCGTGGCAGTGCTTGCCATCACCTGCTCCACGCTCTCATAGAGCAATGGGTCGCGGTAGTTGTTTTTTATCATCGAGTTGCGCTGGTCCAGTGCTTTGTTGTAGCGAATCAGCGCGTCGAGATACTGGCGGTTGCCCTGCGAGATAATCTGGTCCATAAGGCGACGGCGCTCGTCGCTGCCGCCACGTATCAGGTCCCAGTCGAGCGGTGAGATCATCACCAGCGGCAGCAGGCCCATGTGCTCGCTCAGTCGCTTGTAGTCCTTGCCGTTGCGCTTCACGGTCTTGCGCTTGCCGTGCTGCACGCTCAGCGCTATCTCCTCGGGGCTACCCTTGCGCTTGTAGCGTCCTTGCAGCATCATGAAGTCGGCATCGTGGTTGATGACGGCGCTGTGGTCGTTGTTGCTCGTGAAGCTCTTGCAGTAGCTCAGGTAGTAGATGGCGTCGAGCACGTTGGTCTTGCCCATTCCGTTGTTGCCAATCAGGCAGTTCACCTTGGGCGAGAACTGCAGTTGAGTCTCGGCAATGTTCTTATAGTTCAATATGGAAAGTTGTTCCAGCGTCATTGCATTTTTTTGCTTTTAAGTAATTATAGTAACAATAGTGACTATAGTTTAGCTTTGCTAAATGAGCTTCTTGCGCTTGAGGTAAACGTAGATTATGATTGACAGCACAATCGAAAGCAAGATGCTGAACAAGAAGCCCCAGCGCCATGCCTCCATGCCATTGGGCACGTTCATGCCATAGAAGCCTGCGATGCCCGTGGGCACCATCAGGATGATGGTGATGACGGTGAGTGTGCGCATTATCACGTTCATGTTGTTGCCTATTATCGATGAGTAGGCATTCTGCTGACGGTCGAGAATCTTGCTGTAGATTGTTGCAGTGTCGTAGGCCTGCTGCATTTCGATTTCCACGTCGTCGAGCAGGTCCTCGTCATAGTCGGCATTGCGCAGCAGTTTCTTCAAGCGCATGAGCACCATCTCGTTGCCTCGCAGCGAGGTGATGAAGTAGATCAGATACTTGCCCAGGCCCATCATCTTCTGCAGTTCGTCGTTGTCCATCGACTCCTCAAGGCGCTCTTCGGCAGTCTTCATCATTATGTTCATCTGCTTCAGATATTTGAGGAACCACACCGAGGCCGACAGCAAAATCGAGAGCATCAGGTCATAGCCCTGGCGCTCGGGCTGGTGGCGACGGTTGCTCCACTCAATGAAGTCGCTAAGCACTTTGTTCTCAAAGAAACTTACGGTCACTATCACGTCGCCGTTCTTCAATATCGACAGTGGGCGGGTGGTGAACACCGTGTCGCCATCATCGTCGGCATAGCTGTTGGGAATGCGAATCATCGCAGCCAGCCAGTCGTCTTCCTGGTCAAGACGGGGGCGCTCGTCGGCATCTTCGGCATCGTGAATGAAGTCGAGGGGTACTTGCCATCGGCTCTTGAGCTCTTGAAGTTCGTCGGCTGTGGGGTTGGAGACCCTAATCCAGCATCCAGGTTCCCATTCGCTCACTTGCTTGTAAGCTTCGTCGTGTTTCCAGAATGTAATCATAATAATGAGATTTATAAGGTCTAAGAATTATTTCACATTGAGGCGGCGCCACAGCCAGCGAGGAATGCGACGCCACAGTGCTGTGGCAATGCGCCACCGCCAGTCGATGACCCACACGTGGCGGCGATGCTCGACGGCTCGCACCATCTCACGTGCCACACGCTCGGTGTTGAGC
Source organism: uncultured Prevotellaceae bacterium (assembly GCA_946186575.1). GTDB lineage: Bacteria > Bacteroidota > Bacteroidia > Bacteroidales > Muribaculaceae > Sodaliphilus. The sequence continues at coordinate 15,924 of CAMHNO010000039.1, forward strand.
AGCATGGGGTAGGTGGGATGGTCGCCCAGCAGCGGAGTGGCCACAAAGCCCGGTCGCAGGTCGGTGAAAGTGATGGCCAGCCGTCGCATCGCTGCTTGCTGCTCCAGGGCCTGGAGATAGGTGTTCTGCATGGCTTTGGTGGCCGAGTAGGACGGTGCAGCACCCAGCCCCTTGGTGCCGGCAATGCTACTGATGGCGGCAATGTGGCCGCCACCATGCTGGGCCATGTAGCGAAAAGCGGCACCAATCATGCGTGTGAATCCCATTGCGTTGGTGTTCACGGTGTTGAGCTCAATGTCGGCGTTAAGCTCCATGTTCTGCTTGCCCACCCCCGAGGCGTAGAAAAACAGGTCCATGCCGCCCAGCTCGTCGATTAGGCTATAGAGTGCTTGTGGCGCGTCGTCGCGGGTGACGTCGAGTGACCGCACTACCACGCGCTCGGGTGCCATGGCCTTGATTTGCTCAAGGGGCTCTATGCGGCGCGCCGCGATGCCCATTGTGTAGCCACGGTCAAGGAGCAGGCGTGTGACTTCGTGTCCCAGCCCCGACGATGCACCTATGATAACGGCTCGCTTCATTGCTTGGCCAGGAATTGCGTGAGCTTGGCCACAGCACGGCCGCGATGACTGATGCGGTTTTTCTGCTCGGCACTCATCTGGCCAAAGGCGCAGTCGGCCTCGTCGGGCTTGAAAATGGGGTCGTAGCCAAAGCCGCCACTGCCGTGGCGCTCGGTGAGAATCTTGCCCTCTACTTTGCCCTCGAAGGTGTGGGTGTGGCCATCCATGATAAGCACGATGGCGGTGCGGAAGCGCGCTGTGCGCTCTTGCATGGGCACTCCCTCGAGCAGACGCAGCACCTTGTCGATGTTGCGCTCGCTGTCGTGAGCCACGCCACCGTAACGCGCCGAGTGCACACCTGGCTCACCGCCCAGGGCATCGATTTCGAGCCCAGTGTCGTCGCTAAAGCAGTCGTAGCCATAGTGCTCCTTCACCCACTGTGCCTTGATCATGGCGTTGCCCTCGATGGTGGGAGCCGTCTCGGGAATGTCGTCGTGGCAGCCAATGTCGGCAAGGCTGAGCACGTTGTACTGTCCTGCCATTATCTGTCGCAATTCGCTGAGCTTGTGCTCATTGTTGGTAGCAAAAACAATGTCTTTCATTCTGTTTTATTGTATTGTTTGGTAGTGCGCAATGGACTTGGCACTTAATGTTTAACACCTAAATAATTTAGTAGATTAGAACCTCTTCTTTTTTCTTGCCCAGCATCCAGGGCATGTGATGGTGGATGAACCAGGCAAAGGGGTAGATGAGCGCCATCACAACGAATGGGCTCACAAATTTTATCCAGATGTGCTCGTCCATCACTCCTGTGTAGAAGGTTCTCTCAAGCATCACCTTGATCAAGCCTATCAGGTGGTTCTGGAAAGCAAGATAGACGGTGCCATTCATCACCACCAGCTGAATCGCACGGCGACGACCGTAGCGGCCAGCAAGCCATTTTGCAATGGCAATGTAGGTGGGAATCACCATCACGCCACATGCTATCTTTATCACGTTCATGCTGTTTTTCTCCTCGATGTAGACGCTAAGCAGCATGATTACTATCGAGAGCACACCCAGCGCCAGCAGCACGGCAGTGCGGCGGCTCGACGAGAACTCCACACGCTTGATGTAGCGCTTGAAGCTATTGCCAAAGGCATAGAACGGCATGTAGACCATTGCGTTCCACACGTGCCAGTAGTTCTCGATGGGGCAGTTGATGGCAGCTACCGAGAGCAGGATGCTTGCAGGAAACACCCACTGGCTGGGGAGCCAGCGCTGCATCAGGTAGTAGAGCACCTGCATCACCAGCAGGCACGAGAGGTACCAGAATGTGCCAAGCACCGTGTGGGGCTCGCCCTTGAGGTGGTCGATGAGCGGCTGCCACCACGCCACGTGGGCATCGCCCAGGCTGCGGCCCACAAGCAGCCACAGTGCGTAGAACATCACAAAGAATGTGCAATAGGGCACCAGTATCTGCTTACCGCGATGGTTGAAGAACTGCCCGAAGGTGCTGTACTTGGCAATGTTGAACAGGTAGCCCGAGATGCAAAAGAAGAGCGGGATGCGCAAGTTGATGATAATCTTGCCATCCATGATGGGAGTCTGCGGCGGTGTGTGAAACAGTATCACCAGAAAGATACTGAAAAACCGCACGTAGTCAAGCCATGGTATGCGCTCTTTCATAGTTTATGAGTTTATGGTTTATGAATTTTGAGCCTCGCTGATGAGCATCGAGCTGATAGTTTGCACTACACACCAACGCCACCGAGGCTCAAAACCTTTAAACCACCACGTTCACAATCTTGTTGGGCACGACAATGACCTTCTTGGGCTGCTTGCCGTCGAGCCAGCGGGCAGCTCCCTCGTGAGCGAGGGCTTGAGCCTGAACCTGGTCTTGTGCAGTGCCGGCAGGCACCTCGATGTTGTAGCGGGGCTTGCCGTTGAAGAGCACGGTATATTTCACCACACTCTCCTTCAGGTAATCCTCGTTCCACTCGGGCCACTGTGCATCGCACACGCTGCCCTGCTCACCCAGCTGGTGCCACAGCTCCTCGGCAATGTGTGGTGCAAACGGCGATAGCAGCACCACCAGGTCGCGGTAGACGCTCTTAGTGCGGCATTTCATGCCACTGAGCTCGTTGACGCATATCATGAATGCTGCCACACTGGTGTTGTAGGAGAACTGCTCAATGTCTTGCGACACCTTCTTGATGAGCTTGTGAATTGACTTGAGAGCCTGGGCGCTGGGTTTCTCGTCTACAAGCTGTAGCTCGTCGCCCTTGAAGAAGAGCCCCCATAAGCTCTTGAGGAAGCGGCTTGTGCCTTTAATGTTCTTGGGGTCCCATGGCTTGCTTTGCTCGATGGGTCCCAGGAACATCTCGTAGAGGCGCAGTGTGTCGGCACCAAAGTCGTTGATGATGTCGTCGGGGTTGACAACGTTGTACATCGACTTCGACATCTTCTCGATGGCCCAACCGCACACATACTTGCCATCTTCGAGGATGAACTCGGCATTGGCATACTCTGGGCTCCAGGCCTTGAACTTCTCGATGTCGAGAATGTCGTTGTCAACAATGTTGACGTCGACGTGAATCTGAGTGGTGTCGTAGTCGTTGCGCAGGTTGTAGGACACAAACTTGTTAGTGCCCTTGATGCGGTAGACGAAGTTGCTTCGGCCCTGAATCATGCCCTGGTTAACCAGCTTGCGGAATGGCTCGGCCTCGCACACGTAGCCGTAGTCATAGAGGAACTTGTTCCAGAAGCGGCTGTAAATGAGGTGGCCAGTGGCATGCTCGGTGCCGCCCACATAGAGGTCGACCTGGCGCCAGTATTCGTTAACCTTCTTGTCGACAAGGGCCTGGTTGTTGTGAGGGTCCATGTAGCGCAAGTAGTAGGCACTGGAGCCGGCAAAGCCAGGCATGGTGTTGAGCTCGAGTGGCCGGCCATTGGCAGCAACCCAATTCTTGGCGCGTCCCAGTGGTGGCTCACCAGTCTCGGTGGGCAGGAACTTGTCCACCTCGGGCAGCTGCAGTGGCAGCTCGCTCTCGTCCAGTGGCTGTGGCTGTCCGTCCTCGTCGTAGTAGATGGGGAATGGCTCTCCCCAGTAGCGCTGACGGCTGAAGATGGCATCGCGCAGGCGATAGTTCACCTTCACCTTGCCAATGCCAGCCTCGGCTATATATTGCTTAGTCTTGGCGATGGCGTCTTTCACTTGCAGACCATTGAGCTGCAGGCGTTCGTTGCTGGAGTTCATCATGATGCCGTCTTTGGCATCGAAGCTCTCCTCGCTCACGTCGGCTCCCTCAATCAGCGGAATGATGGGCAGGTCGAAGTGGCGGGCGAAAGCATAGTCGCGACTGTCGTGGGCAGGCACTGCCATGATGGCACCGGTGCCGTAGCCTGCAAGCACATAGTCGCTGATGTAGATGGGAATCTCCTTGCCAGTGACGGGGTTCAGGGCATAGCTGCCGCTGAACACGCCGCTCACCTTCTTCTCGATCATGCGCTCGCGCTCGGTCTTGTGCTTCACCTCGTCGAGGTAGGCATCGACGGCGGCACGCTGCTGGTCGGTTACGACCAGGCCAACATAGTCGCTCTCGGGAGCCAGAACCATGAATGTCACGCCAAAGATGGTGTCGGCCCTGGTGGTGAAGATGAGCAACTGCTCGTCGCGGCCCACGATGGGGAACAGCATCTCGGCTCCCTCGCTGTAGCCTATCCAGTTTTTTTGCGTCTCCTTGATCGAGTCGCTCCACTCAAGGGTGTCGAGGTCGCGCAGCAGGCGGCCGGCGTAGGCGCTCACGCGCAGGCACCACTGTCGCATGACTTTCTGCTCCACGGGGTAGCCACCGCGCACCGACAGACCCTCGCTCACCTCGTCGTTGGCGAGCACGGTGCCAAGCTTTGGGCACCAGTTCACCATAGTGTTGCCTAAGTAGGCTATGCGGTAGTTCATCAGAGTCTGGCTACGCTCGGCGTCGGTCATGGCTTGCCACTCGTGGGCTGTGAATTCAATGCTGGCACTTGTGGCGGCATTGCAACCCTCGCTGCCGTTTTTCTCAAAGTAGGCCACCAGCTCATCGATGGGCCGTGCCTTGTCCATCTCGGTGTTATAGTAGCTCTTGAACATTTGCAGAAACGCCCACTGAGTCCACTTGTAGTAGCCAGGCTCGCAGGTGCGCACCTCGCGGTCCCAGTCGTAGCAGAACCCAATGTTGTCGAGCTGCTCGCGATAGCGGGTAATGTTCTGGTTGGTGGTGATTTCGGGATGCTGGCCAGTTTTGATGGCATATTGCTCGGCAGGCAGACCGTAGGCATCGTAGCCCATGGGGTGCAGCACGTTAAAGCCTTTATGACGCTTGTAGCGGGCATAGATGTCGCTGGCGATGTAGCCCAGTGGATGACCCACGTGCAGTCCGGCACCGCTGGGGTAGGGGAACATGTCGAGCACATAGAACTTGGGACGGCTCTGGTCCACGTCTACCTTGTAAGTATTGTTTTCTTTCCAATACTGTTGCCACTTTTTCTCAATTTCTCTGAAGTTGTATTCCATATCTATGAGTTATATTTATTATCTATTTTTAATTCAAGGTGCAAAGTTAGATAAAATAATTCATAATTCATAATGCATAATGCACAATGCACAATTAAGGCTGCGCCGGGCGTTTTTGGACATAAGAACATAAGAACAAAAAATGCCTTGCCTCGGTTTTTTTAGACAGGAGAAACAGGATTTAGCAGGAGTTACAGGACTTCTTGTTTCTCTTGTCCTACTCTTGTGGCTCTTGTCTATTTTTTGTCAAGAGGGTCAAAAAACAGCCGCTTTCATTAGCGATTTAAAGTGAATAAATTTGCTTTTGCCGCGATTGTTGTATATATTTGTGGTTCAAATTTTAATACGTTGATGTTATGAGGAATTTGGCATTACTTATATTCGCAGCTCTATTGGCTGGATGTTCTGGTTCAAAATGGGCAGCATCAAGGGGAGAAGTGGAAAGAAACCACCTCAACTTTCAAAGCACCATCGAGGGCAAAGAGCCTGGAGTACAGTTTGACAATTCGTCGGGCGACCCAGCCATGTCGCCATCAATGATCATTCGCGGCATCAACTCTATCAATGCCAGCACAGCGCCACTAGTGATTCTCGACGGAATGGCCTATGACGGACCGCTCAACATGATAAACCCCAACGACATCGAGTCGGTCAAGGTGCTCAAGAATGCATCCGAGACCGCCATCTACGGCATGCGAGGAGCCAACGGAGTCGTAGTAATAACCACTAAAAAAGGAAAACCACAAAAAAACAAATAACGCAAAGCCCCTTTAATGAGGACAATATAAAACAAAGACCTAATTGCTGACCATTAGGAACGCCTAATAAAAAAATATTGTTAATTGTTTGTAATTGTTTGATATATAGAGAACAGGCGTGCCACGCACTCGCTTTCGGTCATGGTGATGGGGAAGCCATAGGCGGCCATCACGGCACGGTCGTTCTGCTGATGCGCTTTGCGCAGTTCGGGTGGCATGGTAAGCTCGTCATATAGGTCGGCAAGGCTCGAATCGGGGTACAGCGCCCTTGCGTCAAGAATCGCCTGGGCAGTCGCTGCAATCTTCTCACGCTGCTCATCACT
>CAMHNO010000040.1 GCA_946186575.1 uncultured Prevotellaceae bacterium
CTGATGCCAATGGGGATGTCGCCCTTGAGTATCACGTGCTTGCTGCGGGCATAGTCGTGAGCAGCCTTCATCTGCTTGCTAAGCTCAAACTGCACAAACATCCAGAATGCAGCTTCCTTGCCAAGGGCGGTGGTTGGGTCCTCAACGCTCTTCTTGAGTGCAGGTGTGAACTGGCGGTGATTGGGCCACTCCTTGAAGGTGGCAGTGCCATACTTGTCGCGCAGCACGCAGAAGGCGGCATAGGGCACAAGCCAGCGCTTGCTTGCGGCATAGAATTTCTTGTACTCAGCACCCTTCACTATCTTGTCGCCTTCTTGGGTCCACACGTCGCGCAGGTAGCCTAGCTTGAGAGCGTTGACGCGCTCATAGTCGACTTGCGGCAGCTTGTTAAGCTCCTGGCCCAGCAGCTGGTAGTGACGCATCTTCTCCACGTCCTTGAGAGCGGGAAGCTGCTTGAGGTCGACATACATGGGGTGAAGGGCATAGATCGAAATGCTGTTGTAGGGGTAGCTGTCGGTCCACGTCTTGGTGATTGTGGTGTCGTTGATGGGCAGCACTTGCAGCGCGCGCTGGCCAGTGCGCTCCATCCAGTCGATCATCTTCTTAAGGTCGCCAAAGTCGCCCACTCCGGCACTCGACTGACTGCGAAGCGAGAAGATGGGAATCACAGTGCCTGCTACACGCCAGGCTGGCAATGGGAAGGTGGCCTGCGCCAGTTCGTAGCACACTACCTCGCCTGTGGCAAGCTGTGGAAACTCAATGCTGCGATTGTCGCACTGCTCCCAGCAGATGCCACCCTTGTCGTCGAGGGCCACAAACTTAAAGACGATGCGGTTTGAAGCCAGCTTCGAAGTGTTCAACTTTATTACCCACTGGTTGTGGGTAACCTCGGTCATTTCGAGGCCGCGCTTGGCACTCCAGTCGCCCAGAGCAGGACCCTCGCCACAGAGCACCAGCCGCTGGTTGCCAGCAAGCTGCGGAGCGCGCACGTTGATCACGGCGGTCTTGCCATAGCCAGTGCTTGCCAGCTTGAGCGCGGGACGCTCGGCAAGGCAATCGGTGAAGGCGCTGCTATAGAGGTAGCTGTCCTCGGGCAAGTCGAGCCAGTGGTCGTAGATGGTGTAACGCTTAGCTTTTGCACACGAGAACACCAGGCGGTGAGGCACCGTTTGCCACTCATGGCGCACCTCTTGGTCGCCACGGTTCACACTGTAGTAGTAGTCGATGTGACGACCGCTCACTCCTGGGTAGCTCACCTCGCAAGTCCAGCGCCGCCCGTCGACGGTCGACATCTTGTGTGAAGCGTCAAGGAAATCGAGCTTGCTGTCGTCGATGTGCAGCACAATCTCTTCACCAAAGATAGTTTGATAATCTAGATTAAAAATGAGTTTCATAAAGGTATATATTTTTTATTCTTATTTTCCAGTGAGTAAAATTAATAATAAAAAAGCTAATGAGCTTATTTTTCATATCAATAACATGGGAAAAAGTGTGAAAACGTTTGCAAAGAGCTGAGTGGCACTATTGTGTTGCTCAAGTTACTATAATTTATAGTCGTGATCTAAAAAAATCAGTGCCCTCGATTTCTCAGGCACTGTTTTTTTAGATTCCAGCAAGACTCATGGTGTGAAGGGCAAACGCCTCGGCCACCGAGCAGTGGCTCTCTATGCCACGAAACCGCTCCATGGGCACATGCCAGTCCTCAAAGATGGGTTGCAGCTGCTGGCTCACGTGGCAGTAGCAAGCCTTGTGCTTGCGCTCCTGAACACTGCCTATGTTCACCCAGTGAGTGGGATGGAACATCTGAGTCTGGTCGCCAGTCATCACTTCAAAGTAGTAGAGTTGGAACCTGCGCCCCAGCCTGCGCCACGCGTCAAGCACCAGGATGCCACACACAGCGTGGTCGCGGTGAGAGTCGATGGGCCAGTGGGTAATCACCACGTCGGGGTTCTCGCGCTCAATGAGGTCGCGCATCTCCTTGTAGCGCTCGGGGGTGACCTCGGTGGCACCGTCAACCTGTGTCATAAACACGGGGCGAGCGCCAGTGATGCGGCACGACTGCTCGCTCTCTGCAACACGAATGGCGGCAGCCTCGTTGCCACTCTTGCCAGGGATGCCCGCCTCGCCACGGGTGAGATACACACTCACCACTTCGTGACCCGCGTCGTGCAGCAGGCACATGGTGCCGCCGCAGCCCGTCTCAGGGTCATCGGGGTGAGCTCCTATCACCAGTATCTTGCGCCTGTTGGTGTCAACAATGGTTCCATTATCACTCGCCATTGCCGGCAGTCCCAGCACTGTGGCGCCCAGCGCCGCAGTGCCCGTCATCTTTATCATCTCTCGCCTGTTCATAAGTAGAATAGTGTATTTTCAAGTTATTATTTCCACCACAAAAATAATTAAAAAAACGACACGGAGCTTAACCCCGTGCCGGTTTTTTGATTTGTCCATAAATAATACAATCATTTATGACTTTGGCGAAGTTACTAAAAAATTTTCATCAAATCCTTAAAAACATCAAAGTTAACACTCATTAATAATAAAAACTGGCGCCGGACTATTGCCTTGGCGCCAGTTTTCAAAAAACAGGAATATAGAAAATGATTGCTTAACGCAATGCTTTGGGCATTATCGCATAATCACCTTGCTCGTCTCGCGCGAGCCGTCGGTGTACTCACGCACGATGATGTTCACACCCTGGAAGGGAGTGCTGCTTTCAACACCCATCATGTTGTAGTAGCGAGTGCTCTTGAGGGTGCGCATGCCCACAGCCTTGTCGGCTCCAATGGTCTCGATGGCAGTGATTATATTTTCATCGGTCAAGCAAATGGGGTAAACAGTGTACTTGCCAGTTGCATTAGTACTTGGAGCCACATCACCTGTCTCATATTGAGTACCTGTTGAGCTCTTGGTAGTGATATTGGCATCGGCCGTCTCTTCAGCAAACTTGACAATTGCGTACCAACCGCTATAACCATTCAAGTTCTTAAGGGTACCTGGATTTTTACCACAATTATTTTCCTCGTCATCTTTAAATGGCTCAATCATGTTTTCACCATTCTTATAGTATGGATCATGATAAGACCAGTCAACGTTGATTGTACCTGTGAAGCCTGTATTCTTGAGTGCATAGAAAGCATCATCAGCCTCGCTATAGATGGTCCAGAAAATCTGAGAGAACTCATTAGGTTTGGGTTCAACAAAGAAGTACCATTCATCCTCACCGTTTCGATACTGATAAGGCGAGCCATTGAAGTGAGCTGGAGTGAAATGGTTAGGCTCATAAGCTTCCTCGCCACCCACATTGCTGATTGACACAGCAGTAAAGGTTGGGTTTACACTCTTTTGCTTGGTGCCGTAAAGGGTAAATTCCTTATTAAGTAAGTTAATAAGATCCTCGGTAGTAACAGTCTTACCATCTAAGCTGGGATATATCTCAACCCAATTGCTTTGATCATAATCCCACGACTGCAATGGAGTTGTGGAAGAACCATCGGTTGCGGTCTTAGCAAAGTCAACGTAGCCATAACCATTCACGCTCTTGTTATTGTAGTCATTATCACCCTTGGCAAAGAGAGTGCCCTTCACGCGGCTGTACCACACACCACGCAAGGTGAGGTAAGAGTTCTCTCCATAAGGCTCGTTGTCAATAACATCGGTGTTGCCTCCAATGCGGTAGAGAAGACCCAGATAGTCGTAGCAACCCTGATTTTCCCATGGCAGGTCGCCGGTTTGTCGCTTATCGGTTGCATGGTCGTCCTTAACTCCATTGTTAAAAATGATGCCATCGGCATTGGTCACGTCATAGTTGCTCAGGTCGGCAAGATAAACGGGATGACCCTCATCGTCGTAGCCCACCTTAATCATCTGTACACCAGGCCATGGAGTGATAGCATTACCGTTCTTATCCCAAACGTAGCACCACACTTTATCGTCACCCCATCCCTTTATGTCGGTGTAATAAACGTAGTCACCATCGCGGAAGGTTGAGCACAAAGCCTTTTGCTTGGCACGGCTCTCATAGGTGCGGGTAACATCGAGCAACTCGCCATTGTTCTGGCTCTGATTGACACTATTAAGTGTAGCCTTGAAGTCGGGAGTCCACACGTACCAAACCTCACCAGCGGTTTGACCAGTCTCTTTCGACTCATAATTAGCGTAAAACTTGTAAATCTGATCGGGGTTGGCAGGCGCATTGTCGCCACCTGTAATATAGCTGGGATACCCTTCCTTACCTCTGCCGTAGCCAAACTTGATGGTTGCAGTGCTGCGGTCGCTGTACCAGGTGTACCACTCTTGACCATCCTCCGATGTTGTGACAAACACATCGGGATTGCCATTCACGCCACTTGCCATGTAAAGGAACCTTGAATCATTATAGTTTGACAAAACGCCATTGCTATAAGAAACTGTTCCTTGCCAAGGCTCATTGTCATTATTGAGCGAAGATCCCCACCATGTAGCACCCAAGTTGGTGGTATTGGTGTGGTCATTGCCCACAGTCACCTGAGTATCAACACCAAGCACGTAATCACCATTGTTGGTTGGTGTGTTTTTGTTCTTGAGCAGGTGGATGAGAGTGCCACGGCCGGTCTTGTTGTCCATGCGGTGGTTGAGGGTTGTCTCGTCAATGAGTTTGTAATTGGTTCCTGAATTTTCATCCCACTCAAGATACACATCACTGGTAATGGTATTGTCATAGTTGTGTGTTCCATCGGTAATGACAAAGCGCTCACCCTTGTCGTAGGTTGTCACTGCCATCCAGTAGTACATCTGGCCGTAGAACGAACTGGGACCATTCATCTCCACATTGTTGCACATGGGCACGGTGGTGCCTTGCACTCGCACATGAGCCACGATGCGGCGCAGCTTGTTCACGTCATCCTTTGCAATTGGTAAATATTCTTCACCGTTCCAGTAGTAATAAGCATCGCTACTGGTTGTATATTCATCACTATGAGTGATAGTCTTATCGCCATTGTGGTGGAACTGGAACTTGACGGGGCAGTTAGCTTGATGCACGGGAACGGCAAACTTATACCATCCCAGCTGTCCCTTGCCGTCGCCACTGCCATCGCCAGCAGTGCTCAGGTCGCGATGTCCACCCACGGTCTCATCAAGAGTCTGGATAGGGTTGCCAGGCTGTTCGCCATCAAATGGGGTGCCGTTCTTATCCTCGACGTAGATATAAGGACGAGAGTAGTCGTAGACGTAGATAGTGGGGCCGTCAAACCTCTCCACCCTCAATGTGTTCTCCACACGGTTGTAGAAGAACTCATAGGTGCCTTTATAAATCGACCATCCGTTCTTATTGCCATTCTCCGTATTCAATGTTTGACTGAAATGTTCATCTTTGAACCAAAAGTTTCCGTTGCTATCTTTAGCTCCTATCACATAGGGGACTGTTGTGTCAAAGGTGGTTCCAAAATCAGTTGTGAGCAAGAACAATCCATAGTCTAGACCACGTTCAGTATAATCGTTAGAGCCATTTACGTTGTGAACACCGCTATAGGTAATACCATCGCTGGTGACAAGCTCAGGGTTGCTCGAGGCAGAGTAAACCCATGCATGAGCTTTACCCACCGAGCCAAAGAGATAGACATTAACAAACTTGATGTTATATTCGGCTGTAGCCACCTCGCTGATTTCATCGCCATTAACAGTCACAGCCTTAATAACATGCTCACCCTCGCCATGAACGGGGATAGGCGATGTGTACTTCTGGCGAGTCTCGCTGGTAGCAGGGTCGCTGCCATCGGTGGTGTAGTAGATAGTGCCAGCACCAGCAGTGGTAATAGTAACGTCCTTGTTTGTATCATAATTGCCACTCACCAAAGAGAACACAGGTTTAACAGCAAAGAGCGGAGTGAGAGAGGCCGAAACCTCATCAGTTATCCCATTGTATGTAATGGTTAAATCATAAGTGCCTGTGGTTTGAATAGCCAATTCATAATTATTTTGTGGATAAGATGCAGTCCAAGCATGATCTTTACAAATCTTAAACTTGAATGTTCCTGCATTCAATGGTACATTTGAATAAGTTTTTGTCCAAGTGTACTCGTCATCAAATGTCATGTCATTGGCATTCATAGTAGGATCCCAGGTTTTGCCTAACACAGCATCATTTTGATTGCTTTCATTACTTCCAGTTGAGGAACCAGCGATAGTCATTGATTGAACATTCTTGGCTTTTACTTCATTATTAGTTGTATTGAAAGTTATCAAGAAAACATAAGATACTGATTTCGAAAGACCTCCGACTGTATAATTACTACTAGGATATGAGACATCCCAACTATGATTCTTGGCTACTTTAAACTCAAATGATTCTTCAGCTGGAGTAGCAGTTTTTGACCAGTAGTAGACATCTGACGCAGCTTTCATGTCGTTGCTAGTATTGCTCGGATTCCATGCTGTGCCAAACAAATTAGCATCGCTTCCTGCCACTGTCCAGGTATCGGCCCAGGCGGGGGTTGTGATAAGCAGGCAGATGAGGGTCAGCAGGGTCCTCCATGCCCGTTGTTTGATTTTTTGTTTCATTGTGATTTTAGTTTTAGTATTAATTGTGTTATTAAATGTTTCCTATACTATGGTTATTAAAACAGCTTGAAGGTTATAGTTTTTTCCTTTAAGCACGCAAAATTATTTATTAAATAAGGTGTATAGGGCAAAAAGCGTGATTTTTTCAACAGAAAATCACGCAAACGTTTGCGTAGTGAGAGGGGCTATGAGCTGCTATGAGTTGCTGGGCGGCTAATATGGGAGTTCATCGCTATTGCCATAATAAACTTCTGGCTCACTTGCATTATAGTTATCATTGCCATGATTGCGATAGCTTTTCCTAATCCTGTACATTTCCTCTTTCTTGCCACCATTCTTCAGGAAAGATTCTTTCCTGCTTGCCAACAATCGGCCAGTCAACTTTATACATTGCATTATTACAACAATCATTATGTTTGCTACAGTCTCAGCCGATCGCACCTCAAAAGCCTTTATGTAATAGTCTGGCTCATTGTGCTTAGCACACACGATGCGAGCCAGTATGCATTTATCATCTTCCAGTTCCCAAAGCCTGAGATTATTAGACCTCAAGTAATCAATATAATCTTCTTTTAGTTCATCCAGGCTCCCAATAGCAATGTTTATCAAGTGAATGTTTGAATAAGTTGAAGTTGCTCCATCAACATTCCCTTCAACTATATTCTGCTTTCCCGAACGAGCTGCCTGCTCCATCTGACCAATTGTTCGGTCACCTGGTTTCAAAAAACGCCGGGTGAAATATTTAGTTCCATCATAGACACACATCGCTTTTTTATAGGCAATAAGATTCTTAAAATCACCTGGAGAATCAAGAAAATTTACCATATTATTTTAGATTTTATTGTTATTATTTTAGGAGTAGCTAAGAGCGACTATGAGCGACTATGAGCGACTATGAGCGACTATGAGTGACTATGGTTTATAGTAGCTCTTAGTAACTCTTAGTAGCTCTTAGCAGCTCTTATCCCACACCACCTCGTCAACGCCGGCGGCAACGTTGCAGTGGCGGGCGAGGATGAAGAAGAAGTCGCTCAGGCGGTTGAGATAGCGCTGAGCCAGGGGGTTGAGGGGCTGTTGCGAGGCGAGGGTCACCACACGGCGCTCGGCACGGCGGGTGATGGTGCGGCACACGTCGCAGCACACCGATGCACTGGTGCCACCAGGCAGGATGAAGCCGTGCATGGGTGGCAGCTGCTCATCGAGCTGGTCAATCATAGCCTCGACTGCCTTCACGTCGTCGTCGGTAAGGCCATAGACTGGGTTCTCAGCACTCTTTTGCTCGGTAGCCAGATAAGCCCCCACATTAAAGAGTTTGTTCTGAATCTTGAACAGCAGCTTCTCCACCTCTGGGTCCTTGCCCTTGAGTTCATGAGCCAGCATGCCGATGTGTGCATTCAGCTCGTCGACGGTGCCATAGGACTCGACACGGATGTCGTCCTTGGCCACACGCTGGCCACCTACTAATGATGTTGTTCCCTTGTCGCCTGTGAGAGTGTAAACTTTACTTTTCATTGCTTGTTTATTTGGTTTAGTTTATTAATTAATTCAGTTGAGTTGTTGACCAGCATCGAGCTGGCAATGAGCGGCGAACGCGAAAACTGCGACTGCGCAGTAACTTCGAGCTGCCGAGCCAGCGGCGCATACATGCCATCGTGGTTCACTACCACAATGGGACGGCAGCTGCCCTCCACCACCAGATGAGAGAGTGTGGATATCCACTCGTCAATGGTGCCAAGGCCACCAGGCAGCACCACAAAGGCATCGCCGTGGGCTATGAGCTGCGCCTTGCGGTGGTTGAGGTCGCGAGCCAGCACCAGCTCGCTACACAGTGGGTCGGCACGATGCCTGAACATCTCGGGCACAATGCCCACAATGCTGCGGCAACCAGCATCGTGCGCCGCCTGCGCCGTGACGTGCATGAGCCCGGCATTCACCCCGCCATAGACGAGTGTGTGCCCACCCTCCCCTATCCACCGCCCCAACTCTGAGGCGATGGCAGCAATCTGCTCAGGCAGATTATCATTGGCAGAACAATAGACTACGATATTCATTTATTTGCCTTCTTCTGAGCGACTGACTTCTTGACCGACTTAGCTTTAGCCGGCTGCAGACGCAAGATCAGGGCACTGCGAGCAGGAATGTAGAGCTTGAGCCAGCCCAGGTGGGCACTGGCATAGAGTGCATCGTGCTGAGTGAAGTGCTTAACTTTCTCGTCCACGTTGCCATAGCCACCATAGCGAGCGTTGTCGCTGTCCATAACACCATGATATTCTCCCTCAGGGGCCAAGAAACCATAGTCGCTGAACGACTTCACAGGATTGAAGTTGAACACAAATAGCAAGCTACCGCGCATGAAGGCAAGCACTTGGTCGTCGTCCTTGTCCCACAGCTTGCGAATGGGAAGCGCCTGGAAGTTGTGAGTGCCGCCAATCAGATGCATCACGTCGTTGTCCCAGTTGTTGAGGAACTGATACTTGAGATCCTCGCGATCCACCAAATCCCACTGGCGGCGGGCATACTTGTGGCTCCAGCCATTGCCCTCACGCGGGAAGTCGATCCACTCGGGATGCCCCCACTCGTTGCCCATGAAATTGAGGTAGCCGCCGTTGATGGTCGAGGCGGTCACAAGCCTGATGAGCTTGTGCAGCGCCATGCCACGGCTCACCACACCATTGTCGTCGCCAGTCATCATGTGCCAGTACATCTCCTTGTCGATGAGGCGGAAGATGATGGTCTTGTCGCCCACCAGCGCCTGGTCGTGACTCTCGGCATAGGAGATGGTCTTCTCGTCGGCGCGGCGGTTGGTGAGTTCCCAGAATATCGAGGTGGGCTTCCACTGCTCGTCGGTCTGCTCCTTAATGGTCTTGATCCAGTAGTCGGGAATTCCCATCGCCATGCGATAGTCAAATCCCATGCCGCCGTCCTTCACCTTGCGCGCCAAGCCTGGCATGCCGCTCATCTCCTCGGCAATGGTGATGGCGCGAGGATTCACATCGTGGATGAGCTTGTTGGCAAGGGTGAGATAGGTAATGGCGTTAGTGTCCTGATTGCCGTTATAGTAGTCGTCATAGCTCCCGAAAGCCTGCCCCAACCCGTGGTTGTAGTAGAGCATCGACGTCACGCCGTCGAAGCGGAATCCGTCGAACCTGTATTCCTCGAGCCAGAACTTGCAGTTGCTCAGCAAGAAGTGGAGCACAGCATTCTTGCCATAGTCGAAGCACAGCGAGTCCCACGCAGGATGCTCGCGGCGGCCATCGCCGTAGAAGTACTGGTCGTAGCTGCCATCAAAGCGCCCCAGGCCCTCCACTTCGTTTTTCACGGCATGAGAGTGCACGATGTCCATTATCACAGCTATGCCGCGCGAGTGAGCATCGTCGATGAGGTGCTTGAGCTCCTCGGGGGTGCCAAAGCGGCTGCTGGCGGCATAGAAGCTCGACACGTGGTAGCCAAAGGAGCCATAGTAGGGATGCTCCTGGATGGCCATAATCTGGATGGCGTTGTAGCCATCGGCCTCGATGCGCGGCAAGATGTTTGTGCGGAACTCCTCGTAGGTGCCCACGCCCTCACGGTTCTGAGCCATGCCAATGTGACACTCATAGATGAGCAGCGGCTTAACGTTGGGCTTGAAGTTTTTAACCTTGAACTCATATTTTTCCTCAGGATTCCACACCTGAGCCGAGAACACCTTGGTCACCTCGTCTTGCACCACCCGGGTGGCATAAGCGGGAATGCGCTCACCCTGACCTCCATTCCAGTGAACCGAGAGTTTGAAAAGCTCGCCGTGCCTCATGCCACGCTCGGGCAACTGGAGTTCCCAGTTGCCATTGGGCAAGGAGTGCATTTTGTAGGGCGCACACTCGGTCCAGTTGTTGAAGTCGCCTATCACAAACACCTCGGTGGCATTGGGCGCCCACTCGCGCAGGGTCCATCCATCGGGTCCGTGATGCAGGCCGTAGTAGTTATAAGCGTTGGCAAAGTCCACCAGCGACCCCTCGCCGCCGGTGAGCTCTTTCTCCTTGTTAAGGTAATCGTTGTGACGGCCCACGATGGCCTCCTCATAGGGTTCCAGCCATGGGTCATCCTTAATGAGTGCAAGTGTTTTTTTCTTCATAATATTATATATAATGTGTAATTCTCAGTAAAAAATGCTTTGCAAAGATAAGATTCAGCCACCAATTGCGGCTATGCAACCGAGAAGAAATCAGCTCACACGTTGGGCAACCGATTTCACTGCAAATTTAGCAATTTTCAAACACACTTACAACGAATTTTGCAGTTTTAGATTTTTTCTTTAAATTTGTGCCCTGAAAACTATTGCAAAACATCATTGAGTTATGATGAAAGAAAATACCATCAAGATTTTTGAGCAGAGCTTCCGCAACAACTGGGAATTGCCTGCTCTGAGCGACTACAACACCAAGCTCACTCTCACCTACGGCGACTTTGCCGAGCGCATAGCACGACTCCACCTTATATATAAAGAATGTGGCATAAAGCCTGGCGACCGCGTGGCACTCATAGGCAAGAACACGCCCAGCTGGGTAATTGTGTTCATGGGCACCATCACCTATGGCGCAGTGATTGTCCCAATCCTGCAAGAGTTCAACCCACGCGACGCCCAGCACATCATCAACCACAGCGAGGCCGAGCTTCTGTTTGTGAGCAACTCCATCTGGGAGTCGTTCGACTTTGACAACATGCGCCACGTGCGCGCAGCCCTCTCGCTCGACAGCGAGAAACTGCTGGCTCAGAACGAGGACGAGAACATCGACCGCGTGATCGACAACCTGCACCAACTCATGGCCAATGCCTACCCCAACGGATTCACTGCCGCTCATGTCAACTATATTGAGCAAGGAAACGACCAGCTCATGGAAATCAACTACACAAGCGGCACCACAGGATTCAGCAAGGGAGTGATGCTCACGGGCAACAACCTGGCGGGAAACATCGTCTATGGCATCAATTCACAGCTGCACCGCCGCGGCACACGTTGCGTCTCGTTCCTGCCACTGGCCCATGCCTACGGCTGTGCCTTCGACATGCTCACACCGCTCGCCGTGGGCTCGCACATCACGCTGCTGGGACGCATTCCTGCCCCCAAGGTCATAGTCAAGGCCATGCAAGAAATCAAGCCACACCTGGTAATATGCGTGCCACTGGTGCTTGAGAAAATCTACAGCAAGATGATTGTGCCCATGATCAGCAAGACCAAGCTGCGCTGGGCACTGGCTGTCCCCTACCTCGACCGCAAAATCTACGACCGCATTCGTGAGCGCCTCATCGAGGCCTTTGGCGGAGAATTTGAAGAGGTAATCGTGGGGGGTGCGCCTTTCAACGCCGAGGTCGAGGAATTCCTCTACAAAATCAAGTTCCCATTCACCGTGGGCTACGGCATGACCGAGTGCGCACCACTGGTGAGCCACACACCCTGGCGAGAGTTTGTGCTTCACAGTGCCGGACGCATCTTGCCGGGCATCATGGAGTGCAAGATCCTGAGCGATGACCCCGAGAACATTCCAGGCGAAATCTGCGTCAAGGGCGAGAACGTGATGAGCGGATACTTCCACAACACCGAGGCAACCGACAAGGTGCTGCACGACGACGGATGGCTGCACACAGGCGACATGGGCACACTCAGCGCCGATGGTACCATCTTCATCAGAGGCCGCCTCAAGACCATGCTGCTGGGACCAAGCGGACAAAACATCTACCCCGAGGAAATCGAGGCAAAACTCAACAACATGCTCTACATCAGCGAGAGCCTCGTCGTTGACCGCGACCACAAACTCGTGGCACTGGTCTACCCCGACTACGACGCTATGGACCGTGACGGCATCACACGCGACCGGCTGCCAGCTCACATGGACACCGTCAAAGCCGAGCTCAACAAGCTCGTTGCCCCCTATGAACGCATCGCGCAAATCGAAATCATGGTCAACGAGTTTGAAAAAACACCCAAGCGCAGCATCAAGCGATTCCTCTACCGCTAAAGACCGACTCACACAACATATTAAATTAAGCGAAATTTCGGTGTTTTTATAAAGAAATTTTTTTTGAACACATTTTAACACTTCTGCGATTAAAGCATTTTTTCTACAATTAACCACCTCTAATTCAGAAGTATAACAATTTGTAACTTTGTGAATTTTTCTTAATTTTGGCTTTTTTTGAAAAAATTTCTCAAAAAAAAAATTAGAAAAACATTTGCATATTAAAATTTTGATATAAATTTGCACCGTTTTTACAACAAACCAATCAACACAGAAAATTATTTATTGTTTTATTATTTAAAAAATTAAAGAAATGAAAAAGTTAGTTTTATTAGTTGCTGTTATTGCTAGCGTATCTATGTTCTCTTGCACCAACAACGGTACCACCAGTGGTAGCGCTACAAACGATTCTGACAGCGTAGCTGCTCCCGCTCCAACAGAGCAGGTTGACACTACCAACAAGGCCACTCAGGACACTACCGCTAAGACTGAGGACGCTGCTAAGGCTGATGCCAACAAGGACGCTGCTAAGGCTACCGACGCTAAGGCTACCGACGCTAAGGCTGACAGCACTGCTAAGAAGTAATTTTTAGCAACACTAAAAAGCTTTGAAGCTGTTTTCCACAAGGTGGAGAACAGCTTTCTTTTTATATAACCACTATAATTACTATAATTACTATAGTTACTATAATTACTATATACCATACCACAAAAACGCAAACGTTTGCACCATTTTTGGATAATTATATAATAATTTATTACTACCATTAATAGAGTTTTCATTAAATTTGCTTGCCATATTAGCCAGAAATCAATTTAATCAAAAACTATAGCACCAAATGAAAAAATTCTATTTAACATTAGCTTCGGTGCTCGTTGCACTCAGTGCAATGGCACAAGGATGGCCAGCAAACTATGGCGGTATCATGCTGCAAGGGTTCTACTGGGACAGCTACAACTACACTAAGTGGGAAAATCTCACATCGCGTAGCCAGGAGCTGGGGTCGCTTTTCGACCTTATTTGGGTTCCTAACTCGGCCATGACACGAGGTGGTAACAAAGCCGAGACCATGGGCTACATGCCTTACTGCTGGCTCAGGCACACCACCATCTTTGGCACTCAGAGCAAGCTCATCAACATGATTCAGACCTATGGAGCCATGGGAACCGGCATAATCGAGGACGTGGTGCTCAACCACAAGGATGGTAAGGAAAAAGTGATTGCCCCAGGCGACACCGTCTACCTTGATTTCCTCGACGAGACGGTGGGCGACTACTCGGTTACCTGGGACAACGTCAACTATACCGGCATCGTCAAGAACGATGACCAGCCTGGAGGCGGCAACTACGACACAGGCGAGGGATTTGACGGAGCACGCGACCTGGACCACACCAACGCACGCGTGCAGCAAAACTGCATTACTTATCAAAACTTCTTGCTCAACGAGCTGGGCTACGTTGGGTTCCGACTCGACATGACCAAGGGTTATGCTCCTCAATATACTGGCAAATATAATGCTGCCACCAACCCCATCTTCAGCGTGGGTGAGTATTTCGACGGAAACACCGACTTGCTCAAGCAGTGGATTAACGGCACCACTGTGAACGGTGCCATACAGAGCGCGACATTCGACTTCGCACTCAAATTTGCTATCAACGATGCCTTTGGCGGTGGCAACTGGAGCCGTTTGGACATGGCCGGCCTCATAGCCGATGAGAACTACAAGCGCTACGCGGTGACCTTTGTCGACAATCACGACACCGACGAGGATCACAACAAGTGTGGCGGCAACATCGAGGCTGCCAATGCCTTCATCCTCGCTATGCCTGGCACGCCGTGCATCTTCAGCCGTCACTACGAGCTCTACAAGCCAGCAATCACCAATCTCATCAAGGGTCGCCGCGCATGTGGCATCACCAACATGAGCAGCTGCACGAGCAGCACCGTCAATGGTGGCATCATCTTCACCACCACAGGCTCGGTGGGCAAGGCAATGGTGCGACTGGGAGCGGCAGCTTCGGGCAATCCCGGCTCGGAATGGCAACTGGTGCAGAGTGGCACTAACTATTCATTCTACATCACCAAGGGCATCGACTGGGAAAACAGCGAGAAAATTGGAAAAATCATGGGATATCCCGTGATTGACAAAGCAAGCGGCGTCTATGCCAACTCGGTGACCGTGACTATCAAGCCCTCGATGGCAAGCACTACTCTCGTCTACACCACCGACGGTTCAACACCCACAGCCACAAGCGAACAAATCACCAGCGCCACAACTCTCACATTCAACCAAACCACTACTCTCAAGGTGGGCGTGCTCATGGATGGAGAAGTGAGCGGTGTGGTTACTCGCAACTACATAATTGGCGAGGCCGACGCCACAAGCATCACCGTCTATGTCAAAGCCGACACTGCCTTCCTCTATGCTTGGGACGACGGCGGCGCAGCACTCAACGGCGAATGGCCAGGCACCCAAATGACACAAAAGCGCACCATTGGTGGCGTGGAATTCTACTACAAGACCTTCAGCAAGCCATCGCCAGAATACAGCATCAACTTCTTGCTCAACAAGGGCGATGGCGACGATAGCAAGACCCAGGATGTGACCGAGGTTGCAGGCGACGTGTTCTACACTTTCAGTAACGGCGAAGCGCGCGACTTGAGCAACATCTACCTTGCCGAGCTTTACAACCCATTCCTGTGCATCGACAAGCCCAGTGGCGACCTGCCTGCCAACAAAAAGGTGTATCTCAACGCCAGCTATGCCGACGCCAAGATTGTCTACACCACCGACGGCAGCGAGCCCACTGCCACCAGCACTCAAGCCACTGGCATGAAAGAACTCTCGTTCTCCACAGTAGGGCAAGAAGTGACCGTAAAGGCTGGCCTGCTCGATGGCGACCAGGTGAAGGGGGTAGTAACTCGCAACTACACTGTAACCGAGGCAACCACAGGTGGCAGTGGCAGCACAAGCGATGGCGTGACCATCTATTGCAAAGCCACTTCAGCTCCCTACATCTACTCATGGCAGGACGATGGCACACAACCCAACGGCGACTGGCCCGGCACCAAGATGACGTCAAGCACTACCATCGATGGCGAGAAGTGGTGGACTTGCACCTACAGCGCTAAGCCCATCAACATCATCTTCAACGACGGCAACGGAGCGCAGACGGCCGACATCAAGGGGCTGAACACCGACAGCTACTTTGAGTATGACGGTGCATCGAGCTACACCAATGTCACAGCACAGCACGTTGACCTCACCGGTGCCGACATTCCATCGTGTGCCACTTGGCTCGACGACTCCAAATTCATCTACTTCGAGGCCGACAACTACTACGAGCCTTACACTTGGATTTGGAACGCTGGCGGGGCAAACTT
Source organism: uncultured Prevotellaceae bacterium (assembly GCA_946186575.1). Taxonomy (GTDB): domain Bacteria; phylum Bacteroidota; class Bacteroidia; order Bacteroidales; family Muribaculaceae; genus Sodaliphilus. Next base: position 15,919 of record CAMHNO010000040.1, read on the forward strand.
CACTGGCGGAGCTTGGCCAGGAAGCGCACTAATCGACGTCGTGGGCGTGGCACCCAGTGGCAAGAACATCTACCGCTGGACAACCACCAGCCAGGACGACCCATCGGGAATCCTCTTCAGCAACTATGGCAATCCACAGACGAGCGACTTTGCCTACGTCAATGGCGGCTACTACACCGAGAGCGGTCTGCTGGGCATCCTCCAGCCACTGCCAGCGCTCTTGGGCGACATTAATGGCGACGGACACATCACCAGCACCGATGTCACCGCACTCTACAACTACCTGCTCAATGGCGACAACACCTATGCGGGCAAATACGACATCGACGGCGACAATCACATCACCAGCACCGATGTAACAGCTCTCTACAACATCTTGCTGGGTGATTAATGCAATACTGCATCATTCATCAGCGAGCCACGGCACTATCACATAATGCCGTGGCTCATTTATTGGCTGCACATTTCATTATTAGCGTTTTTATTGCTAATTTTGCATAGTTTTTCAAAATAAACAAATTTGACAAGGCATGAAGAAGGCTTTTTTATTATTAGTTATATTATCGATTAGTGTGACCTCGATGAGCGCTCACAGAAGACATCATGGCAATGGACACAGGCAACATCGCCACAACGAGCGAGTGAGCAAGACTGTCAACCCCAAGGCACCGCAGTTTCTCAAGCAAGGCGACAAGATTGCCATTCTCTCACCATCGAGCGTACCCACCGACTTGAGCATTATCGACAAGGGGGCTGCCGTTATGCGCAGCTGGGGCTTTGAGGTGGTTGAGGGCAAGCATGCTCGTAGCAACTACCACACCTATGCCGGCACTCCACAGGAGCGCGTGAGCGACATCATGTGGGCTCTGCGCGACCCGTCGATCAAGGCCATCGTGTGCTCACGCGGAGGTTATGGCTCGGCCAACTGCCTTAATCTGCTGCCAGTGGACACCCTGAAGAAATATCCAAAGTGGATAGTGGGCTACAGCGACATTACCGGCTACCTGAGCGCCGAGGTGCGCGCCGGCAACATGGCGATTCATGGCAACATGTGCGGATATCTTGCAAAAACTGGAGGCACCGATGCCGTGAGTGGCTACCTGCGCGACATGCTCATGGGCAAGATGCCTCGCTATGAGATTCCTGGCAACAAATTTAACAAGCCTGGTAAAGCAAGCGGAATTCTGATTGGAGGCAACATGTGCGTCTATGGCGACATTGCCGACACGCCTTTCGATTTCCTCGACCGCGCCTTCATTGATGGCCGCGACATTATCCTCTTTATCGAGGAGGTGGAGGAGCCCTACTCGCGCATCGACCGCATGTTCCAGCATCTGATTTTGCGCGGTGCCATGGACAAAATCAAGGCCTTGGTCGTGGGCCGCTTCGATGGCTGCAACGCCTCACGTGGCTACAACTCGGTGTTTGAGTTCATCGACGAGTATGTCAAGCCCTACAACATTCCCGTGTGCTATGATTTCCCTACTGGCCACGACGAGAGCTGGAACTATCCCCTGATGGAAGGGTGCCCTGTCACCCTAAGTGTGACAAAGGACAAAGTGACCATGGAGTTTAACTTACCAAAATGATGATGATGGAGCTTCTTAAAGAATATCATTTGCTTGGACTGCTCATCGGGTTGGGCACGTTCTTGATAATTGGTGTTTTCCACCCCATCGTAATCAAGGCCGAGTACCACTATGGCACCCGCTGCTGGTGGTGGTTCATGGTTGCCGGTGCGCTGCTCATAGCGTTAACGCTCATCATCGACAATGTGCTCGTCTCGGCACTGCTGGGCGTGGCAGGTTTCTCATGTTTCTGGAGCATTCTCGAGGTGTTCCAGCAGCAAGAGCGTGTGCGCAAGGGATGGTTTCCGCGCAACCCTCGCCGTCGCTATCCGTGGGATGATAAAAATAATTGACCTTTCATGTTTCGATACACTCACCTGTGCGTGAATGACTTTGATTTGCAAGACTAAAGAATTTGCCCTATTTTTGTGACTCATAATCTACTAACAAAGCTGAGCATGATTTATAATTTCGACAAACGGCCACATATAATTCTAATGCATGCAACTTGCATGATGTTACTTTTGTTGACATTCAGCGAGAGCTGCTTTGCAGCCGACTATGTTGTGAAAATGAAGCGAAAGAGTGGTGTCTATGCTATTCCATGCGTCGTCAATGGTGTGAAGCGCGACTTCATTTTCGACACTGGGGCAGCAAACACAAGCCTCTCTCAAGAGTTTGTCAAGGAACTTCTCAACAAGAAGCGACTTCTGCAGACCGATTTCACCGGTGCTATACAAACCCGCAACGCCAGCGGTGTGGTGGACAACAACACCACTATCAACATCCGCGAGCTAAGGGTGGGAAACCGAGTGCTCCACAACGTGAGGGCCATCATAGCGGTAGCTCAAAAGGCACCTCTGCTGCTGGGACTGAATGCCATAGAACTGCTGGGCGACTGGAGCATCCGCAAGCAGCGATTCATTCTTCACGACAACACACCAGAGCCTCTTGCCAACCAACCGAACCCTGCCATCACCGATGTCGTTATCGAAGATGTGGAGCTCGTTGAGCAGCCATCATGGCAAGAACAAAGCCCTACATTGCCCGATGGCTCACCTCGCCCGTCGCTACAGGTGCTTGCCTACAAAGGCGACGCACAAGCCCAGTACATGCTGGGAATGAAGTATCTCACCGACGAGAGCGACATTGCTATCAAGTCGAAGGGTGTGTACTGGCTTCATCTCTCGGCTGAGCAAGACTACAAGCTCGCGCAGCTGCAGCTTGCCGAGTGCTACAGCAAGGGCATAGGAGTTGAAGTGAATGAAGAAATCTCAGAATACTGGCGCAATCGTGCCGAGCAAGAAGAAGTTGATGAATGACGCAGCACACCTCTTTGAGCCTCCTGAAATAATGCCAAGCGCATATAATATGAAATAAAAAGGCGAGACCGAGGAATTTACCACAAATTCAACTCGGCCCCAATACTATTGCAAATAAAAAGAGTAAATGAAGTTATTCTAAATCAAATCAATGTGCCTAATAGAAATACATTCTTCATTAAAAAATCAATTAACCATCATGTGAGTGTAGTGTTTTGAATCATATATAGAAAAGCTATGGATTATCTTGTTTTTTGACCCTTAAACACCGCAGGTGGCAAAATACTGCACGGGCATCCATGATTTTAACGTTTTTTTGCATTTAGCGCATTAAAGGCAACTATCTGTAGCTAATATCTCACCATTTTAAAGGCAAAAAAAATCAAGTTCCAAAACAATGCGCGATTGAAACTTGATTTTTTCTCATTCGAGGTTGACGGGTGGGCATTATCCCTTGATCACAGCCACTGGCAGCAGTCGTGTCTTAATCTTAACGAGGTCGAGCTCATTGTTGATCACAGTCTCGATGTCCTTGTAGGCACCAGCAGCTTCGTCAAGGTCGTCGACTGCAGTGATGCCGTGAATTATACCCTGATCGTCAAGTCGCTTAATCTCGTCATTGAGGTTCAGATTTTCCTTAGCTTTGTTACGACTCATTGCACGGCCTGCTCCATGAGAGCAGCTGCAGAATGAATCGGGGTTACCCAGACCCTCAACAATGTAGGAGGCGGTACCCTGCGAACCTGGGATGATGCCAGTGACTCCCTCACGCACCATGGTAGCACCCTTGCGGTGAACAATCACGTTATGGCCGTAATGATTCTCAAGAGCGGCATAGTTATGTGCAATGTTAATCATGGGCTCAAACTCGATACCCGCAAGGCTCTCGCTCAAGATGCTCTTGATGCGCTCCATCATCAGGGCACGGTTGCACAGAGCAAAGTCCACACAATAGTTCATCTCACGCCAGTAGTCGTCAAACTCCTGTGTACCCATAGGCAGGAATGCCAGGTGAAGCTCAGGTCGCACCTGCGAGTGCCACAAGCCGTTGAGTGCAGCGGCAATCTCGTCGTAGTGCACACACACCTTCTTTCCCAGGTTACGGCTACCAGAGTGAATCATCACCCAGAGCCATCCTTCCTCGTCGCGCTGAAGCTCAATGAAGTGGTTTCCACCTCCCAACGTGCCCACCTGGCAGCGCGCCGACTCATACTCGGCGCTCACAATCTTGAGCGAATCGATGTCATAACCTTGAGGCATGAACTTCTCGTCTTGAGCTGTAGCATGGTGCTCAAACCCAACTGGGACAGCTGCTTTGATGGCCGGCATAATCTTGTCGCGCAGTTGCTGCTTGTCGATGTCCTCAACTCGCCACGACGACTTGACGGCACACATTCCACAACCAATGTCGACACCCACTGCATTAGGAATCACAGCACCGACCGTTGGCAGCACTCCACCAATGGGCATTCCCATCCCGGCATGAACGTCGGGCATGATAGCCAAGTGATGAAAAACGAATGGCAGCGAAGCCAGGTTGGCAATCTGCTCCATGGCGAGATCCTCTACATAATCGGTCCAAATCTTTACAGGACGATTGTTGATTACTTTAACTTGCATAATTGTGAATTTTTGAGATGTTAAATTATGGATTGATTTGTTTTGTTGATGCAAAGATAATAAATGCGCTGCGCAATCTTGTTGCGTAGCAATGAAAAAACAAAAAAATAAACCGATTTTTTTAAAATTTCACGAGTGTTGCGCAATGCAATTGCGTGGTTTTTTATAAATTTGTGCCAAACAAGAAAAGCTACTAACGCATAGTACAAACCAATTCACAACTCATAACTATATGCCAGCCAACAAGAACGCACTCATAAGGTATAAGACCATTGACAACTGCCTGCGCAATCCCTACAGGCGATGGACCCTCGACGACCTTGTCGAAGCATGCAGCGATGCACTCTATGAAATGGAGGGACGAAGCCGTGGTGTGTCGGTGCGAACGGTTCAGGGCGACATCCAGATGATGCGCAGCGACAAACTCGGCTACAATGCCCCAATCGAGGTGTACGACAACAAGTATTATCGCTACGCCAACCCCGACTATTCCATCTTCAACATGCCACTGAGCGACACCGACTTTGAAATGCTTCAAGAAGCTGTCGACATGCTGCGCCAGCTCGAAGACTTCGACCAGTTCAGCGAGATAGCCGATGTGGTGAGTCGTCTGCAAGACAAACTCTCGGTTACTCGCAACGGCATGAAGCCTATCGTCAATTTCGACAAAGTACCCGACCTCAAGGGCTTGCGATTGCTCAATCCATTATATAACCACATCGCCATGCATCATGCACTACACATTGTGTATCAGTCATTTAATGCTCGTAAGCCTCAAGAGTTGATAATTTTTCCTCATTTACTCAAGGAGTTCCGCAATCGTTGGTTCCTCTTCGGCTCGCGTGCCAATGACATGGCGCTGTTTAACTTTGCCATCGACCGCATCGTGAGCTTTGACGTGGCAACCGACGTGACCTACCGCGACAATCCGGGTTTTGATCCAGAGCATTTTTTCGACGACGTGATAGGGGTAAGCAAGAACATTGGCAACAAGCCCACAAAGGTCACATTCTGGGCCAATCGCGAGCAAAGCCGCTACATCATGACAAAACCACTTCACAGGTCGCAATATCTTGTGGAACACAACCGCGACGACGGTAGTTGCATCTTCCAGATTCAGGTTGTGCTCAACTTCGAGCTCTACTCTGTGCTCATGAGCTACGGGCCAGGATTGCGAGTGCTTGCACCAGAGAACGTCGTCAAGCACATAGGCGGCAAACTCCGAGCAGCCGCGCGCGGCTATGACGAGGCACTGCCGCCGCAGCAGGAGTAAAACAAGATGCATGCACAATAAAACAATTAGGGCAGTAGTCTTACGACCGCTGCCCTAATGCGCTTCAAGATGGACTTGAACCAACGACCCCCTGATTAACAGTCAGGTGCTCTAACCAACTGAGCTATTGAAGCATTGTTTAACTCCAAAAATTCCTCAATTATGAAAAAATGCGCTTCAAGATGGACTTGAACCAACGACCCCCTGATTAACAGTCAGGTGCT
>CAMHNO010000041.1 GCA_946186575.1 uncultured Prevotellaceae bacterium
GTTAACAAAATAGTTTTGAATGCTTTTAACATCGCAAATATAGAAAAACAAAAACATTCAGCAAAAAAAAAAGCAACAATTTTTATTTTTTTTATTAAAAAAGGTCATTTTTCTTGTATTAAATAGTGTTTTCTCGTGTTTTTAATATAATTTTGTCCTTTGTAAAACCGTTCTGAAGCTTGATTAAGATAGATGTTATAACATAATATATTATTGACTATGAGTATAAACTTTCGCTGGAGCACACCATCTATTCCCCCAGTAACTAAGCACATAATAATTGTAAATGTGATTCTATGGCTGACAACTTTCTTGTTTGGCAATAGAGGCATTATTGACTTGAACAAATATCTTGCGTTGCACTTTTGGCAAGCAAGCGACTTTCATTTTTATCAGCTTTTCACCTACATGTTCATGCACGACTCGCAAGGCATTTCCCACATCTTCTTCAACATGTTCTCGCTGTGGATGTTTGGTGGGCTGCTCGAGCGTGTGATGGGCTACAAGCGATACCTGATTTTCTATATCGTGTGTGGACTTGGCGCAGGCCTTGTTCAAGAGCTTGTGTGGCAACTGCAGGTGGGCGATTTTAACATTAATGACAGGATCGACATTGGGCCGGCCATCATAGGTGTGGGCGAGTTTTATAACATGCTCATCACTGTGGGAGCCTCGGGTGCCGTGTTTGGCATTCTGCTGGCTTTTGGTGTGCTGTTTCCCAACATGCCCATCTACATCATGTTTGTGCCCATTCCCATCAAAGCCAAGTGGGCTGTGCTGGGCTATGGTGCTTTGGAGCTGTTCTTCGGTTTGTCGGGGACAATGGACAATGTGGCCCACTTTGCCCATTTGGGTGGCATGCTCTTTGGATTCTTGCTATTGCTCTACTGGCGTAATAAAGGTTTGTTCTATCATAGGGATTCATGAATTTTAATTCTATAAAACAGAGGTATTTGTCCTCATCGTTGCTGTTGCGCATCATCTACATCAACATTGCGGTGTTTGTGGTGCTCAAGCTGCTACAAATTTTCTCATTCTTCATTGGTGGCAAAGAGGCCACTCTCACAGTCATGAACTGGGTGGGTGTGCCATCACACTTGAGTTTGTTCATTAGACGTCCGTGGACAATATTGACTTACATGTTCTCGCACTATGGCGTTTTTGACATTTTGTTCAACATGTTGTGGCTATACTGGCTGGGAAGGGTCTTTCTCGAAGCATTTAACCCCAAACAACTGGTGGGGTTATACTTGATGGGCGGCCTGGTTGGGGCAGCAATGTTTGTGACAGGCTGCAATCTGCAGCCGGTGCTTTTTGCCAGTGGCCCACTGATGGGAGCCTCGGCAGCAGTGCTGGCAGTGGTGCTTGGAATATCGGTCTATCGCCCTGACTATAAAATAGGGTTGTTGTTCTTTGGTGCAATTTCGCTCAAGTGGGTGGCAATTGCCACTGTGGTGATTTATTTAGTGAGTTTTGATGGAGTGAATGTTGGCGGCTATGTTGCTCATGTGGGCGGCATGCTCACGGGTTTGTGCTTTGGCCTCTCGATTAAGCGTGGTCACGACATCACCTCGTGGATTAACCGGTGCATCGATGCTGTGGTGGCACTGTTCCAAAAGAGCAGTTATAATCGTGGTTCAAAAGGCGAAGCCCGTTCTCGCCAGTCAAAATATAAATATAAAAAATCAACAAGCACAAGCAACTCAAGCGGCACCCAATCGCAATCAGCACCTGGTGTGGATGAGGAGCGGCTCGATGCCATTCTCGACAAGCTCAAGCGTTCGGGCTACGGTGCTCTGAGCGACGATGAGAAAGAGTTCCTTTTCAACGCCTCGCGCAAGAGGTAGGGCTGACGGTGAGTTTTAGTGATGTGCTTCAGTTTATCTACGTTCAATGAAAGGTCTCAAGACAGGCAGGCGAGCTGTTGAGCTCACATTCATTGTCATCACAGTGGTGATGGCATTGATGCTCGTGGCAGCAGCTTGGGGAGGCTTGGTACCTCCGGCATCGAGTCGAATGATGCCGTTGCTCACCCTTGCCATGCCCATCGTGCTTGCATTTAATGTGCTCATCGCTGTTGTGTGGTTGCTAATGCTGCAGTGGAAACAGGCGTTGCTGCCTGTAGTGGCAATAGCCATCTCGTGGAGTCCAGTGACCACTGTGTGCCCTGTGAATCTTTCGTCACAGAATTTTGATGGCAAACATGTATTCAAGGTGATGACATTTAATGTGGCCAATTTTGGACCATACGACCCCAGTAATCACAATCCATCGCCATCGATGCGATACATTCTCGACCAGAATGCCGACTTCGTGCTGCTGCAAGAGGGTTCGCAGGAAAGGGATTACCTGCGCTTGTCTAACGTGGAGATGATGCGTCAGGAGCTTGAGAGCAAGTACCCTTATCACAGCAATGGCAATCGCGACCTGATGATACTCTCGAAGTTCCCATACACGGTGGTCCCCGACTCGGCTTTTGACAAGAACGCTGCCACAAGAGAAGTGAGTGCCTTTGTCAAGGCTTTCGACATCATTTTGCCAGGTGACAAGCAACTGCGCATCGTGAGCATGCACCTGCGCTCAATAGGGATGGGGGAGAGCGACAAGGATTTGTACGACAGCATTACCCGTCATGGCGTTGACGTGAACAAGCGCAGCGAGCTCAGCCGCATCAAGCACTCATTGCTTGCCAAGCTCACGCGCGCCTTTGAGCATCATGCTCAAGAATCGAGCGTAGTGCGCGCTCTAATCGACAAAAGTCCTGGCAATGTGATTGTGTGTGGCGACTTCAACGAGGCTCCGTCATCCTATTGCTATCGTACCATCGCTGGCGACGACTTGCACGACACCTTCCAGGAGTGCGGTGCAGGCTACACCTACACCTTCCACGACCGTCGCCTCCTGTTCAAGATTGATCACATCCTTTATCGCGGCGATCTTCAGGCTGTGGCGTGGAAGCGCGACAAGGCTGGCGACAGCGATCATTATCCGCAGGTAGCAACTTTCGTCTGGAAAAAGTAACAAATAGAATAACTAATAATAAATTTAAAACACTTATGAGAAAAACCATTGTTTCATTAATCGCCCTTGCTGTGCTGGCATTGCCGGCAGCGGGCAAAACACCTAAGAAAGTGAAGACCGACCCTAATGTGAATCCTTTCATGACGGAGTATACCACTAAGTACCAGATTCCGCCATTTGAGAGTATCAAGTATGAGCACTACATGCCTGCCCTTGAAGAGGGTATCAAGCAGCACAATCAGGAGATTGCGATGATTGCTGGTGTAAAACAGCTACCCACCTTCGAGAACACCGTTCTTGCCCTCGACAACAGCGGCAAGCTTTATAACAAGGTTTGTGCTGTGTTTGTGGCTCTGAATGAGAGTGATGCCACACCCGAGATGCAGGCCATTGCCGAGAAGTTTATCCCGCTCATGACCGCTCATGGCGATGAGATTTACATGAACGAGGCCCTCTTCTCGCGCATCAAGACGATTCGCGACAAAGCCGACCAGATGGGTCTCGACCCAGTGCAGAAGCGTCTCGTGGAGAAGTACTACAAGCGTTTCGTGCGCAAGGGTGCGCTACTGAGTCCTGAACAGAAAGAAGAACTCATGAAAATCAATCAGCGTGAGAGTGAGCTTGAACTTGCTTTTGGCAAGAACATCATGCACGACATGAGCGAGTGCATCATCTATGTCACCGACAAAGCTCAACTCTCGGGGCTCTCGCAAGAGGTGATAGACGGCGCTGCCGAACTTGCCAAGAAGCGTGGCCACGAGGGATGGGCATTCACTGCAACCTCAAGCACGCGCCTTGCCGTGCTCAACGATGCCGACAGCCGCGACTTGCGCGAGAAGATGTACAAGCTATACACCAGCACCGCCAGTCATGGCGATGAGTGGGACAACAGCAGGAACATCAACGAAATTCTGAAGCTGCGCCAGCGCAAGGCCAAGTTGCTCGGATTTGAGACCTATGCTGACTATGCCTGCGACCCGGTGATGGCCAAGACCGTTGAGAATGCCGAGGACCTGCTCATGCAGATTTGGCGCCCTGCCATCAAAAAGGTTGACGAGGAAGTTGCCGACATGCAGAAGTATGCCGATGCTCACGGTGCCAATTTCAAGCTTGAGCCCTGGGATTACTATTACTATGCCAATAAAGTGAAAGCTGAGCGCTACAGCTTCAGCGAAGATGAGATTCGTCCTTACTTCGAGCTCAACAGTGTGGTAAAGAACGGCATCTTCTATGTTGCCAACAAGCTCTATGGCATCACCTTCACCGAGATTAAGGATGCCCCCAAGTACAACCCCGAAGTGACCGTCTACGACGTTAAGGACGCTCAAGGCAAGCACTTGGCGGTGTTCATGACCGACTATTTCCCACGTGCCACTAAAGCTCAGGGTGCATGGATGAACGAGATGCAAAGCGCCTACAACTACAACGGTGTGGTAGAGCGTCCCATCGTTTACAACGTGGGCAGCTTCAATCCCCCAACCAAAGACACCCCATCGTTGCTCTCTATCGATCAGGTAGAGACCGTGTTCCACGAGTTTGGACACGCTCTGCACGGCATGATGACTCAAGTGGCCTATCGTGGCCTGGCAGGTACCAATGTTGACCGCGACCTGGTAGAGATGCCATCACAAATCAACGAGCACTGGATGCTCGTGCCCGAGGTGCTCAAAAACTATGCCAAGCATTACAAGACCGGTGAGGTGATTCCTCAAGCACTTGTCGACAAGCTCATCGAGTCGTCGAAGTTCAACCAGGGCTTCATGACCACCGAGCTTGTGGGTGCCGCACTGCTCGACATTGAGTGGCACAAGATTGACTGGTGTGGCGACATCGATGTCAAGGCATTTGAGCGCTCGGTGGCTAAGCGTCTGCACATGCCCAAGATTATTGAGTATCGCTATCGCAGCCCTTACTTCAAGCACATCTTCAACGACGAGCAGTATGCCTGTGGTTACTACACTTACCTGTGGTCGCAAGTGCTTGAGGCCGACGGATGGGAGCGCTTCCAGCAAGAAGGTCCCATGAATGTGAACGTTGCCAACGATTATCGCCGCTACATCCTTGAGGCCGGCGACACCGAGGATGCAATGACCCTATATAAGAAGTTCCGTGGCAAGGAGCCCAATGCAAAGGCTCTCCTGCGCCTGCGTGGTCTCGAGTAAATGAAAGCGTTTACTTAGAAGTGAAAAAATCAAGGTCGTTGCTATCTGATAGCAGCGACCTTGTGATTTCTGGGGGCGGAGAAGCGTTGTGCCCTTACTCGTCGAGTGGGGTGACGCGGCTTTGCTCTGGCTCGTCGTTGCTGAACTCATCTTCGAGGTCGTTCACATCCTCCATGCTGAACTCTCCCAGCAGCTGAAACACCATGAGCTGGCGGTCGTGCTCGTTGATGACAAGAACTGCCTCGCCGAAGGTCTCGCTATTGGCAGGACTGGCATAAATCACTATCTTCTCCTCCTTGTTAGAGCTGGAACGAAACAGCACCGAGTAGTTGCGGGGATTGTCGAGGTCCTTGAGTATCTTCTGTGCCTTTTTGACAGCCTTTTTCTTGCTTGTCATGATAAATTGCATGCTTGTCACCTTCTTGAGCAGCCCAGTGGGGATGGGAGTGGCTTTCAAGATGCTGTTGTCGCCCATGCTGGCCATGCCTTTTATCATAAATGCCGGGATGTACTGCGCATACACATCGTCGAGTTCAGCCACCTTGTCGACTGGGCTTGATTGTGCTGTTGCCGCAATGCTTATCATTGATAAAAAGGCAACAAGTAATATGGATTTCAGTTTTGTCTTCATTTTTAGTGTGTTTTTTGGATGTAATTAATTATTTTTGGGGCAAATGTAGTGCATTTTTAGCCAAAAATGATGATTCTTGCTCTTATTATTTCGTAATTAACAATTTTTTTTATACTTTAGCGGTCTGAAATAATGCTATTATGCGAGTTAAAGTTGAGCAGACTCAAGACTTTGCGGGCGTGAGCATTTTATTTAAAACAAAGAGAGTATCATTATTATGAACCATAAACTTGCATTTTGGGCCATTGCCGTCTTGTGCATGGCAATGATTGGCGGTTGCTCGGGTAGTGGCGACACTGCCAAGGATGGTGATGTGGCGGTTGCTATCGACTCTATCGCTCAGGACGGGTCGTTCAAGAAGAGTAATGGCGAGGTGTGCCAGATGAAAGTGAAACTTGTGGTCACTTATCCACAAGCCTATAAGGACTCGGCGCAGCTCATAAAGCTGCGACAGCTTTTTGTCGCACATCTGCTCAAGGCTCCCAAGGGAGTGACCGGTGTGAAAGAGGCCATGAAGAGCTATGCATCTTCGATTATCTCGCGCAACACTCCATCGCAGTATGCTCAATCTCAGGCAGTCAGCGACTCGGTGGGAGCCGATGTTGACGAGGTCGACGTTGATCGCTTCGAGTCGACAATCAACATCAAGGTAGTTTACAATACTCACGACTTGATAACCTTCTGCAAAGAGGAAACAATCAACAAGAATGGACAACGCACGTCCACCACTCATCACTACACAAGCTTCGACCTCAAGACGATGAAAAAGGTGACTTTGTCTCAGCTGATCAGAGACGACAGCTACGACAAGGTGACCGCTATGCTCAAGAAGGAGCTCATGGACGACAAGGGAGCCAGCAACGAAGATGAGCTGAACGATATGGGTTATTTCAACCTTCCCAATCTTACTGTCAATAACAATTTCTTCTTCACCAGCAGCGGCCTCACTTGGAGCTACGACAGCAGCGTGATAGCAGTGGCCTCGGTAGGAGAGCCTAACATCACCATCGACTACGACGACCTTGAGCAGTACTTCTGCGATGATTCTATCTTGAAACGATTGATATAGACAGTTTACTACCAATCATGAACCTAATAGATAAATATTTCCCCGAATTGACAGCCACGCAACGCGAGCAGTTCGGTGTGATGATGCGCCTCTATCCCGAGTGGAACGATAAGATTAATGTGATCTCTCGCAAGGACATAGGCAATCTCGAGGTGAACCATATTTTGCACTCGATGGCAATTGCCAAGTTTGTCAGATTCATGCCCCGAACCGCTGTCCTCGACTTGGGCACTGGCGGCGGTTTTCCTGGTCTGCCACTGGCGGTGTGCTTCCCCGAGAGCCGCTTCCACCTTGTGGACCGCACTGGCAAGAAGCTAAAGGTGGCTCAAGACATAGCCTTGCAGGCTGGCATTGCCAACGTCACCTTCGAGCATGCCGATGTGGCCGAGGTCAAGAACGAGTTCGACTTTGTGGTGAGCCGCGCCGTGATGCCCTTGCCCGACATGGTAAAGCTCGTGCGTCGCTTAATCTCGCCCAGTAACCACAATGCTGTGCCCAACGGCCTGTTGTGCCTCAAGGGTGGAGAGCTGGAGCATGAGATTGCGCGCTATCGCAATCGGGTCATCGTCGACGACATTAGCAATTATTTCGCCGAAGACTACTTTGCAACCAAGAAGATAGTCTATCTGCCTCTATAATTAAAGAATACTAATCCTGTTGTTTTTTATAAAATGAAGATTTCGCGATTCACGATGAACCCCTTCGGCATGAACTGCTACATCCTGTGGACTGCCCCTGGGGGTGACTGCATAGTGATTGACCCTGGCATGATGATGCAGAACGAGAAGGACATGATCACCTCCTTCATCGATGGCAACAACCTTACCGTCAGGCATGTGCTGCTAACTCATTGCCACGTTGACCATGCCTGCGGAGCTCGATGGCTGGCAACAAAATATGGTGTGCGGGTCGAGGCTGGGGCTCAAGAGGCAATCATTGCTGAGCAGATGCCCGCTCAGGCAGCCCGCTTCGGGCTTAAAATCGATTCCACACCACTGGTCATCGACCACATTCTTGCCGAGGGCGATGTGATTGACTTTGGCGGCGAGCAGATTAGAGTGCTCGAGACTCCTGGACACTCGCCCGGGTCGCTCTCGTTTTACTGCCCCGCGAGTTCGGTGATTGTCACAGGCGACGTGGTGTTCCAGAGTAGCATAGGCCGCACCGACCTGCTCGGAGGCTCCTTCTCGGTGCTCATTGACAGTATCAAGAGCAAAATACTCACTCTTCCCCCAGACACCGTTATTGCACCCGGACATGGCGACACCACCACTGTGGCCGACGAGAAAATCTACAACCCTTATCTGTGAGTGCCTTGTGGCTTGAAAAGTGTTGCTTACAATCTGTAAGCCTCCTTCTTTTTTCATGGTCAAAAAAGTGGGTGGAATGGGGGTGCTTAGACCTCTATAATGAGAATATTGACAATTTTTAAGCAATAATAGGAAAAAATACCCTCTAACTTTTTTGGTTTTACGAAGTTTGTTGTATTTTTGCATGTGCAACAATGAGAGATTAAAACCAATGAGAAGACTGATAGTCATAGCAACCTTGATTCTTGCGCTGGCAATGCCTGTCGTGACCAGTGCCAAGGTGCAGTGGCGTGAAATCAGTCAGGTGCAGGGACGCAGCCTTACCGACCCGCGGCAGACCGATGGGGTAGAAATCTTTCAAAAAAGCGGGGCAATCGTCATTCGCACTCAGCGCACCATTCAGGTAAGGGTCTACACCATCCTGGGGCAGCTGGTCTCTCAGGCCACGCTCTCGCCAGGGACATCGGAGCTGAGGCTCAACTCACGAGGGATTTATCTGGTAAAGATTGGCAATTTAACTCAAAAGGTTGCACTATGAATAAGCCATTAACAACAAATTGATATTATTACCTTATAAATTAAAAAATAACTTTTTAATACACAATTATTTAACATTATGACAAACTTAGAGAACATCAATTGGAGTAGCCTGCCTTTTGGTTACATGAAGGCCGACTATAATGTGCGTTGCACTTACAAAGACGGTAAATGGGGCGAAATCGAGGTTAGCGACTCGGAGTACGTTAACATCCACATCGCTGCTACTTGCTTGCACTATGGCCAGGAAATATTCGAGGGCTTGAAAGCCTTCCGTGGCAAGGATGGCAAGATTCGCATCTTCCGTCCCGAAGCAAATGCACAGCGTCTTATCAATAGCGCCAATGGCATTAAGATGGCTCCAATGCCCGAAGAACTTTTCGTGGAGATGGTAAAGAAGGTTGTCAAGCTCAACGAACGTTTCATTCCACCCTATGAGAGTGGCAGCTCGCTCTACATCCGTCCCGTTGAGATTGGCACATCGGCCCAAGTGGGTGTTAAGCCTGCGCAGGAGTACACCGTTATCATGTTTGTCACTCCAGTAGGACCTTACTTCCCCGACGGCTTCAAGCCCACCAAGGTGGCTATCTATCGCGAGTATGACCGTGCAGCTCCTCTGGGCACTGGCAAGTGGAAGGTGGGCGGCAACTATGCCTGCGGCATGCGCGCCACCGAGCGTGCTCACGAGAACGGCTTCTCGGCAGTGCTCTTCCTCGATCCTAAAGAGAAGAAGTATCTTGACGAGTGTGGACCTGCCAACTTCTTCGCTATCAAGGGCAACAAGTACATCACTCCCAAGAGCGATTCTATCCTGCCATCAATCACCAACATGAGCCTTCAGCAGATTGCAAAAGACATGGGCCTCGAGGTAGAGTGCCGTGCCATTCCCGTTGAGGAGCTTGCCGAGGTGGATGAGGCAGCCGAGTGCGGAACTGCAGCAGTTTGCACCCCATTGAGCCACATCTACGACTTCGACAACGATAAGGACTACCACATTGGCAAGGACGGTGAGGCAGGCCCCGTTGTCACCGAGCTCTACAAGCGCCTGCAAGGCATCCAGAAGGGTGACCTCGAGGACACTCACAACTGGGTTACCATTCTCGACTAATCGTCGAAAAACAAGAAACATTACAAGGTGTGTCGCTCAAGAGGATATCGGTGCGGCGCACCTTGTTTTTGCTCACACGATTGATAATGATTGACACTTATTCTATAATATACCGCTTTTATGAGCCAGGCAGCGCGCTGTGCGACTTGCTCATCAAGCACAGCCAGCAAGTGGCAACCCTTGCCCGTGAGCTCGCAGGGCGGCTCGTCGCGGGCCACACGCCTGTCGACGTCGACTTTGTGGTGGAGGCCGCCATGTTGCACGACATTGGCATCGTCCACACTGCTGCTCCAGGCATTCACTGCCACGGCACCGCCCCTTACATCTGTCACGGCATCTTGGGTAGAGCCATGCTCGACGAGCTCGGGCTGTTTCGTCACGCTCTCGTGTGCGAGCGCCACACTGGTGCTGGCCTCTCGCTACACGATATCATCGGCCAGCAACTGCCACTGCCACACCGCGACCTCATGCCTGTGAGCCTTGAGGAAAAACTCGTGTGCTATGCCGACAAGTTCTACAGCAAGTCTCATCCCGACCAGCCCACACGCACCCTCGACGTGGCAAGAGCCAAACTCGCAAAATTCGGCTCCGAGACCCTCGCCCGCTTCGATGCCATGGCAACCCTCTTCGGCCCCCCATGATGTTTTTTCCACTCCTTAGCCAGAGGTGTGGAAATTCAAGAGCCGCACCACCGAGAAGATAATCAAGTAACTCGCACAAAGTAACAGTGCCACCAGCAGGCTGGCACCAACTAAGGCCCACGCCGTAGCCCCTCGCTCACGAGTGAGAGCTGCGGCGTGATGTGTGTGTGGTTAATTTCCCGTTGCTCGCCGCCACACATAGGTCATTGGCTTGATTTCGCCCCAAGTGGCTGTGAAATCGCTGCTGATGCCACCAATTATGTCGTTAGTTGATAATAAGTGGTTGTTAAGATTGCAAATTGAAAAAAAAATGTTAACTTTGTGGCACAATGATTGTGGCGCCAAGCCTCCGTGTAGTGGCTCGGCTTGGGCGTGTAGCAATAATCTATATTATTTTAGAGACTAATTGACAAAAAGATATGCCTGAAAACAAGACTCCAAGCGGTGCTGCTCAGCAACAAAACAATGGGCAGCAAAGCCCCCAGAAATATGGTTTGAAAGCTCACAACTACGTGCAGGTGCAGTGCTGCTCGGGTAAGGGATGTCGCAAGAACGACAGTGAGCGCATTGTTAATCTTTTCAAGATGATGCTGCATGCCCATGGCATCGACGACATGGTGGATGTGGTGACTTCGGGCTGCTTCGGTTTCTGCGCCAAGGGGCCCATCGTGCGCATCCTGCCCGACAATATCACCTACACCCATGTAAAGCCCGAGGAGGTGAACGTGATTGTAGAAAAGCATGTGGTGCGTGGCGAACTTGTTGACGAGCTGAGATATGTTGGGGTCACAGCGCAGCACATCGAGGTGGAGTCGCAGCACTGGAGCTCGTTTAAGCGGCCCGTGTCGCTCGACTCGATGCTCAACAACTACATCTACGAGATAGGAGGCACACCATTCCTGAATGTGCTATCCTACGCTGTCGATCCCGAGAATTGCCGTGGCTGCACCGCTTGCAAGCGCAATTGCCCGGTGGGGGCTATCAGTGGCAGTGTGAAGCAACCCCATGTTGTGAACCCCTACAAATGCACATGCTGCGGCAAGTGCAAGTCGAAGTGCAAGTTTGGGGCTATCGACGGCCCTATAGGTGTGCTCGACGAGCGCAACTCTATCAACGATGTGCTTGCCGACATCCACAATCCTGACAAGCTGGTGATAGCTCAGACTGCTCCTGCCGTGCGTTTTGCACTGGGCGAAGAGTTCGGGCTGGCACCCGGAACGGTAGTGACCGGCAAGATGATTACCGCCTTGCGCAAGTTGGGATTTGACTACGTGTTTGACACTAACTTTGGGGCCGACTTCACCATCATGGAGGAAAGCGCCGAGCTCATAGGCCGCCTCAAGCGCCACATGGCCGGCGAGCGCGACGTGAAGTTGCCCATGACCACCTCGTGCTGCCCGGCATGGGTCAACTTTTTCGAGAACGACTATCCCGACCTGCGCGAATATCCGTCGACCTGTAAGTCGCCAGCGCAGATGTTTGGCACCATAGCCAAGTCGTTCTGGGCCGAGAAAATAGGCATCCCTCGTGAAAACATTGCAGTAATCTCCATAATGCCTTGCGTGGCCAAGAAATATGAATGTGCTCGCGATGAGTTTATCTACGACGGCATTCCTGATGTGGACTGCAGCATCACAACGTTGGAACTGGCCGAGATGATAAAGAATGAGGGCATAGACTTTGTGGAGTTGCCCAATGGTGAGTTCGATTCACCAATGGGCGACGCTACTGGTGCCGGTACAATATTTGGCACCACAGGAGGTGTGACCGAAGCTGTGCTGCGCACTGCCTATGAGCAGTTTACCGGCAAGACGTTAAAGAAGATTGAGTTTACTCAGGTGCGAGGCATGGATGGCATTCGCGAGGCCACTATCGACATGGATGGCTTTGCCCTCAAGGTGTGCGTGGTGCACACACTCAACAATGCTCGCATAATGATGGACAAGCTGCGCGCTGGCGAGCTCGACTATCATCTCATTGAGGTAATGTCGTGTCCTGGTGGGTGCATTGGCGGCACCGGTCAGCCCTATCATGAGGGTGACATCAGTGTGCTCGAAGCCCGTCAGCAAGCAATGTATGCCACCGATGTCACCAAGTTGGTGCGCAAGAGTCATGAGAGCAATGCCGTGAAACAAGTTTACGAGGAGTATCTTGGTGAACCTAATGGCAAGAAGGCTCACAAACTCCTGCACACCCATTTCCGCGATAAGTCGATTATCTCTTAGGCTCTAAGTCAAGTCATTTAGCGGAATGGGGCGCGAAAAAGTTTTCAGGTTCAAGCAGTTCAGCGTTCTTAACGACAAGACTGCCATGAAGGTGGGCACCGACGGAGTGCTGCTGGGATCATGGTGCGATGTGGATGATGCTGCCACTGTGCTTGATGTGGGAACTGGTTCGGGAGTCATTGCCTTGATGATTGCCCAGCGCAACAGCCGTGCTATGATTCAAGGCATCGACATCAATGAGCAAGCTGTGGCCGAGGCAGCTCTTAACTTTCGCAACTCGCCATGGACGGCAAGGCTTAGGGCTAAAGTTCAGGACTTCAACAGCACCACTGGCGGCGATGAGCGCTACGACCTGATAGTGGCTAACCCGCCATTTTTCGACAATGGAGTGCTGCCTCCCAGCCAGGCAAGGATGCTTGCCCGCCACACCTCTGCGCTCACTCTTGATCAGCTCATTTCGCGCAGTTCTTGCATGCTCAGTCATGGCGGAATACTCTCATTCATTGCTCCTGCCACTGCCGAGCCAGCCGTCAGGCGTTGCTTGGCAAGCGTGAGCCTCTACGTCAAGCGCATGGCAACAGTTGTGCCCGTTGAGGGTGCCGAGCCCAAGCGCATCATGCTTGAAGTCACCAATCAAGAAGTCACAACCGCATGTGAGACCATTACAATTCAAACAGCCAGCCGGCATTACACCCGTCGATACATAGAGCTTACTCACGATTTTTATCTTAAAATGTGATTTTTGGGCAAAAAATGAAAAATAATGCCTTTAAAGCTATTACTTTTTTGCAAAATAGTGTATCTTTGTAAAAAATATTTACATTAACTATCTTAAAGATTTGTCGTGATGAAAAGATTCCTATTTTTTGCAACAATTACATTTGCGTTAATTATGTCGTCGTGCAGTGGCAACGATGACTACAAGTCGTATGTTCCTGCCGACAGCAAAGTGGTGGGCAAGTTTGACCTGAAAGAGTTTATCACTCAGTCGGGGGTTGACAAAGACAAACTGTTTGAACAAATCAAACAGTATGCCGGCGATGAGCTGGGCGACATGAAGGATAATGGTCTGGATTTGGCTTCGCCTGTCTACTTTTTTGTCAGAAAACAGGACTCAACCTTCGTTTTTGGTGCTGTGGCCAAGGTTGAAAGTAGAGAGAAAGCCGAGGCTTTCTATGCTAAAAAAGCCAAGCAGCCAATCAAGAAGGAAGCTAACTACTCCTGCGGCCTTAATAAAGAAGGCGGCAGCGTGGCAATCAATGATGACGTCTTTGTGATGATGGGCAGCTCAGAAGGTGGCGCCGAAACTCAGAAAGCGGCGTTAGATAAGATTATGGCCAAAGGATATGGCAATGTAGAGAGCAACAAGCTCATGGCTCAAGCCGATGCTCAGGGCTTGTTCTTCAGCCTACATGCCGACCTGTCGATAATCCCATTTGATCAGTTGGTCAAGAGTGGACTAAATGCCGACGACTTTAAAGATTATAAAGACATGATTTATGGCTTTGACGGAACTGTCAAAGACGGCATTTGCGACATCGCCACTACCGTTGAATCGACCAACAAGGCTTCGCAGGCAAAGATTGACCAGTTGAAAAAGGCGATGGGTACGATCTCGCCCGATGCCGCCAAGGCTTTCACTGTTGAGGATGTTATAGGTTTTGCAATAAACACTGATGGCGCAAAACTTGCCGAGTATGTTAAAGACGCTTTGGCAAAAGTTCAAGTAGCTGGCGAGGGTGATGTGAAGATTAAAAACAACGTAGTGGCACTATTGTCAAAGATAAAAGGCAATGTCACCTTCTCGATGAAAGATGTTCAGCACATTATGTTTAAAGCCGAAGGACAGAATATTGCTCCCGATGTGGCAACCATGTTCAAGGATATAGACCCATCAGCTGTTGGAACCGAAGGTAATGGCTACAAACTGGGCAATTTCATGTGGTTTGGCTATGAGGGCAACAAGTTTTACCTGACCACCAATAAGGAGAGTGCCGCCGAGCCGTCGAAGTTGATGGGAGTTGCAGCTCCTGCCCAATTAGCCGAATTGCTCAAAACCCACCGCCAAGTGTTTTTCATCAATCTTCCCAAAGTGGTTGAAGTGATGAAGACCATGGGCACGGTTGAGGTGAAGGTGCCTCAGGAAGTCGTTGACAAGGTGAAATATGTGACAATTACATATAAATAATTCTAAAAGACTAAACTCTTATGGCACAGAATCAATTGGATGGACAAGCAATGTTGAGAGTGGGAGCAGTTCTCCGCGACATTTATCGCATCGACGGATACCTGGCAAGTGGAGGATTTGGCAATACCTATCTGGCAACTAATTTGGCTTTTAAGGAGCGGGTGGCTATCAAGGAGTTTTTCATGACGGGTGTGTCGCATCGCAACAACGACACCACTTCAATCTCGGTGAGCAACTCGGCCAATGCCACTATGTTTGACAAGCAGCTCAGCACTTTCAAGCGAGAGGCGGTGCGGCTGCGCAAGCTTGGCGAGAGTGGCAACAAGCACATTGTTAAGGTGCACGACATCTTCGACGAAAACAACACTGCTTATTATGTCATGCAATATATTAACGGCAAGTCGCTTGGCGACCTGCTCAAGAGCTATGGCAAGCCATTCGACCAAGTTTGGCTTAAAGACACGATATTGCCACAATTGCTCGATGCGCTCAATGTGATTCACAATGAGAACATGTGGCATCTCGACATCAAACCCAGCAATATTATGCTTGATTCTAAGGGTAATGTTGTGCTCATCGACTTCGGGTCGAGCAAGCAAATAGACCCTTCGTCGGGCGACCCCATCACCATGTCGAGCACGCTGTCTTTCACTAAGACCTATGCTCCACTCGAGCTGCAGCAGTATGAGCTTAAGAAGATAGGCCCATGGTCCGACTTTTATTCCCTGGGAGCAACTCTCTATAACCTTGCTACTAATCAGAAGCCTCCAACCTCGTCCGACATTCTTTATGAGGGCGCACGAGCTTTTAAGTTCCTGCCCGGCACACGCGAAGACTTCAAAACTCTGGTCATGTGGATGATGAACACCCGCATCGAGAAGCGGCCGCAGAGCGTGGCTCACATCAATCAGTTCCTCGGCAGTGGTCATGCTCAAGCACAGCAAGAGCAGGTGGTTGTCGTTAGCAGCTCGCAGCAAGTGCCTAAACCGCAGCAGGGTGGGAGAGTACAGCCGCAGCCGGTGGCTAATCCTCAGCCGGTGCAGCCTCAAGTACCCCAAGTGCCCCATCCTGTGACTCCGACTCCTGTGCCTGCTGGCTTTGCTCAAGGCCCGACAGGAAGCGAAGACACTGTCTTTGGAGGTGGTGGGCAACCAGGCCTTGCACCAATGGCACCAGCGGCGGCAATGGGTGGAATTCAAGCGCCATCACCAGCACCACGCCAGCGAGGCTCCGTGTCGTTTGGCAATAATCAGCCCAAAGCCAAGAAGAAAACAGGATGGATAATTGGCGGAGCGGTAGCTGCTGTCGCACTCATTGGCATCATACTGTGCCTGTTAATGTTCAATGGCGGAGGCAATGATTATAAGGCCTACATCCCTGCCGACAGCAAGATTGTGGGTAAGTTCGACCTGAAAGCGTTCATCACTCAAGCGGGCATCGACGAGGAAAAGCTCATGAAGGATGTTATGTCGCGAATTGGTGACGACTTTGGCGACGTGAGGAAAAGTGGCATGGACTTGACAAGCCCAATCTATGTGTTTGCACGGAACAATGGCCCCAATTTCGTCTTTGGCATATTGGCGAAAGTAGAGAATCGCAAGGATCTCGAAGCTTATCTTTCTAAACATGAAAAATTTCAGTTGACTAAGGAAACGTCTTATTCCTACAACATCGATAGCGATGGTGCTTTGGGTGTGAATGACGAAGTGGTGGCTATAGTCGCTACCGACGATGATAGTACCGACGCTCTCAAGGCCGACCTTGACCGTGTGATGAACAAGGCTATCGACGGTGACATCTCCGACAACTATGCCTTTAAGAAGGCCGATGGCAGCAATCTCTTTGCAAGCCTTTATGCCGACATGGAGCTATTGCCTGACGAGGCTCTCGACCAGATGAAGAGAGAATTGGAACTCAAAGCCGAAACCGTCGGCCTCATCAAGAAAATGGTTATTGGCCTGGATGGGACAGTGAGCGGAGGAGTCTTCGACATAAAAATGAACGTGTCGTCAAGTGACACTCAAGTTCAAAATAAGATTAATTCCGCGCTCGATGCCTTCGGCACAATTTCGGGGCAGGTGGGTCAGTCGTTCGCAGCCGACGACATGATGGGAGTTGCCTTCAACGCCGATGGAGCCAAACTGGCTCAGTTGATTAATGAAATCTTGTCGCAATTCGACAGCAAAGACCTTGAAGATAAAACCACCAAGCGAGTACTTGATAAGTTTATAGGTTACATCTCGCAGATGAAAGGCGACATCACACTGTCGTTTAAGGATGAGAAGAATTTCATGTTCAAAGCCGAAGGGCAGAACTTTGCTCCCGACATGTCGTCCTTTATCAAGCAAGAGGCAGGCGGTGGAGTGTCTACTACCAGTAATGGATATTCCGTTGCTGGGCAAGCGTGGTTTGGATATGAAAGCAATAAATTCTATTTCACGATGAATAAAGATTTAGCCGCTCAGCCCTCTCAGCTGAGTGGGGGGGCAATTCCTGCTCCACTTGTCGACGTGATGAAAGGTAGCCGCATCTTGTGTTTCGTCAACTTTGGCAAAGCAATGGAGCTGGAGCCTATCGATGACAAAGATGCCGAGGCGTTCAAGGAAATCTATGACAAGATAAAGTATGTGACCATCAGTTTCAAGTAGATTCCCACTTGCGTTATACTATACTGTCAATGCCATCTGGAAGAAATCGCAATTCCAGATGGCATTGGCTATTACTACCATAGCGTAGTCTTAAGATTATTCTTCCATGCTATAGAACAATTCGCTCACAGCAACGTTGTATTTAGCCATCGTCGTCGCCTTCTTGATTGCCTTGAGCGACTTGCGGGGAGCTTGAGGCAGAAACACCTCCCACAGCGATTTCATCTTGAGCAGCAACTGGTGCTCTCCGCCATTGAGCTGCTGGGTGTAGGCATCGCGCAGGCGGTTGTGAAGCTCACAGTAATTGTTGGCTGTGGCTTTCTCGGGACATAGCATTGCTGGGTCCTCGATGAGGCCGCGGCCCACCATCACACCGGCTATGCCTGGGAATACCTGCTTGATGCGGGTGATGTCGTCAAGTGTCTTCAGCTCTCCGTTAAACACCACTGGATAGGGGCACAGCTCGAGTAATGCCGCAAACTCGTCATAATTGAGCATGCCCTTATACTGCTGGCGGCCAGTGCGTGGATGCATCACTACTTGCTGTGGGGCTATGATGTCGAGAAGTCTCACTATGTCGCGCCATTGTTGAGGGTCATCCCAGCCCAGGCGCATCTTCACGCTGTAGCTCACTCCCTCCACTTCGTGTAATGCTTTGAAGAGGTTCTCAACCTCGTCGGGATACTGTAGCAGGCCTGAACCCTTGTGGTGCATAGCTATGGGAGGGAAAGGGCAGCCCAGATTGATGTCCACAACTCGGTGACCCATCTCGGCAAGCGCCCTTACCATGCGCAACGCATCTTGTGGTCGGCAGCCCAAAATCTGAGGTGTGAACGATTGCACGGCGTTGTTCTCGGGAAGAGCGTCGGCAAGGTCTCTCTTGCGTATCTCGCCATGTTCAACGCGCATGAAAGGGCCGTAGTAATGGTCGGGACCGCCAAATATCTGGTGATGGGCATTGCGCCAGTGGCAATCGGTAATGCCCTGAACTGGAGCGCACAGTATTGTGGTGTCTTCTGTCATGATTGTTACTATTTTTTGTTACAAAGATAATAATTCTATTTATAATTTCAAAATCTCTCCAATTGTTGCTATAATTAAAACTAATGCTATCGACAATGATAACTCAAAAAGGAGAAAAGCACTAATTGCCTGAGCAGGAATTGCAAACTGAATGGCACATCCACTCACTGCTTTTTATACAAAAAAATCCCTACAGGCTTGACGCCTGGTAGGGATTTAGAGTGTTGCTGTGAAATAAAGGATTATTTGTTCACCTGGAAACGGTTGAAACCATCCTTGAGGTGAGCAACTACCTGGTTAGCAGCAGCCAATCCGGCGTTGATGTTTGCCTCGGCAGTCTGAGCACCCATCTTCTTGGGAGTGAAGAACACGCGATCGGCAAATTTCTCTTCGAGTTCGGCTGCGTTCTCTGGTTTGACGTCAGCAATGTAGTGCAGGTCGGTGCGAGCCTCGAGAACTGCAGCCAAATCTTCCTCGTTGATAACTTCTTTGCGAGCGGCGTTGATTAGTGTTCCACCCTTAGGCATGAGCTCGAGGAGAGTGCGGTTAACCGACTTGCGGGTCTGATCGTTGGCAGGAATGTGAAGACTCACGTACTGGTTGTTCTTGTACAGGTCCTCTACGCTGTGAACCGGAATGATGCCATCGGCTTCCATTACCTCGTCTTTAACAAAGGGGTCGAGAGCGCTAACCTTCATGTCAAAGCCCTTAGCGATGCGGGCAACGTTGCGACCAACGGCTCCATAGGCATGGATGCCCAGAGTCTTGCCTTTGAGCTCTGTGCCCGATGTGCCATTGTAGCGGTTGCGAATCAGGCTAATGAGCATGCCAAAGACGAGCTCGGCAACGGCGTTGGCGTTCTGGCCTGGAGTGTTCATCACGCACACGCCATGCTTAGTGGCCTCGTCAAGGTCAATATTGTCATAACCGGCGCCGGCGCGAACCACCACCTTCAACTGTGGGGCGGCGTCGAATACCTCTTTGTCGACCTTGTCGCTGCGCACGATGAGACCGGCGCAGTCCTTAACGGCGTTGATCATGTCCTGCTTTGTGCCTTTCTCAACAAGCACCAGCTCATGACCACCTTGTTCAACTACTTCGCGGATGCCTGTGACGGCAGCTGCAGCAAAAGGTTTCTCGGTAGCAACTAAAATCTTCATTATTTTCAGGTTTATTGTTTTAAAAGTGGGCCAGGCGGTGGCCATGACCCACTAATATATAAATGTGTAAAAATTAATGATTGTTCTCAAATTCCTTCATGGCCTCAACAAGAACCTTCACGCTCTCGAGGGGAAGTGCATTGTAGAGCGATGCACGGAAACCGCCCACGCTGCGGTGACCCTTGATGCCAACGATGCCCTTGCTGGTAGCAAATTCCAGGAAGTCCTTCTCAAGCTCTTTGTACTCGGGCTTCATCACGAAGCACACGTTCATGAGCGAACGGCTGTCCTCTTTGGTAGTACCAACAAACATGCGGCTCGAGTCGATAGCGTCGTAGAGGCAAGCACCCTTCTCCTCGTTGATGCGCTGCATCTCTTTCACGCCGCCCAGGTCCTTGAGCCAGCGCAGAGTCTGCAAAGCTGTGAAGATAGGCAATACGGGAGGAGTGTTGAACATTGAGCCCTTGTCGATGTGGGTTTGATAGTTGAGCATGGTGGGGATTGCACGGTCTACCTTGCCCAGGATGTCCTTCTTGATGATGATGAAGGTGACACCAGCGGGGGCCAGATTCTTTTGAGCGCCACCGTAGATGAGAGCATACTTCGAAACGTCAACCGGACGAGAGAAGATGTCGCTCGACATGTCGGCTACCAGGGGAACGTTAACGTCGAGATCCTCGCGCAACTCGGTACCATAGATGGTATTGTTAGTTGTGATATGAAGATAATCGGCATCGGCAGGAACGGTGAAGTTCTTGGGATAATAGATGTAGTTGTCTTCCTTTGATGAAGCTACCACTTCGACCTCGCCAAAGAGCTTGGCCTCCTTGATGGCCTTGCTCGCCCAGGTGCCACTATCAACATAGGCAGCCTTGGTCTTGAGCAAGTTGTAAGGAACCATGCAGAACTGAGTGCTGGCACCACCACCCAGGAACAATACCTCATATCCCTCGGGGATGTCGAGCAACTCCTTGAACAGGGCTTGTGCCTCGTCCATTACAGCTTGAAACTCCTTGCTTCGGTGAGAAATCTCAAGAACCGATAAGCCTGTACCGGCAAAATCACGAATGCCATCAATAGTCTTATCAATTGCATACTGACTTAAAATTGATGGGCCTGCATAGAAATTGTGCTTCTTCATAAAATTGTAGTTGTTTTTAAAAAAATAATGGTAATAAAAAATCTTTTCGCAAAAGTACCTATTTTTATTGACTCAGCAACAATATTTGGTTAAAAGAAATTATGTTATAAAACATAATCAACTTGTCTGGTGAATGCCAATTTTTAGGATTTTTGCCTCTAAAATCTTTAAATATCCACCTTTTTATTAGGTGTTTATGGTGAATGTTAATTAAATTTCAGATTTAAACTAAATTTTGTTAGACGTTTAAATAAATACAATAGCTGTGAAAATAGGATAAAACTTAATTTTATGCTAAAAAACATCTTTTTATAGGCTCGCTATTTCACTTTTTTGATATAAATTTGTCATGTTCTTTTAGAAACAGACTTTTTATATAGTTATTTTTTAATACAATTATCTTAAACCATTTCAATTATGAACGTTGAAAAAATTATGGCCGACCTGGAGGCTAAACACCCAGGCGAATCAGAGTATCTGCAGGCTGTACGTGAAGT
>CAMHNO010000042.1 GCA_946186575.1 uncultured Prevotellaceae bacterium
TGAGCCTGCCATGCCACCTCCATGATGAAGCGCACCTTCATGCGGGTGTCCTTGTGAGTGCCACAGAAGCCATCCACTACAAACAGTCGCTTGCCGCTCAACTGCTTTTGAGCAAGCTGCTTAACGGCAGCCCAAGTCTCGGGGCTGGCTGGGTGGTTATCGTTGGGATATTCGGGAGTAGTCCACCACACGGTGTCCTTGCTGTTCTCGTCCATAACGATGAATTTGTCCTTAGGCGAGCGGCCGGTGTAGATGCCGGTCATCACGTTGATGGCGCCAAGCTCAGTCTCCTGGCCTACGTCGAAGCCCTCAAGGCCTTCTTTGGTTTCCTCGTTGAACAATACCTCATAGGTGGGGTTGTAGAGCACCTCCTGAACGTCGGTGATACCATACTTTGCTAATGCTGACTTATCAAATTTTGCCATAGCTGTAATTGTATTTATAATGTTGATTTTAAGTTTTTTCCCTATTGTGTATAAACCTCATTCTCTACAATTAGAACGCAAAATTAAACATTTATTTTATAACAATTGAAATAATAAGGAAAAAATTCCTTAATTATGCAAAAAAATCACCTTTAATTAGGGTGAGTGGCCTTGACCTGAGCAAATAAACTCAAGTCACGCATGCCAAGGGGGCAAAAAATAGTAAAGAGTGGCGCAAGTAGAGGGAAATAGAAAATGAAACACATAAGTTTTTTATTTTTATTTCCCGAAACGCCGCCTTATTTATCCAAATTTGGTGATATCAACTTTTTTAAGTAAGTTTGCACTCAATTTTAATCAATTAGGCAAAAAATCACATAAGTTATGGCTTCCGATAAAAACGATATTGCAGTTGAGTCCAATGCCAACAAAGGCAAAAAAACAGAAAAAGGCGAGGACAAGAAAACTGTTGAAAACAAGGACAAGAAAACTATTGAAGACAAGAATAAAACCAAGAACGTCAATGGCAAGACCGATGCCCAACCTACTAAACTTGACAAATTAAAAAGAAAGATAGGCAGCAACCACACCGAGAAAGAAAACGAAGAAGAAGAAGAACTCGTGCCACAATCGGGGTCGCTCATGGAGCGGCTGCGGCGTGTGAAAAAAACACGATGGATACGCTTTGGCATTGTGAGCGTGATCTTCTTTGCGTGGGTGGCATGGCTGGGCAACTGGTGGGTGGCGCTGGCATGGCTGCTGCTTGCCGACATCTATCTCACTCAGTTCATACCCTGGAACTGGTGGAAATTCAAAAAGAGCCGTCTTGTGCACACCGTGATGAGCTGGGTCGACGCTATCATCTATGCCCTCATCCTGGTCTATTTCCTCTTCATCTTTGTGGGGCAGAACTACCAGATTCCATCGTCGTCGCTCGAGAAAACACTGCTCACTGGCGACTTCCTGTGGGTCAATAAGATGGTCTACGGACCACGAGTGCCACAAACCCCACTCCACTTCCCGCTGGCACAGAATGAGCTGTTTGGCATGAAGAGCTACATCGAGCATCCGCAGCTCGACTATCACCGCCTCAAGGGCTTCCGCAACGTGGAGCGTGGCGACATCGTGGTGTTTAACTTCCCTGCCGGCGACACAGTGTGTGTGGATGAGCCTAACCCCGACTACTACACTCAAGTCTTTCAAAGCGGCCGCGATGTAGTGAGGGCCACCCACGAGGTGATTTACCGCCCTGTGGACCGCCGCGACAACTATGTGAAGCGATGCGTGGGACTCCCTGGCGAGAATCTTAAAATAGTTGACGGCAAGGTGTATATCAACAACCGGTTGGTAAAGGAGCCCAAAAACGTGCAGTACAACTATGAAGTGAAAGTCAACACTAACGGCCCCGACATCGAATACCTCACCAACGAACTGGGTGTGAGCAACGAGGACCTGTCAAGAAACTTTATCACCGACCCCGCCACGGGCAGCAGCTTCCTATCGCCCAATCTTGTGCTGCCGCTCACCAAGAGCATGGTGCAGCAGCTCGACAAGTGCAACTGGGTGAACAGCATCGAAAAAGCAAAGTATGAAAAGAGCGAGAGCTTGATGACCTACCCAATCGGAGTGGACTACGGATGGACTCACAGCAACTACGGCCCCATCTGGATTCCCAAGAAGGGTGCTACCATCGAGCTTAACGAGACCAACCTCCAGCTCTATGGCCGCTGCATCAAGAACTATGAGGGCAACACACTTGAAGTGAAGGGCGGAAAAGTATTTATCAATGGTAAACCGGCAACCAAGTACACCTTCAAGATGGACTACTACTGGATGATGGGCGACAACCGCGACAACTCGCTCGACTCACGATTCTGGGGATTTGTGCCCGAAGACCACATCGTGGGCACGCCCATGTTTGTCATCATCTCATTCGACAAAGACCGCGGCTGGTTCGACGGCAAGATTCGCTGGAGGCGCATCTTCAGCGACGCTAACCCCGACAAGTAGCGGAGAGTGAGAGATTGCACAATGGAGAGAGCATGAGGTGTGCAGAGCCGCTTAACGCCTACCATTAAATTTGTGCATTATGAATCATGCATTAATAGGAAGCATGTGTGCTGGCGATGTGCGTTGTTATGCCGCCATGGTGAGGGCACGAAACGTGGTGATTGATGCCACCGAGTGCCGCCTGCCACTGCGGCACAGCCACCACCGCTACTGCATCGACGCCCCCAACGGCACCGTTAAGCTCACCGTGCCACTCCTGGGAGAGACCAACGCCATGCACGTGCCCATGAGCGAGGTGATGCTGAGCGAGCACGGCAACTGGCGTCACCTGCACTGGGGAGCACTGTTCTCGAGCTACGGCAAGAGCCCATTCTTTGACTACATTGCAAGTGATCTGAAACACATAATAGTGGACGGACATCAGACGCATGTGCTCGACCTCAACATGCAGCTGCATCAGCTCATTGTCGACTTCATGGACCTGCCCATCGCCACCACCGTGGCCACCACTCACGAGCAAGTGAGCGAGGTGATGCAGGGTGGGGCAGTGGACCTGCGTGGCACGACGGGCGGCAAGCGAGGCGACCGGCTACCCATCCACAACGTGCCCTACTACCAGATGTGGTCGCCCCACCGCGACGGCTTCACTCCAGCCCTGAGCATCCTGGACCTGCTCATGAACGAGGGCCGCGAAGGCATTTTCACACTGCTTACCATGTCTCAAGACTACAATCCATAGAATCCTCTGCATAAACCTAACTTTAACAATGAACATAAAATCACACATACACCCACAGCTCATCGTGATGCTCACATGGCACGACTTCACCGTCGACAATGCCAAGCAGGTGTTTGAGCAGTGCAAGCACTCCAAAGCACAATACTGGGGATTTAAAGAGCACCCGTTGCCTTTTGAACAAATGAAGGAACTATACAGCAGCATGAAGCAGTGCGGCAAGACCACACTGCTCGAGGTGGTGGCCTACAGCGAGCGCGAGGGCCTTGAGGGAGCCAAGATGGCCGCCGCATGCCAGTGCGACATCCTCATGGGCACCAAGTTCTATGACTCTATCAACGACTATTGCCGCGATCACGGCATCAAGTACATGCCCTTTGTGGGCAACGTGCAGGGCAGGCCGTCGGTGCTCAAAGGCACAGTGCAGGGCATGATAGCCCAGGCTCAAGACTACATCGCCCGTGGAGCCTATGGCATCGACCTGCTGGGCTACCGCTACGCCGGCGACGCTGCTGCGCTCAACAAGGCACTGGTTGCAGCCATCAACGCTCCAGTGTGCTTGGCAGGCAGCATCGACAGTTACCAGCGCCTTGACGAGGTGCTCGATGCCAATCCCTGGGCGTTCACCATTGGCAGCGCTTTCTTCGAGAACAAGTTCGACGGCACATTCCTTGAGCAAGTCAACAAGGTGTGTGACTATATGTCAAAATAATACTGAAAAACATGGGAAAAAAGAGAAAACTGTTTTGCGAAATCAGCCCCACAACCTATGCGATTGCTCTGCAAAAGCAAATCTTAACCCGCCACATCAAGAACTGGACGAGCAACGTAAAGTTTGCACATCACCACCAGCACGACAAACTGCCTGTGGTTGTGCATAGCAGCAGCAACAACATGATAAAACGCGGACCCGGCATCGACCCACAACTGCAGCTCAACAAGGCCGACAACATAAGACTGGCTTGCAGCCGCATCAACGGCATCATCATCACTCCGGGCGAGACTTTCTCTTTCTGGAAACTCGTGGGCAAGACTTCTGCCAAAAACGGCTTTGCGGCAGGGCGGGTCATTAAGAACGGCAACCTGGTGGCTGGAGTGGGAGGTGGACTGTGCAACCTGGCCAACACCATCAATCTGCTCGTCATGCACAGCCCGCTCACCATCACCGAGCTGCATCACCACAGCGATGCACTGGCGCCCGACCCTGGTGGCAAGCGGGTGCCTTACAGCGCCGGCACTTCGGTCAACTACAACTTTGTGGACTACCGCTTTCGCAACGACACCAACCAGCCTGTGCAGCTGTGCACATGGTGCGAGGGCGACAATCTGCTCACCGAGCTGCGCACCACAAAGCAGTTCTCCACCACCTATCGCCTTGTAGAAGAAGGGCACCACTTTGCACTTGAGCCCGATGGTCACTACTACCGCATCTCGAAGATCTATCGCGACACACTCGACCGCTCTACCGGCAATCTCATAGAGCGCCACCTGCAGTGGGACAATCACTCGCGCGTGATGTTCGACCCATCGCTCATTCCAGCCCACCAGCTGCAGCAGTAATGCCATATTTCACCCACAATTGCTTTCGCTCAAAGTAGCTCAAAACAGCTTATTTTGTGGCTTTTATTCCCTCACTTTTCATTAAAATCTTAAAAAACCTTAAACCTTTGCAAAGTTTTCATTTTAAAAATTGCCGTATTACCCAAAATGACTAATTTTGCACCGTGTTTTTCATGGTATTAGATTTAAGGTTAATTAAGATTGGTTGTCGGGAGACAATCAATTTTTTTTTATTGTTGTCCGATAAAGGGCGCCCTTCGGGCGAAATTAAAGCGCTGCGCACTAAAATTGTGTAAGCGCTGCGCGCTAACATTTCTTTTAAAATTGATAAAACAATTATTTATGCAGATAATTTTTAAATAAAAATTTTAGAGCCGCAGGCTCTTTAATTTCCACTCCTGGCTAAGGAGTGGTAAATAATCATAGACATGATGTACAAGAGAAACAAGAGCGTTGCTCTCCTGTTACTCCTGTGGGTTCCCCCTCTGCCCGAGAGGGGGATAAAGGGGGAGAGGGAGCGTCTAAAAAAAATATTATTATCCCTTAAAACAATGATGGGGGCGCAATAGCTATATAGTAAAGGAGCTTGCTCAGAGCTGTGGGCCTTCGGCTAAAAACTCAAGGAATAGAATGAGTGAAAAAATGGCATGAATTTTGCACATAGATTTACGTATCGATGTTTTTTTAAGCGAAAATTTGCGCAATCTATATTTTTTCTCTAATTTTACACATCCTAAAACACTATATTTACACTTATAACAAATAACCATTATGATAGAATACTTCCAGCAAAACATGTGGCAACTGTGGACGCTCATTGGCGTCGTTTGCCTTATCCTTGAACTCACATCGGGCGACTTCTTCATCATGTGCTTCTCGATTGGAGCTTTCATCACTGCCATCGTTGCAGCTTTCATGCCCGACAGCATTACTGTGCAGGTCATTATTCTGGCTGTGACATCGCTACTGTGCCTGCTATTTGTGAGGCCACTGGCACTCAAGTATTTCCACCGCAAGGACCCCAACCGCCAGAGCAATGTCGACGCCATGGTGGGACGCAAGGGTGTGGTCACCGAGGCCATTAAAGAAAATGAATATGGCCGCGTTAAAATCGACGGCGACTCGTGGAAGGCTAAAGCCAGCCACGCCATCGACCGTGGCACCAAGGTTGAAGTAATAGCCATCGACAGCACCATTATCACCGTATCGGCCTGTGAATAACATCAGTGTGAAATAAAATTTATAACAACTTATAACTTAAAACTATGGATCCCTCATTAATTGTACTCATCGTTATTGTTGTGCTGGTTCTCATTTTCTTGAAAATGAGCCTCGTGATCATCTCGCAGAGCGAGACCAAAATTGTGGAGCGACTGGGCAAATATCATGCCACGCTCAAGCCAGGTATTAACGTTATTATCCCTTTCATCGACAGGCCCAAGAACATCATCTCGCTGGCCAACGGACGATATGTCTACACCCCAAAGATTGACCTGCGCGAACAAGTCTATGACTTCGACAAGCAGAACGTAATCACCAAGGATAACATCCAGATGCAAATCAACGCACTGCTCTATTTCCAAATCATGGACCCATTCAAGGCAGTGTACGAAATCAGCAACCTGCCAAACGCCATCGAGAAATTGACGCAGACAACCTTGCGTAACATTATTGGCGAGCTCGAACTCGACCAAACCCTCACCTCGCGCGACACCATCAACACCAAGCTGCGCGCCGTGCTCGACGATGCCACCGACAAGTGGGGCGTGAAGGTTAACCGCGTGGAGCTGCAAGACATCACACCTCCCGCAAGTGTGCTGCAAGCCATGGAGAAGCAGATGCAAGCCGAGCGCAACAAGCGCGCCACCATCCTCACCAGCGAGGGCGACAAGGCTGCCGTCATTCTGCAATCGGAAGGTGAGAAAACTTCAACCATCAACCGTGCCGAGGCCGAGAAGCAAAAAGCCATTCTCGCTGCCGAGGGTGAGGCCCAGGCACGCATCCGCCGCGCCGAGGCCGAGGCTATCGCCATCGAAAAGGTGACCGAGGCTGTGGGCAAGAGCACAAATCCTGCCAACTACCTGCTCGCCAAGAACTACATCGAGACCCTGCAGACCATCGCCGGCGGTCCCGCCACCAAGACCGTTTACCTCCCCTACGAGGCAAGCAACCTCATGGGCAGCATAGGCGGCATCAAAGACATGTTCAAAGGCGCCGAGTAATATTTTCACATAATTGCTTAAATGCTCCGATTGTTTGGTCGGAGCATTTTTTATGACTTCGTCATTGCGTCATCCAAAATCAGGTGAAGGAGACGGGCGATAGCCAATTGTCAACATCAGCCATTTCTTTTCGCTGAGCTGACGCAAGTTTAATAGCCCAATTCCCTTAAAGCCTCCTTTGCATTCTCATTGCCTTGTGCTGCAGCTTTGCGCCACCAGTACACTGCCTGGCTGTAGTCTTGGTTCACTCCATAACCATTGTAATAACAAACGCCTAAATTATTTTGAGCATCTGCATGTCCCTGCTCTGCTGCTTTGCGCCACCAGTACACCGCCTGGCTGTAGTCTTGGTTCACTCCATAACCATCGTAATAACAAACGCCTAAACTAAATTGAGCATATGCATCTCCCTGCTCGGCAACTTTGCGGTACCAGTACACAGCCTGGCTGTAGTCTTGGTTCACTCCTTCGCCTTTTTCATAACAAACACCTAAACTATATTGAGCATCTGCATGTCCCTGCTCGACCGCTTTGCGGTACCAGTACACAGCCTGGCTGTAGTCTTGGCTCACTCCTTCGCCTATTTTATAACAAACGCCTAAATTATATTGAGCATCTGCATATCCCTGCTCTGCTGCTTTGCGCCACCAGTACACCGCCTGGCTGGAGTCTTGGTTCACTCCATAACCATTGTAATAACAAACGCCTAAACTAAATTGAGCCTGTGCATCTCCCTGCTCGGCCGCTTTGCGATACCAGTACACAGCCTGGCTGTAGTCTTGGTTCGCTCCTTCGCCATTGGCATAACAAACGCCTAAATTATATTGAGCACCTGCATGTCCCTGCTCGGCAGCTTTGCGGTACCAGTACACAGCCTGGCTGTAGTCTTGGTTCACCCCTTCGCCTTTTTCATAACAAACGCCTAAACTAAATTGAGCCTGTGCATCTCCCTGCTCGGCCGCTTTGCGATACCAGTACACAGCCTGGCTGTAGTCTTGGTTCGCTCCTTCGCCATTGGCATAACAAACGCCTAAATTATATTGAGCACCTGCATGTCCCTGCTCGGCAGCTTTGCGGTACCAGTACACAGCTTGGCTATAATCTTGGCTCACTCCATAACCATTGGAATAACAAACGCCTAAATTATATTGAGCATCTGCATGTCCCTGCTCGGCAGCTTTGCGCCACCAGTACACCGCCTGGCTATAGTCTTGGTTCACTCCTTCGCCTTTGGAATAACAAAGGCCTAAATTATATTGAGCATCTGCATCTCCCTGCTCGGCAGCTTTGCGGTACCAGTACACAGCTTGGCTATAATCTTGGCTCACTCCATAACCATTGGAATAACAAACGCCTAAATTATATTGAGCATCTGCATGTCCCTGCTCGGCAGCTTTGCGCCACCAGTACACAGCCTGGCTATAGTCTTGGCTCACTCCATAACCATCGCAATAACAAACGCCTAAACTAAATTGAGCATCTGCATCTCCCTGCTCGGCAGCTTTGCGGTACCAGTACACTGCCTGGCTGTAGTCTTGGTTCACTCCTTCGCCTTTTTCATAACAAACACCTAAACTATATTGAGTCTGTGCATGTCCCTGCTCGGCAGCTTTGCGGTACCAGTACACCGCCTGGCTGGAGTCTTGGTTCACTCCTTCGCCATTGGCATAACAAACGCCTAAATTATATTGAGCCTGTGCAATTCCCTGCTCAGCCGCTTTGCGGTACCAGTACACTGCCTGGCTGTAGTCTTGGTTCACTCCATAACCATTGTAATAACAAACGCCTAAATTATTTTGAGCATCTGCATGTCCCTGCTCGGCAGCTTTGCGGTACCAGTACACTGCCTGGCTGTAGTCTTGGCTCATTCCATCACCATTTTTATAACAAACACCTAAATTATATTGAGCATCGGCATATCCCTGATCAGCTGCTTTGCGCCACCAGTACACCGCCTGGCTGGAGTCTTGGCTCACTCCAACGCCTTCGGCATAACAAAGGCCTAAAATATATTGAGCATCGGCTAATCCCTGATCAGCTGCTTTGCGCCACCAATACACCGCTTTCTCATAATTAAGATAGACACCATCCTGCCCCGCATAATAACAATATGCTAAATTATTTTGTGCCTCGGCATCGCCTTGCTGCGCCTTCTCGTAATACTCTTTTGCCTTACCGGTTATGTTTTCGGTTTGTGCAAAAACGTTATTAGTTGCGAAAAAACTAATAATCATCAAAATTCCAAGTAACTTTTTCATAATAAGTTTATTTAATAAATGCAAAGATAAACATTTTGCATGGATATAAAGAATTAAAGTGTCGAAATTCTTGTTTTACTCTTGTAGTTTTTCATTAGTGTCCGATAAAACAAGGGGGGCCGCCCTGCGGGCGAAATTAAAGCGCTGCGCACTAAAATTGGGTAAGCACTTCGTGCTAAAATTTTGATGACTCTTATGTGAAAGATCATTCTATCAACATGGTCGCAGATAATTTTAAAATAAAAATTTTAGAGCCGCAGGCTCTTTAATTTCCACTCCTTAGACAGGAGTGGCAAAAAATCAGAGACATGATGTACAAGAGAAACAAGAGCGTTGGTCTCCTGTTACTCCTGTGGGTTCCCCCTCTGCCCGAGAGGGGGATAAAGGGGGAGAGGGAGCATCTAAAAAAATTATCATTGTCCCATAAAACAAGAGGGTGCGCCCTTCGGGCTTAAGTTTATTGCAATCGATAGTGCTAAAATTAAAGTGCGGAGCACGGCCAAAAACAAAGATTGCATTGACTGTAAGCCGATAGCACAAGATTCTAAAACTTTAATCGGACACTAATATTAAATTGTATATTATTGTTTTTAATGTTTGACCCTAACACGAAAAACTTGTAGCGTTCTTTGTTTGTTTGAGAGACTATTTTTTGTAACTTTGCACAAACTAATGATTCAATTATAATCTTTAAAACAACTTTATCGTAATGAAAACAGCTTTGAACACCGCTGCCGCTCCCGCAGCAATTGGACCTTACAGCCAGGGCATCTGCGCCCAAGGCAAGATGATTTTCCTCTCGGGCCAGCTTCCCATCGACCCCGCCACAGGCGCTTTTCCCGAGGGTGGCATCAAGGAGCAGACTCGCCAGTCGCTTCTTAACGCCCAAGCTATTCTCAAGAGCGCAGGCCTCGACCTGAACAATGTGGTTAAGACTACCGTGCTGCTGAGCGACATCGCCAACTTCGGGCCTATGAACGAGGTGTATGCCGAGTTCTTTGAACAGCCATTCCCCGCTCGCTCGGCATTTGCCGTGAAAGACCTGCCCAAGGGTGCCTTGGTTGAGATTGAGATGATTGCCGCTGAGTAATCAACACATAGTATCTCATTCAAAAAAATGGATAAGTTGCTATTTATTAGTAATTTATCCATTTTAATAATATTATTGATAACTTGTTGAAAACCCTGTGAAAAGCCGTGAAAAACTTTTTCAAAAAAAGTGAACTAAAAATTTGCATTTTGCTAACTGCAACGGCTTATAAAATACTTCTCATTATCCAAATTTTCGCTCCACAATCTTTCACATTTATTTTACACAAGTTTTATTAATATTTTGTTCATTATTTCACAATTAATTTATTAACTTTGCACGTTGTAAACAACCTGTTGATAAACACCACAATTTTCTATAAATCAATTATTAAACTTGTTAATAAACTATATATAACTAATGTTTAAACATTGATAACTCCACTGATCGTGAGTTTTAGAAAAAGTTTTCCACTATATTAACAGACTATTATCATCATCATTATTTTTTTAATTAAATATATAAATAAAAATATATAATAGATTATGAATGTTGAAAAAGGCTATGTCGACGCTCCTATTCCCGAGGGCGTTGACCTGAAAGAAGAAATATTGCGGCTCAAGAAGGAGAAGAATGCCGTGATAATGGCGCACTTCTACCAGCGCGACGAGATTCAAGACCTGGCCGACTACATTGGCGACAGCCTGGCGCTGGCGCAGCTGGCGCAGGATGTGGAGGCACCGGTGATAGTGCTCTGTGGCGTGCACTTCATGGGCGAGACTGCCAAGATTCTGAGCCCTGAGAAGACAGTGATAGTGCCCGACCTCAATGCCGGCTGCTCGTTGAGCGACAGTTGCCCAGCGCCCGAATTTGAGGCGTTCATCAAGGAACATCCAGGTCACACTGTTATTAGCTACGCTAATACCAGTGCAGCAGTTAAGGCTCTCACCGATGTAATAGTGACCAGCGGCAACGCTAAGCAGATTGTCGACAGCTTCCCCGAGGATGAGAAGCTCATTTTTGGTCCCGACCGCAACCTGGGCAACTACATCAACAGCATTACTGGTCGCAACATGGTGGTGTGGGACGGCTATTGCGAGGTGCACGAGAAGTTCTCGATCGAGAAAATAATTGAGCTCAAGAAGCAATATCCCGAGGCTCACGTGCTCGTGCATCCCGAGTGCCCCAAGCCCATTCGCCTGATTGCCGACAAGATTGGCTCGACTAAGGCTCTGCTCGACTACTCAGTAGCCAGCGACTGCCAGCAGTTCATTGTGGCCACCGAGAGTGGCATCATCTATGAGATGAAGAAGCGCTGCCCCGACAAGGAGTTCATTCCAGCTCCGCCCGACGATGCCGGCTGCGCTTGCAACGAGTGTGCCTACATGAAGCTCATCACCCTCGAGAAGCTTTACAACTCGCTCAAGTACATGGCTCCCACAATCGAGATTGACGAGGAAACCCGCATCAAGGCCGTGCGCCCCATCGAGCGCATGCTCGAAATCTCTAACCGCCTGGGCCTTATTAAGAAATAGGATATATTCTTAATAAAAAGAATGAATTATTTGTATGTCAAAAGAGATTATATCAAATAGTCTACCTTTGTCGTTGGTCGATGATGTTTGCAGTATTATTAATAATGGGCGCAAACAGGCCTATAGTGCTGTGAACAATGCAATGGTAGAAACATATTGGCATATTGGGCGACGCATAGTTGAGGAAGAACAGCACGGAAATCAACGTGCTGAATATGGTAAACAACTAATTAAACAATTATCTATTGCATTGACACATGAGTACGGTAAAGGTTTCAGTGCTCGTTATCTTGCATATTTTCGCAAATTTTATTTAACTGTTCCAGATATTAAGATTTTGCAAACGCGTTTGCAAAATCTGCATTGGTCTCATATTCATCGCATTTTGAGCATTGATAACGAGACAGCGGCTATATGGTATCTTACTACTGCTTCGCAGGAAATGTGGAGTGTTAGAACTCTTGATAGAAATATAAGCACGCAATATTTTGAGAGGCACTTCAAACAGCCACAATTAGACATTAAAGAAAAGAATCCTGATAAATTAGAATTACTAAAAAGTCCAATTGTTGCAGAATTTCTTGGATTCAAACAAGACTATAGTTTTTCGGAACAAGAACTTGAGAGTGCTATAATTAATCATCTTCAAGACTTTATTATGGAGATGGGTCGTGGCTTTGCTTTTATGGCTCGTCAACAATTAATTCGTACTGATACGCAAGATTATTTTATAGATCTTGTTTTTTATAATGTAATATTAAAGTGTTACGTACTCATTGATCTCAAGGTAGGTGTTATTAGTCATCAAGATGTGGGTCAGATGGATATGTATGTACGTATGTATGATGAACTCAAGCGTACAGAAGGAGATAATCCAACTATTGGTATTGTGCTATGTTCTGAAACTAGTCAAGATATAGCTCGATATTCTATACTAAAAGGTAATGAGCAACTATTTGCTGCTAAATATATGGCTTTATTACCTACTAAAGAAGAACTTAAGCGTGAGATAGAGAAACAAAAACAATTATTTTTATTGCAACAAAACATTAATAAAAACAACTAATATAATTATCATGAAAAAGACTATTTTATTATTAACTATTCTATTTAATATTTCAATCGCTATGGCACAGACTAGTGTACTTGATTTTACAGTGAAAGATCGCAAGGGCAATGACGTGGCCCTGAGTAGCTACAAGGGCAAAGTTTTACTCATTGTAAACACTGCCACCAAGTGTGGCTTCACACCACAATATGAGGAGCTTGAGGCTCTCTACAAGAGCTACAAGGACAAGGGTCTCGAAATTCTCGACTTCCCTTGCAACCAGTTTGGCAACCAGGCTCCTGGCACCGACGAGGAGATAGCACAATTCTGCTCGCTCAACTATGGCACCGAGTTCCCACAGTTCAAGAAGATTGAGGTGAACGGTCCAGGCGAGGACCCATTGTTCACCTTCCTCAAGAAGGAGAAGGGATTTGAGGGTTTCAATCTTGAGCACCCCATTGGCAAGCTCCTTGCCGAGATGATGGAGAAGAACGACCCCGACTATGCCAGCAAGCCCGACATCAAGTGGAACTTCACCAAGTTCCTCGTTGACAAAGAAGGCAAGGTGATTGCTCGCTATGAGCCCACTCACGACATCAAGCTCATTGAGCAAGACATCGCCAAGCTGCTCGAGGACAAGTACGATTGCTGCTGCGAGTAATATAGGTCAGACTGGGTCGGACTGAGTCTGACAAGGTAGGACTAATAGAAAAAAGGCTCAGAAAAACGATGTTCTGAGCCTTTTTTTGGGTAGTATTGATAATGATTCTTACTTGCCAAAGTAGCGCTTCAAGAGGGCAGCGAAGCCCTGGCCGTGGCGTGCCTCGTCGCGTGCCATCTCGTGAACTGTGTCGTGGATGGCGTCGAGGTTTTGAGCCTTGGCAAGTTTGGCAATGCGGGTCTTGTCCTCGCAAGCACCAGCCTCGGCGGCAGCGCGCTTCACAAGGTTGGTCTTGGTGTCCCACACTACCTCGCCCAGCAGCTCGGCAAAGCGCGAAGCGTGGTCGGCCTCCTCCATTGCATAGCGCCTGAAGGCAGCGGCAATCTCGGGATAACCCTCACGATCGGCCTGGCGAGCCATTGCCAGATATTGTCCTACCTCGCTGCACTCGCCAGCAAAGTGGTCGCGCAATCCTTGCAGAATCTCGGGGTCAACGCCCTTAGCCACGCCGAGAACGTGCTCGGCAGCGTAGCTAACGTTGCCTTCTTCCATTTTCTTGAACTTACTTGCTGGAACCTTGCATTGTGGGCACTTCTCGGGAGGAGTGTCGCCCTCATGAACGTAACCGCACACTGTGCATATCCATTTCTTAGCCATAGTTTCTTTTAGTTATTAGTTATTAGTTATTAGTTATTAGTTATTAGTTGTTAGTTTGTTAGTTGTTTAGTTCCTAGTTTTTCTATAAGTTCTATATATTTTATATTGTATAGAAAATATAGATTATGCATTAAGCATTTAATTGTGCATTATGCATTGTGAATTGTGCATTAAAAAATCACTCTACCACTTCCTCAAAGTCCTCAGGGCCAACGCCGCACAATGGGCACTCCTCGGGTGGGTTCTCGCCTTCATGAATGTAGCCACACACTACGCATTTCCATTTTTTCATATTAGTCTCTGTTTTTTAAAATAGTTAATAAATATATGTTAGTTTGTCGGTTGTCTGAGTAGATGCATCGGCTCACTGTCTGCTATTGCAGTTATTGCACAATCCGCGATAGTAGATGTTCACACTCTCTACTGTGCTGCCTGGTTCGGGCGAGTCGTTCATCACGTCGTAATGCAATGGCATGTCGATGATGCGGCCACAGCGGTTGCACATGAAGTGAGAGTGCGGGTCGAGGCGGGCATCGTAGTGAGCATTGCGGCTGTCGATGGTGAGGG
Source organism: uncultured Prevotellaceae bacterium (assembly GCA_946186575.1). Taxonomy (GTDB): domain Bacteria; phylum Bacteroidota; class Bacteroidia; order Bacteroidales; family Muribaculaceae; genus Sodaliphilus. Next base: position 14,710 of record CAMHNO010000042.1, read on the forward strand.
CGCTTGCTGCGCCGTGCTCCACAAGTGCTTCAACGGTGTTATAGACTGTGGTGCGCGAGAGCGTGGGAATTGACGGCAGCAGTTGGTTGTAAATCACATCCACGGTGGGGTGGTTGTGGTTGTTCATCAGGTAGTCCATAATGGCAAGGCGCTGCACCGATGGTCTGATGCCGCACATGATCAAGCGCTCCGATGCTGTTAAATTCTCAATATTTTGTAATTTATTCATTTTTAAAATCGTTACAAAATTATAATGAATATTTTATATAACCAAATTTTTTGGACTCTAATTTTAAACTTTGCGCTCTTATTATGGGTCAAAATATAAAAAATAGCTGCAATTGATAGTTAAGAATAAAGTTTTTTGCTATCTTTGCATCGCAATATATATATGTAAAATGATTATTAATTATAAAAACTCAAGTATATGAAAAAATTAAGCATTACTCTGATTGTTGCGGCACTGCTCATTGGGCTTAGCTCATGCGACACCAGGCATTTCTGGTCGGTGCTCTCGGGAGCGCGGTGGTATGCAATAGAAGGTAGGGATGGATACAGCAGTTTCCCTATATATAATACCGACTACGACTATATGGAGATTCAGTTTCACACCAATGGCACTGGCGTCATGTCATTCTATGACGATTATCATTACTGGGGTAGCTATGGTTTTGAGTGGGACGATAATGGCTCCTATGTGAGAATATACTACCACGATGGAGGACAAGAAATTTTCTATTATAAATATCAAGGCGGATACCTCTATCTATCTCGCGATCCTTATATGACAGGATACACCGTGTTCCAGCATTAGTGCTCAGCACATAAAAGAAATTAAAGCCCAGGTCAAAACAATGGCCTGGGCATTTTAGTTAACGTGAGTTCGACGAAAATAATAGGTTGGTTAGCAGCTCCCCCTCTAAGTTAGAGGGGGGTGGGGGGAGTGTGCCCGCCATAGACAGTAATCACACTCCTCAGGGTCGCACTCCCTCTCCTCCGCCCTAAAGGGCACCTCCTCTCAGGCAGAGGAGGAGTACTGCTCCTCTATCTTAGAGGAGCAGCCTGATACATACATGTTTATTTTCATTGACCTCACGTTATTTAGATTAGGATTTGTGTGCTATTATGTGTGATTGTTTTTAGATGCTGGTGTTGCTGTCCTCAAAATCCTCAATTTGCTCGATGATGTCGCGGTAGTGGCGCTGGGTGCGGAAGTGCACTGTCATGCCTAGTATTATTCCACCCACAGAGCAGATGATGAAGAATAGAATGAAGAACTTGAAGTCGGCGCCCAATTTCTGTGCCATTTCCCATCCTACCCACGCAGCCCACATCGTAGCCATGGGAATGCCAAACCACAGCCAGTTGTTGTCGCGGCGCTTGGCGGCAAGGGCTTTGCGCTTAGTGTCGAGCAGGTTGCCGCTGGCGAAGTCGCGGCGGCGCATCTCTCGCCCGTTGTAGATGCAGAATCCCACCACTGCAAGCATCATCACGCTCATTGCAATCCACAGTGCTACTGAGAGCCCATTGAGTTTCACAAAGGCCCAGTAGCCATAGGGGATCATTGCCAGGGCAACAATCGAGATCACAAGGTAGCGGCGGTTGATGGTGGTGGCGCTGTGGCTCACCGACCGGCGGATGAAGCGGTCGCTCACTATGTTTTGGCTGTCGAGCTTATTTTGCAGTATTGCCATCTGCTGGCGCATCTGTTCGAGTTCAAAATCGTTGGTGTTCATAATTTTTAATCTTTAATCGTTCATTTTTTTGAGTTGTTCCTTAATGCGGTAGAGGCGAGTGCTCACTGCGGTGGTCGAGATGCCCACCACCTGGCCTATCTCCTCGTAGGGCATGTTTTCGAGCCACAGCAGCACTATGGCTCGGTCGAAGGGTTGCAGGCGGCTGATGCGGCTGTGCAGCATGTCCACCTGGCGGGTGTCGTGGTCTTGGTCTTGAAACAGGTTGATGTTCATTTCCAGTGGTTCGGTGGCGTTGCGGCGTTTCTTGTCTTTGCGGTCGAGTGAGATGCAGGTGTTGAGCGTTACACGGTAAATCCATGTCTTGACATCGCTGCGACCCTCAAACTTCTCGAAACCCCGCCACAGGTTGATGACAGCCTCCTGAAAGAGGTCGGCCACCTCGTCGGCATCGTGCGAGAACATGTAGCACACGGTGTAGATGGTGCTTTTGTTCTGCTTGATGGTTTCGGCAAATTTGCTTTCTAAATCGTTCATTTTTCTTGATGTTTTAAAACTGATTTCTGGCCATTAGACGCAAGTTTCTCAAAAAAATCACACAAATATAGAAAAAAATCACTCTTTTTCCTATTTTTCTATAATTAGGTTTTATTTAAAAGCTCAGGCCTTAAAACTTGAGTAACATCAAAACTTTTCACTCATGTGATTGTGCAAGTGAAGTAAATGTTTTAACTTTGCATCTAAGATGTAATATTTCTGTTTAATGACTATGAAACTAAAATTAATGATAATGTGTGGCTGCCTGGCTGCTATGATGCTGGCAAGCTGCAGCAATAGCAAGTTCAGTGCCGAAATCAATCTAAAGGGTCTGGGTAACCAGCGGGTGCACATCATATATTGCGGCGAAGAGGGCAACATTGTCGACACGTGGGACATGGCTCAGGAAGACGTGCTACAGCTCGAAGGAAAATGCGCCAGCCCGTCGATGCTCATGATTTTTAATAGCATGAATGTGCCAGTGATGAGGCTAGTGGTGAGCGGTGGCGACAATGTTAAGGTGACAGGGAAAATAATTGAGAATTTCGACCTAAAGGTCGAAGGCAGCGACATACTAAAGCAGTGGAACGACTTTGTGGTGAAACACAAGACTGCCTATAAGGTGAAAAATAGCCAGATGCTCAACCCCGAAATCGAAAAATTTGTCAAAGCCAACCGCAATAGTGTGGTATCGACGCTGCTGGTGCTTTATGACTACCAGCCCAGCGATCCGGCTCAGGTTGACAAGCTGCTCAAAATGATTGACGACAGTGCTAAGCCTGAGCATCTGTTAAAGTCTTACAATGCCATGAAAACTAAAGAAATGAAGCCTGCTACCGAAGTTAAAAATCTTAACCTATTTGAGCACGAGAGCAGCGATTTTGAGGCAGTGAACATCGTTGGCGACAAGCCCAGTGTGATTTTCTTCTGGGATAAGGTTATGGAAAACTCTAAGCGCAAAGCTATTGTCGAAGAGCTGAAGATGCTCAACAAGGCTAAAGTGAATGTTATTGACATCAACATCGACAGCGACTCGGCGGCTTGGAGCCATACCATTGCCAACGATGGGGATTGGAAGCACTACTGGGTGCCTGGATCGATGATGAACAGCGAGGTGATAAGGCTGCAAGTGAAAAGCACTCCCACCATCATCGTCACCAACGCTCAAGGTAAGCAGCAATACCGAGGCGACGACGGCGTGAAAGCACGGCAAATGCTGGAATCGATGACTGGAGGTGAGTGAAGTTTGTTGAATAATGCTAATTTACTACTAAATAAGCAACGGCATGTTAAGCAAGATTCTTGGAGCGGCATTGCAAGGCATCGATGCCATCGCAGTAGAGATTGAGGCCTCGGTGGACTGGGGCAGTGGATATGTGTTGGTGGGTCTGCCCGACGCTGCCGTCAGAGAGAGTGGCGAGCGAGTGCGTTGCGCAATAGATAATTCAGGATTCAAGTTCCCGCGCAAGTCGGTGGTTATCAACATGTCGCCTGCCGATATCAAGAAGGAAGGCTCGGCCTACGATCTGCCCATAGCCATAGGCATTCTCGCAAGCGACGAGAAGGTGAGCACCGACCGCCTGGGGCGATACATGCTCATGGGCGAACTCTCGCTCGACGGCTCGGTCAAGCCCATCAAGGGAGCCTTGCCAATGGCCATCCTTGCACGCGAGATGCAGCTCGATGGCTTTATTTTGCCTAAGCACAATGCCACCGAGGCAGCTGTGGTCAACAACCTTAACGTCTATGGTGTTGACAACATTTTGCAGGTTATAAATTTCTTTAATGGCACTGACACGCTCGAACCAACTGTGGTCGACACGCGAGCTGAGTTTGCCCGTGCTCAAGGTTCGTTCCCTTACGACTTTAGCGAGGTTAAGGGCCAGGAGATGGTGAAGCGAGCCTTCGAGGTGGCTTGTGCCGGCGGGCACAACATCATGCTCATTGGTTCGCCAGGTAGTGGCAAGTCGATGATGGCCAAGCGTTTGCCGTCAATCTTGCCGCCACTCTCATTGAGTGAGGCTCTCGAAACCACCAAGATTCACAGTGTGGCGGGAAAACTATCGCAGGGCACCACGCTGCTCTCGGTGCGCCCTTATCGCGCACCCCATCACACCATCTCGCCCGTCGCCTTAGTGGGTGGCGGAACTTATCCCACGCCCGGGGAAATCAGCCTTGCCCACAATGGTGTCCTCTTTCTAGACGAACTCCCAGAGTTCAATCGCAGCGTTTTAGAGGTTATGCGTCAGCCACTTGAGGACCGCCACATCTCGATTTCACGAGCCAAGTACAGCATCGACTACCCCGCCTCGTTCATGCTCGTGGCCTCGATGAATCCATGCCCTTGCGGCTACTACGGCCACCCCACCAAGCAGTGCATCTGCACGCCGCACCAGCGCCATCAATATATGAGCAAGATTTCGGGCCCGTTGCTGGATAGAATCGACCTGCAAGTAGAGGTGCAGCCCGTGAACTTCGACCAGATGGCGAGTAAAGCACCGGGCGAGCCAAGCGCCGCAATCCGTGAGAGAGTCATCAAAGCGCGGGCCATCCAGAGCCTCCGCTTCAAGAATCACCCCGGCGTGCACTGCAACGCCCAGATGACCCCCTCGCTGCTGCACCAGTACGCCGAGCCCGACGCCGAGGGCATGGCCCAGCTGCGCCAAACCATCACCAAGATGAACATGAGCGCGAGGGCCTACGACCGCATCCTCAAAGTAGCCCGCACCATTGCCGACCTCGACGGCAGCGTCCAAGTCCGCTCCCCCCACATCATGGAAGCCATCGCCTACCGTAACCTCGACCGCAGCAACTACTTCAATTTGTAATAATTTACTTTTTTACAATAAAAATATGAACCTATGCCATGATTTGGCATAGGTTTGTTGTATCTTTGCACAAAACATTGAATTATGAGTTATAACATTCAACAAAACTTGGTCGGGAAATATGTGTGGCTCATCGAGACCATATATCGAGCCAAACGCATTACGTTCAAGGAAATCAACGAGCGGTGGCGCGACAACGTGGAAATGAGTGGCGGAG
>CAMHNO010000043.1 GCA_946186575.1 uncultured Prevotellaceae bacterium
GGCTACTATCTACTATCCAAGAGGTAAGTCTTACATCACTCCAGTACAAATGGAGGTTGTAAACGCTGTTGCTGAGGTTATGAACAACGAGAACGACAACTACGTTCTCTGCGGTTGGGCCGACAACTACACTGGTAACGACGAAATCAACATCCGTCTGCGTCACGACCGTGTAAACGGTGTTAAGGATGCTCTCGTGAACAAGGGTATTGACGGTGGCCGTCTCGAGACTGAGACCAACAATGACAACCACCCCAATGCACAGTATGGTCCACAGTGCGCACCTCTCGGACGTTGCGTTACTATCCAGCGTAACAAGTAATTTCAACCATAAAAGTTGAAAGAGAACAAAAAGTCTCGCACACAACGTGCGGGACTTTTTTGTTTTATATTTTTGAGTAAATTCTGCCTTTGCGTTTCAACGATTTTTACTAATTTTGCATACAATTTACACCCATAAGCAATAAGTACACAATTATCGATGGCTACCGAGAAAAAACAACTTCTCATAGACATGATTAAAACGGGCAAGCCCATGACTCTCAAGCAGCAGCTTCGCCTCACCGTCAACCTGAGCACTCCAGCAATACTGGCGCAGCTCTCGATGATTATAATGCAATATATCGACGCGTCGATGGTGGGCAGCCTGGGCGCCGACGACAGCGCAGCCATTGGACTGGTGTCGTCATCAACATGGCTCTTAGGAGGCGTGCTAAGCGCTGCAGCCATGGGATTCACAGTGCAAGTGGCTCACTACATTGGAGCAAACAAGAGCAGCGAGGCCCGCAGTGTGCTCAGGCAATCACTCTTTGCTTGCATGGCATTCAGTCTTGCCCTCGCAGCAGTGGGAGCTGCCATCAGCGGCGACCTCCCCCACTGGCTTGGAGGCAATGAAAGAATCTGCGACAAGGCCACAACCTATTTTCTCATCTTGGCTCTCTTCCTTCCATTCTTGCAAATCGAGTTCCTGGCCGGCGGCATGCTCAGGAGCAGCGGCAACATGAAAGTGCCTGGAATGCTTAATATATTAATGTGTGTTCTTGATGTAGTATTCAACTTCCTCTTAATATTCCCCACACGCGACATCAGCATAGCTGGCAACACTGTAAGCATTCCTGGTGCAGGACTTGGCGTGAAAGGCGCTGCCATGGGAACTGTACTGGCCGAGGTGGTCACTTGCCTGCTCATGCTGTACTATCTTATCGCCAAATCGAGAGAACTAAAACTGACTCACACGCGAGGCTCGTTCATGCCCACTGCCCACTGCCTGAAGAGGGCTTACAAGATAAGTCTGCCGCTGGGGCTACAGCACGTGATGATGAGTGGCGCTTATATCGCTACCACAGCCATCGTGGCCCCATTAGGTAATGTGGCTTTGGCAGCCAACATCTTTGCCGTCACGGCCGAGAGTCTTTGCTACATGCCTGGCTACGGAATTGGCGAGGCTGCCACCACACTGGTGGGTCAGAGTGCCGGAGCCGGCCGTCGCGACCTGATGAAGCGGTTTGCATCAATCACCGTAGTAATGGGCGTACTAACCATGACAGTGATGGGAATTCTCATGTATGCAGGAGCCCACATTATGATGAGTTTCATGTCGAGTGTCGACTCCATAGTCGACCTGGGAGCACAATGTCTGCGCATCGAGGCATGGGCCGAGCCCCTCTATGCCACAGCCATCGTGAGCTATGGCGTGATGGTGGGTGCTGGCGACACGCTCGTGCCATGCATCATTAACCTGAGCAGCATGTGGATAGTGAGAATCACCCTCGCCGTGCTCCTGGCAGCTACTATGGGGCTGCAGGGAGTGTGGATAGCCATGTGCATTGAGCTGTGTGTGAGGGGTTCAGTCTTCCTCATCAGGCTATGCTCTGGCAGGTGGATAAAGGAAACTTCTATCATCAACAGTTAAAGGCATTCTAAACATTTAATCATAAATTACAAAATCATCAACTTAACATTAAATAACACAACTAATGTAATGAAGACTATTAAAGATCAAATTTTTGGAGGAGAGAGGCCACTCTTTGCGGCTCGCGACACAAGACTCGAAAGAGTAACCATAACTACTGGTGAATCAGGGTTGAAGCAATGTCACAACATCGAGTGCGACCACTGCTTCTTTGAGGGCAAGTACCCACTATGGCACGTCTATGGCTCGCGCATCACTAATTGCTTTTTTGCCGTGGGTTCACGATCGGCCATCTGGTACTGCGACGACATGGAAATGAGCGACTGTGTGATTGATGGGCCTAAGTTCTTCCGCGAGATGAACAACCTAAAAATCAGCAATGTTATCATAAATGATGCCGACGAGACTTTCTGGAAAATAAACGGTCTTAAAGCCACCAACCTGCGACTGCAAGATGGCACCTATCCGTTCATGTTCTCGCAAGACATTGTCATCGACGGTCTCGTGGCAAACTCAAAATATCTGTTCCAGTATTGCAAGAACGTTGAGGTGCACAACGCCAAAATAACAACTAAAGACTCCTTCTGGGAGTGTGAAAACGTCACCATCTACGATAGCGAGCTCAACGGCGAGTATCTGGCTTGGCACTCAAAAAACGTGAAACTCATCAGATGCCACATCAGCGGCGAGCAACCATTATGTTACGACCACAACCTTGTCTTGGAAGACTGCACATTCGACAGTGCGTGCGACCGCATGTTTGAAGACTCTGACGTGCAGGCAACCATCAAGGGCAGTGTTACTAACATAAAGAACCCTCGCTCGGGTCGCATCGAGCTCGACTCGCTGGGGAGCCTCACTATCGATGAGAACATTCTTGAACCAGCAAACTGCCAGATTATAACCAGAGAACAACATTCTTAATCAACTCACTCCATAAAGCCATAAATAGCAATGAAAAACAGCCCTTTTAACTTTGACGAGATTGTCGACAGGCGGCACACCCACTCAGTAAAGTGGGACCACTGCCCAAGCGATGACGTGATACCCATGTGGGTTGCCGACATGGATTTCAAGGCCGCTCCATGCATCATCGAAGCGCTGCAGCAGCGGCTTGATCATGGTGTATTTGGATATGCCAACGTGCCCGAGGAGTTCTTCACTTCAATCACCAACTGGTTTGAGCGTCGCCACAATTGGACCATAGACCGCAACTGGATTGAATACACCACTGGAGTGGTGCCAGCCATTTCGGCGGTGATCAAAGCCATCACTCATCCTGGAGAGAACGTGGTGATTCTCACTCCCATCTACAACTGCTTCTTCACTTGCATCAAGAACAACAAGTGCAACGTGGTTGAAGTGCCTCTTAACTACAACAACGATTACACCTACGCCATCAACTACGAAGCTCTTGAGCAGGCTCTGAGCGACAACAACACACACACGCTGCTCTTCTGCAACCCTCACAACCCTGCCGGCCGAGTGTGGCCCCCACAAGAGATGCTCAAGGTGAGCGACCTCTGCATCAAGCATGGTGTGACTGTAGTGAGCGACGAGATTCACTGCGAGATGGTTATGCCAGGTCATGTCTACACACCATTTGCCTCTATTTCGCCCGAAGCTCAAGAACATTGCATCATGTGCGGTTCGCCAAGCAAGTCGTTCAACATTGCGGGCCTGCAGGCGGCGTTCATTGTGTGCAGCAACCCCGACACAAAAGCCAAAATCAACCGCGCTATCAATGACAACGAGGTGTGCGACCTGAATCCATTCGGGCTCGAGGCATTCATGGCCGCCTATAACCATGGAGAAAGCTGGATAATGCAATTAAACGAATATCTTGCTGGCAACTACTGCCTGATGCGCGACATGCTGAACAAGGAGCTGCCCAGCTTCCATTTCACCCCCATCGAGGGTTCTTATCTTGCATGGGTCGACGTCACTGGCACCGGCATGACAAGCACCCAAGTTGCTCAAAAGATTCTTGACGAGGGCAAGGTGCTGGTGAATGATGGCATCATCTATGGCAAGGCCGGCAACGGTTTCATCCGCATCAACTTTGCCACACCACGGAGTGTGGTTGAAGAGGCGTCCCAGCGCATTATCAGGGCAATGAAATAGCACTTATAATCACAACCCTAAACGTTCCCTCCCCCTGTTGTATCACTACAGCAAGGGGATTCTTTTTTCGCTGGGCGAAGCGAAGCTTTTTATGGGCACAGCACAGCCCACACATCCCCACGTTGAATTCTGATTCAAGTAGAATTTTGTCTTTATTAACATGATTGATTTTACGGGATGGCAGAAAAGCACTAATTTTGCGGCTTAGAGTAAATAAAACGAGTAAATTACATTTTCACCATAACAAGATATGGTTTTTGCCGACCTTTTTTTTCTGTTTGTTTTCTTGCCAGCATTTGCACTATGCTACTTGACAGCGCATATAATTGACAAGAGACATCTGGCTATCAATAAATTAAAGCAAGTAAACACTTGCAAAAACTGGACATTGGTTGCTTTCTCGTTGATTTTCTACGCTTGGGGCGAACCAGTGTATGTGATGTTGATGCTGCTAAGTGTTCTGGTGAATTACTTGATGGGGAGAATCATCGACAGAGAACACAAGCATCGCAAGTTTGCGCTGATTGTGGGTCTTGTGGTGAACATCGGGATTATTGCTACGTTCAAGTACTTAGGCTTCTTTGCGCAGCTGCTCATCGACATTGGCATTCCTGTAGCCAAACCCAACATTGCTTTACCCATTGGAATCAGTTTCTACACTTTCCAGTCAATCTCCTATCTGATAGATGTCTATCGCAAAGTATCACCGGCTCAACGGCGGTATCGCGACCTGCTGCTCTACATCTCAATGTTCCCGCAGCTGATTGCCGGCCCCATTGTGCGCTATGAGACCATTGCCAGTGAGATTAACAATCGCCATGTGACTGCGCAAGACTTTGCCGACGGTGCATTCCGTTTCATGATAGGACTGGGCAAGAAGGTAATTATCGCCAACCAGCTGTCGCTGATTTCAACGCAGTTTCTCGACGACGGATTCTCTTCGCTCACAACCGCTGGAGCCTGGACAGGACTGGCTGCATTCACTCTGCAAATCTACTTCGATTTTTCGGGCTACAGCGACATGGCAATAGGCATGGGGCGATGCATGGGATTCCATTTCAAGGAAAACTTTGACCACCCGTACTGCAGCTCGTCGATAACCGACTTCTGGCGGCGATGGCACATCTCGCTCGGTAGCTTCTTCCGCGACTACGTCTACATCCCCATGGGCGGCAATCGCAAGCATCAGGCACTGAATATCGCTGTTGTGTGGGCGCTCACAGGCTTCTGGCACGGCGCAAGCTGGAATTTCATGCTGTGGGGCATCTACTTTGGTATTATACTGATTTTTGAGAAGCATGTAGTACTACGCTACCTGTGGCCGAAGTGCCCACGGCCGTTAATGCACATCTATAGCTTGATTCTCATCTATTTTGGATGGGCACTTTTCTATTTTGTGGACCTCTCACAGCTGACCAAATTCTTCTGTGTGATGTTTGGCGGCTCGCAGCAATCAACTGATTTTGTGGCACGCGCTGCAATTTTCGACCATTTCTGGATTTGGATTGCAGCAATTATCTTCAGCATGCCAGTGCGAGGCTGGGCAGCAAGACTCACTACTCGCATCTCAAGGGGGCATGAAGCCATAGAACAGAATATTTTCCTTGTAGTGAGAATAGTTGTCTCGCTTGTTATCCTGACATTTAGTGTGGCACTGCTTGTGGGAGCTACCAATAATCCCTTCCTTTACACACGATTCTAAGCTTTTAATGCGCAATGCATAATAGAACAATGGAACTTGTGATTTTGCCATGCTGAGAACGGAAATTGAAGCACTTCGTGCTAAATTTTTTTTAAAAATTTACACTCTGAAAAGAGTGGCAAAAAATAATAAGATACTAATAGAACTCATTATTTATATTATGAAGAAAAACATTCTTTTAACATCACTGGCAATTATTGGCATTGCAGCTGCAATGCCAATCGCAGCTGGAGCTCAGGCTACATGCCAGAAGCCTGAGGACAGGCGCATCAGCATCGTTTATGAAAACAAAGTCAATGCCAAGCAACCAGCAAGAAAATCTCCTAAAGGAATGATTATGGTGGGCTCGGGCAAGGACATGAGAGCAATAGAACCATTCAGTGGCACAGCCACAAGTGGGCACGCCTATGCCGACGTTGTAAACGAGTACAAGCGTACCTTTGGCAACAAGGTGAATGTCTACTGCATGCCCATTCCCACTGCTGCAGCGTTCTACACCCCCGATGCCGCAAAGGCATGGACACGCGACGAGAAGGTGTTTATCAACGGACTCTTTGAACACCTCGACGACTCGGTGTACTGCGTCGACATCTACACCCCACTCGCCCAGCATGCAAACGAGCACATCTACTCCAGGACCGATCATCACTGGGCGCCGCTGGCTGGGTACTATGCCGCTCAAAAGCTGGCTCAGGTGGCTGGAGTGCCTTTCAAGGATCTCTCACACTACGACACCGACACCGTGCACAACTATGTGGGAACAATGCCCATGTTCTCGGGCGACGCATCGCTCAAGAAGGCTCCCGAAGACTTCATCTACTACATTCCGCGCGATGTGCAGTACACCACCACCTATATCAACTACAAGACCAAGGGACTGCGCGTCCTGAGCGAGGCCCCTGCAAAGCAGGACAAGTTCTTCTATCACTTCAACGGGACAAGTGCCTACTGCACCTTTATGGGTGGCGACACAAAGATTGTGAAAGTCAAGACCTCTACCAACAACGGCCGTCACATCCTCTTCATCAAGGATAGCTACGGCAACGCCGTGCCTGGCTATCTGTTCTACTCGTTTGAGGAAATACACGTCATCGACAGCCGTTATTTCACCAAAAACATGAAGCAGTATGTCAAGGACAACAACATCACCGACATCGTGCTTGACAACAATGTCACTCACATGGGCATGAAGAACATCCGTGCCAACATTCTAAGGTATCTCAATCAATAATCCCCTGTCACTCATCTCTCCACAACACCAGCCAGGCGTCATGAAACGAAGCTATATCTATATTGCAGTGTTGCTTGTTGTATATGGATTGTTTGTGATTGTGTTCACAACCTTTCCTCGCAGCACGTTCTCTCAACTCGAGAAAAGGAAACTCGTGTCTTTCCCTTTGCCGAGTTTGTACAACATCAAGAACGGAACGTTCACTAATGGTGTGTCGAAATGGTTTAGCGACACCGAGCCTTACCGCGATGATTTCATGGCGCTGAGCATGACTTTTGAAGACTTGATGAAACTCCGAATCTTTGGAGCCACTCAGAGTGATGTCAAGTTCCATGCCGCTAAGGGCAACAAGTCGGAGGGCGACGACTATGACATCAACGACGAGGAAATAGAGGAATATACTAACAACATTACCGCTAACGATAATGCCAAGAAGTCGAGACGTGGCATCATCATCTCGGGCGAGGGACCTAATGTGAGGGCGTTCTCGGCCTATGGAGGTGGGCCCGAGGGTGGTGGACCGTTTGCCAAGGCTTGCAACGAGTACTACAAGGCTTTCGGAAACCAGGCTACAATCTATTGTCTCGTAGTGCCATCGGCAGTAGAATTCTATTGCCCCGATGCTGCCAAGTCAATCACTAAGCCCGAATTGCCTACAATCAAGGCCATTCACGAGCGACTCGACGATGGTGTGGTGCCAGTCAACGCTTACTCACCACTGGCTAATCATGCCAAGGAGCCAATCTTCTCACGCACCGACCATCACTGGGCGCCACTTGGCGCTTACTACGTGGCTCAGGAGTTTGCCCGAGTGGCCAAAGTGCCATTCCGCGACCTTAGCCACTACGACAAGAAGGTGATTCACGGCTTTGTGGGTTCGATGTATGGCTACAGTCATGACATCTCCATCAAGAATGCCCCTGAAGATTTCATCTACTACGTGCCACGTGGGGTGACTTACACCACCACCTACGTCAAGTACAATAGCAACCATCGCGAGAGTGCTCCCGAAACTGGTGAGTTTTTCCAGTATTTTCCCGATGGCAGCAGCGCTGCCTATTGCACCTTCATGGGTGGCGACAACAAGATTACTCACGTCAACACCTCAACCAAGAATGGTCGCAGGTTGTTGCTCATAAAGGACAGCTTCGGCAACGCGTTGCCAGGCTACTTGTTCTATTCGTTTGAAGACATCCACGTAGTAGACTTCAGGTACTTCTCAAGAAACATGAGAAAATATGTCAACGACAACCACATCACCGACATTATTCTGCTCTCGGGTATCTTCAGAGCCTACTCGCAAGGCGAGGGTCTGATCAAGTTCATCGACCAGCCCGACGGAACACGACCAGCAAGCGACGGCAGCAAGTCGGCCCAAAACGACAAGAAACCAAAGCGCAAGAGTTCTAAATCAAGGAAGTAGAGGCAATCCTCAACAATAAGACAAACAATATCAATCCCCCTTGCAGGTCATCATTTGGCCACACAAGGGGGATTGTGCTCGCTCAAGCGCCGAACACCGATGACCGATGTCATAACAGCGTCTTCAGCACCTGGTAGAAGTCTCCATTCGGGATGGCGAGAAACGCTGGCTCAATGCGGTGACCCAGCTGCGACGACTCATGAAAGCGATTACCCACAAGCTCGCGATACTCACATCGCAAGTCACCCAGCAGCTCATCGTGGTCGCTCCCCACAATGTGAGTGCGCTCGGTGATAAAAGGCTCTATGCCCCTGAACTCGTCGAGGTCACTCGCCATGCAGGTAAAGGTCTGAATGCCATCCTCGCGTTCGTTGTAGTACTCCACCGTATGCCCTATCTCTGGCAGATGCTTCAATCTTACCTCAGGATGAAGTGCTGGATTGACCGCGATTTTGGGGATAAGAACTCGTGCACACAACGTGTAATATCCACCTAACGACGAGCCAGCAAGAATGTCTATTTCATGGGCCGCCACATAGTCATCAATCTTCCTGATCGACTCCACAGGATGATGCGTCACATCTATTGCATGAACCTCAATCTCCTTATACACCGACTTGAGCGTAAGTATGGTGCTGCTACGAGACGAACTCCTGAAACCATGAATATAGAGCAGCTTTGCCATTCTATGATTTTTTTGTCTCATTTTTCGTCGCAGTTTTTTTTCTGGCAGCAGGCTTTTTGGCAGGTGATTTAGTCGAAGGCTTCTTCTCTTCTTTTCCTTCGACACGTGGAGCAAAATCGCCTGCGGTGTCCTTCACAATGTTATTGCGCAGCATTTCCACCTCGCGATTGAGCTCTTCTATCTCCTTCTCCTGGTTGCGAATGGTGAGAAGCAGCGAGTTGAGCTCCTCATTCTCAATCTCCTCGGGGAACTGCTCGCGCACTCTGATCATGAAGTCGCTAAGCACATTCATGTAGTTGGTGAACGCCGCATAGGGCGAGTCGTAAGGACTGTAATGGGAGTGCACCGAACCGTCGCTGCTGTGCTTGGTGCTCATGTAGTAGAAATGGTCGCTCGCTTGCAAGTAATTCCAATCCTGGTGTATGCGCTTGTCGGGAACAAGACGTATGCGCTCGGCAAGGCAGTAGAGCTTGTTCACAGCCTCTTCCTGCAAGATGTTGCCCATCCAGGCACTGGTATCACGAGCTTCATCGGCCCACGAGATGGGGTGCATAACCGACAATTCGCCCACGGGCTTCATCTTCGACACAACCTCACTCGGAGTCATAAACTCGATTCCATGCTCTGAGGCAAAGCGGGGCAATGCTTTCATAAACTCGAAAATGCCACTCTCGCGTGGCTGAAGCTCGCCAAAGGTCTCATAGTTCATAAACAAGTTCACAAGCATCTCCTCCTCGGGCAGCGACGCAATCCAGTCGATGTACTTGTCGGCAGTCAAGGGATAGGCTCCCCAGTCGGGATTGCTGAAACGGAAAGAGATATCGTCGCTGAGCTTAGAATTCTTGAGCAGCAAACGCAACTTGGGCGCCGAGGCCGACTTATACAGGTAGTTAGGAGACTTCCAGCCCAGGATGTGCTTGGCGCCATCGGTGATAGCACCCTTAAATCCCATCGAGGCAACCATCAAGGCGATGTCGTCGTCATAGATGAGCTCGGTGTTGCGGAACACTTTGGGCTTCTGCCCGAAGAGCTGATAAATCTTCTCGTCATGAGCTTTCACTTGAGCCACAAACTCATCGGGGTCGACAAGTGACGACAACGAGTGAGCATAGGTCTCACTCAAGAACTCAACACAACCGGTCTCTGACAACTCTTTCATTGAGTCGATGAATTCAGGGACATACTGCTCAAGCTGCTCAAGGGCTGTGCCACTTATCGAGAATGCCACCTTAAACTTCTTACCATTCTCCTTTATCATCTCCAGAAGCATCTCGCAAGCTGGCATGTAGGAGCGCTGGGCAATGCGAGTGATGATATCCTCGTTGGCAAAGTCATCATAGTAGTAATGATCGTTACCAATGTCAAAAAATCTGTAGGTCTTCAACCTGAATGGCTGATGAATCTGAAAATAGAAACAGATTGATTTCATTTTACTTCTTTATATTAGTGGGTGGATAGTTATCTATTAATTAATCGCTTGTAAATTTCTATAACCTTAGCGCCGGCACGATCCCAGGTAATTTGATTAACCTCTTCAAGTCCCTGCTCGCGCAATTGCTTGTACATGCCGGGATACTTGATTATCGAGTAGATGGCGTCGGCAATGGCATTGGTGTCCCAGTAGTCGACTTTTATCACATTGTGCAAAATCTCGGCACAGCCGCTCTGCTTGGAGATAATCGAAGGCACACCCATCTGCATAGCCTCGAGCGGAGAGATGCCAAACGGCTCGCTCACCGATGGCATGATATACACATCGCTGGCCTTTAGCATCTCATAAACCTGCCGGCCTTTCAAGAAACCTGTGAAGTGGAAACGTCCGGCAATATGGCGGCGAGCGGCAAGGCGAATCATCTTCTCCATCATGTCGCCACTGCCTGCCATCACAAATTGCACGTTGCGAACCTTTTGCAGCACCTGCCAGGCAGCGTCGACAAAGTACTCGGGACCCTTCTGCATAGTGATTCTCCCCAGGAAGGTCACGACCTTCTCATGCTTGGGAGGCACTTCAATATCAAGTAGCTCCTGGCTCAATGGCTCCACGGCGTTGTGAACGGTGGTCACCTTGTCGGGGCTAATGCCATATTTTTCTATCACAGTCTTGCGGGTAAGGTTGCTCACAGTGATGATGTGGTCGGCATTGTTCATGCCGTCCTTTTCAATGCCGAACACCGTGGGGTTCACCTTGCCGCGGCTGCGGTCAAAGTCGGTAGCATGCACGTGTATCACAAGAGGCTTGCCGGTCACCTGCTTGGCATGGATGCCGGCAGGATAGGTGAGCCAGTCATGTGAGTGAATCACATCACAATCAATCGTGCGAGCTATCACCCCTGCCACTATCGAGTAATTATTAATCTCCTCGAGCAGGTTGTCGGGATAGCGGCCCGAGAACTCAATGCACCCCAAATCGTTGGTGTTCATGTAGTTGAAGTCGCTATAGATGTGGTCGCGCAGGTCAAAGTAGGTCTGCGGATTCATCACCTTGCCAATGCGACCCTCCACATAGTCCCAATTCACGCCGCGCCACGACACTGGCGTGCAGTTAGCACCTATGATGCGCGCAAAGTCCTTGGGCTCGTCGCCCCAGGGCTTGGGAATGACAAAGGTGATGTCCATGTTGCCACACTGTGCCATACCCTTAGTAAGACCAAAACTTGCTGTTCCTAAACCTCCCAAAATGTGAGGAGGAAATTCCCAGCCAAACATTAAAGCCTTCATATCTTAATCATTAAGAGTTTATAAAACCAATATTCTTGAACAAGCGCAGCACGCGCAACACACCTCCCACATTGGGAGCATAGCTCACCGCTCCACGACCAATGAAGGGAGGGTTGCCATCGTAGAGCTCCGACAGCGTGCCTATGCCACCCTGCGACATCTCGTCTTCAAAGCCTATCATCATGCGCTCGATGAACGAGGCACGATTTAAACCAAACACCTTAATATAGGCATCGGTATAGAAACCCATCAGCCACGGACGAGCCGAACCGGCATAGTAAGCCACCTCGCGTTCCTCGGGATTGCCCAAGTACCACGGCTTGTAGCCCCAGCTCTTGGGGCTGAGTGTGCGCAGCCCCTTGGGGGTGAGCAACTCACGAGTCACAACATCCAGCACGCTCTTGCGCTGGCGGCGATCGAGTGGGGTGTAGTCAAGGCCAGCGGCTATCACCATGTTGGGGCGAACGCTGGGGTCGGCATACTGACCATCCACATAGTCAAACAAGTAGCCATAGTCGTTAAGGAACATCTCAACAAATGCAGGCTTGGCATTGTCGCTAATCTGCTTCCACGACGACACTATAGCTTGTTCACTCTCTGACTCGGCAAACATCTCCTGCCCAAACATCAACGCATTATACCACAATGCGTTGAACTCTACAAGATAACCCGTTCGGGGAACCATGGGCGAGCCATCGGGATGAGTCGAGTTCATCCACGACATGGGCTTGCGCGTGCCATCGGTGGTCACCAAGCCATTGGGTTGCAACTTCAGGTTGGGATGCTTGCCATCAATAATATGGCTCAGGATTGACTTCACCAAGCCTCCATAACGCTCACGGGCAACGCTCATGCCAGCATCCTTGGCATACTCCTGAAGCGACCACATGGCCCACAGCGGAACGTCGGGCAAGTCTATTCCCTTCAAGTGCTTGTCGAGGACGCCATGCTCAATAAAGCGCAGCAATGCCTGCTGAGCTGTATCCATGATTTTCTCAAAGTCTGGACGATGATGATTTGAAATAGTGCAACCCGGCAGAGCAATAAACTCGTCGCGGGCCCTTATCTTGAACCATGGGTAGCCAGCAAGAATGTAATTGCCGTCTTCATTAGTCAGATAGAACTGCTTAGCACTGTTTTTCAAGCAGTTGTAGAAGCTCGTGCGAGGGGTGCGCGACATCACCTCATCTTCATGCATGCGGCTCAAGTTGCGAGTGTTCACTTCCTCAATGCCAGCCGAGAACACAAGAGTCTCACCCTTCTTGATATCAATCTCGAAGTAGCCAGGAACGTAAAGGTCCTCTGTGTAAGGAATGCCACGCTCCATATCCTTTATATACTCAATGCCTTTATACCAGTGAGGGTCAAACACAAAGTTTGGCTTGTGATTGAATTGCATGTAGAGCGTGGGATAGCCATCGTAGAGGCATGTGGCTATACCATTCTGCACCTCGCGATACTCACGGCTCGCCACCGAGTTTTCGACACACAGGTCGTTGGCATTGCGAAAAGCAAGGAATGGTCTGAACTGCAACGTGGTTTTAGAGTGAGCCTCAACAAGGGTGTAACGAATCAAGATGCGATTCTCATTGGTGATAAAAATCTTCTCTCGCTTCATGATCACTCCACCCACCCTAAAGGTGTGAGTGGGCACGCGCTCGCAGTCATACTCGCGAATGTACTTGTGACCGTTGGGACTGAACACATTGCCTTTATACTTGTGCAGGCCCAGGTTAAACGGGGCGCCATGCTGAATCACCGTTTCATCGAGCGACGACAGCATCACGTGGCTGTTGTCATCAATCTCAGGAATGGGAATCACCAGCAGGCCGTGCTGCTTGCGGGTGTTGCAACCCACAATTGTAGTGCAATGATAAGCCCCCGACTGATTTGTCCTGAGTATCTCTTTGGTCAGAGACTGCTCAAGATTTATCATCAAGTTTTTATCAAATTTTAAATAGCTCATTTAAATGCGATTGGTATTTTTGTTGTGTTAATAGTTACTATATGTTTATTTCTTTTTCATGTAAGGCAATATCAACCTTTTCTATATTCGTGACGAATTTACTACCTTTTGGCAACATAAACAAACTATTTGCAATCTTTTTTTCAACAGATTTATTATTTGTGCTATCTTTGCAGCCAGTTTTTACTCAATTCTCATTTTATGGAATCAAGAAGCCACTTAGCATCGCTTAAAAAGCAAAACGGCCAGTGCAATTGCGCACAGGCGGTAGTAACCACCTATGCCGACCTGGCCGGCATTGGCAACGACACGGCAATGAACGCATGCAATGCTTTTGCAGCGGGGATGGGTAACATGGAAGGAACATGCGGAGCACTGGTTGGTGCTGGCATTGTGCTGGGTCTCGTAAAGCGCGACAAAGTTCAGGCTATGAAGCACATGCGCCACATCATGACACAATTCCAGCAAGAGGCTGGCGCCACGCAGTGCCGTCTGCTCAAGGGAATTGACACTGGCAAGCCACTACTTGCATGTCCGCAATGTGTAGCAAAAGCATGCCAGCTGCTGGAACAGCACCTCGATTTCGACATCTGCTAATGACCAAGGAGAAGGGTGCTTCTAAATCTTTTCCCCTCTCAACCAAGCTCTTGCAAGGTCGACAAAGAGCTTAACTCGTGCCATGTACTCACGGCTGTGAATCTTCAGCCACTTGCGCCAGAGGGTCACGTCCTGGGCATTATAGCCCACTGCAGCAACACCAGCACGGTCGGCAAGAAATAGCGCCCGCTCGTTGTGAAACTGCTGCGAGATTATCGTCAAGCCGCTTTGTCCAAATGTGTCGCGGGCATGCAACACCGAGTGCTGTGTCCTGAATCCTGAATAGTCGAGCATGATGCACTCGGCTGGAACACCTCGCGCCACCAGCGAGTCGCGCATGGCACCGGGTTCGTTATAGTCATCTCCGCTCTTGTCGCCACTTAGCAGCACACAGTCAATCTTGCCGGCCTTGAACAAGCGTTCGGCGGCATCAATGCGATACACAAAATATAGATTGGGACCGCCATCAGGGGCCAGTGGCGATGTGCCCAGCACGAGACCCACCTTGTTGTGAGGAACGCGCGCAACATCATCATAAACTCGACCTCGAGCATTGAGGCGAACCATAGCGTCGCACACTGCCGCCACAACCGTGCAGGCAGCCACTGACCACAGCCCCACTCGCGACCATGCCGGTGCGCGCTTTTTTTTCTCAACTTCTGTTGCTTGTGTCGTCATTTTTGATTAGAACGTGAAGTGCAGCTGGATGCGAATGCCGCTCTTGTTCACACCAGGGGTGTGGCGGTAGTTCAAGCGCCAGATGTAGTCTATTCGCAAGAAGGTGAGAATGTTGTCAAGACCAACACCTATCTCCATGTAAGGACGTTTGCCCATCTTCTGGCACAATGCTCCCTCAGGAAATTGAAACAGTTCGGGATGCTGCGATGGATCGTTTTTCGAGCTCAAAGAACCCCACAGCCCCCTGAACGACACCACCTCGCGCATCTTGAGCCGTCTCAAGTAAGGGATGCGGTTCAAGATTGCACCATTTATCCAGTAGGTAACATCCCACGAAACGTACTGGTCGTTCACAAATTCCATAGCGTTCATCAGCGCAAACGATTCGGGCTGGATAGTATAGGACAGATTGGCATTGGGTATCATTAGCTCGGGATAAGGCACTTGGCTCCACACTTTGCCTGCACGCAATATTATATCGGTATAGCCAAATGCCGAGAACCAGAAACGCTTCTGGATTCCAGCCTCGGTTTTGTTGATGGTGTAGTCACAACCCATGAGGCCACGTGGCATCCACGTGTGCGACAGCGTGAACACGGGAGCATCCTGGTTGATGGGGATGCGATAAGAGCGAGTTTGATAGAATTTCTCGCCAGGGGCATAGCGCAGAGTCACACTAAAGCCTGCAGTGTTGTAGTGGCCATAGCTGTTGCCATTGCCATCCACAAAGCCCAGCAAGCGCGATGCCTCGTGACGCTGGTGCTGCAGCGATGCTGTAATCGAGAAACCAGCCTGTGTCTCAAGCTTATACTCCAGCAAGGTTTCACGCAGGTATATCATCTTATTGTCCTTCTGGCGCTTGAGCGCAAGAAACACGTTATCGGCATTGGTGTAAAGGTAGTGCTGCCCTAACTTGTCAACGTCGTAGCGATGCATCAGCCGCAACGAGTTTACGGGGAACTCGCCTGGATGGGTCTTCTTGTCCACAAAGGAATACTCCACTTGGCCCATGTATTTGAACTTCTCGTCGCGGGTGCCATAGGCCACATAAAACTTGCCATACCATCGAGGGTGCAATCTGGCAGTGGTCATGCCGCCGAGCCTGAACCGGGCACCTTCAAGACTGTTGCCGCTGATGAGAGTGTTCATCGGGCCTATGTCAAACTTGCTGCTATGGGCATCGCTCGCAGTGTTGATATAGCCGCTCACGAGTGTCGTTACCACCTTCTCGCACCAGTAGAAGAGCCTCGACTGGCGCAGCCGTTGCAGCATGTCTTTAACAGTCTTCTCGCTCTGGACAGTAACCACAGGGCGGTGAGCAAGCCAGTAGTTCTCGTCCTGCTTCTTCGACCGCGATGTGATCACCTCGGCGCTTGAGTCAAAGATTGTCATGTCTTTTGGAGCCTTGAAGCTGTGACCATCATAGAAAGTCTGCCGCCTGGCATATATCTCGGGGGTCTTGGGGGCTATCTGAAACTCCACAAGCAAGTCGTCACGCACTTTAAGCCTGCTGCCATCGGGGGCTTTGATGTAGTCTTGCTCCACATACACCTGATTAACATAGTTGAGGTTGATTCTGTGAGGAACGTTTAACTTGACCTTGCTGATGAACATGGTGCTGTCGTTGGCAGGCACATAGAGCTGCCCCAAGAAACCAAACGTGGCGGTAGCAAACGGGGTGAATGTGAGCTCATAGCACTCAACGCCGTCGACCATAACCGTGTCGAGATAATACTTGTAGAAATCGGTGCCTATGCTCGACAAGGGGCTAACAAAGCGGTTCTGCATGAAGGTGATGTCGTTGCCATAAATGTCGAGTTCACGGAAAGCGTCGTCGATAAAACGCTTCAGGCTCTCGGTGTCGTGCTGGTCGTCGATGCCTGCATGATTGGTAGCCTTCACCACCTCGCGATGGGTCGATGGCGACTTGCGATAATATTCCTCGCTCACCTTCTCCTGAATCGAGAGCGGCAAAATCATCTTGCCTGTTATGTCGCTCGTGTCGACATACTCTTTCAAGAATTTGAAATTACTGGCTATCAAGTTCTTGTTGCTCGAAGCGTTGAAGTTGTTCAAGCCAAACGACACTTTTTCGTATTTGTCATAGCTATAGTAGTCGTGGTCGCGGGGATTGTGCTGGTTGCGACGCTCGCGCAACTTCTCGACAAAGGCCACAGCCGGATTGCCTTTCTTGACATACTTTGCCGTCTTGGTTACAATCACCTCGGTGAGCTTGACGCTGGTGGGAACAATCTTTATCTCAACCTCATTATATTTTCCATAGGCAACCTTCACCAGCTTCGACTCATAGCCCACTGCATCAACTCTGAGCTGATCGAAGGTCACGCCAGTCACTATTGTGAAACCACCGCTATCGTTGGCAATGGCACCAGTTTGTGAGCCAATAAGAAATATTTGAGCATAGCCCACACCCTCACCCGTGACCGAGTCAACCACCACTCCTTTTATTGTGGTATAACCCTCGGGCACTTGAGCCACAGCGCATTGCACACCAGCAACAATCGCCATGAGAAATAATATGCTGATCGAGAGAAATCGATTCATCGGCAGTTCTTTTTTCTGAGGTCTAACGCCTCTGAAGCAGCACCACGTTCTCAACATGATGTGTATGAGGGAACATGTCGACGGGTTGGATGGCAACTACACGATATTTCTTGTCAAGCATCGATATGTCGCGGGCCTGCGTTGCCGGGTTGCAGCTCACGTACACGATGCGACGCGGCTCGGCATTCATTATCACGCCCACCACGTCCTCGTGCATGCCGGCACGTGGGGGATCCACTATCATCACGTCGGGGATGCCATGCTGGGCCACAAACTCACCGGTGAGCACATCTTTCATGTCGCCGGCATAGAACTTTGTGTTCTCAATACCGTTTACACGCGAGTTGAGTTTCGCATCTTCTATCGCCTCGGGCACATACTCGATGCCTATCACCTCGCGGCACTGCCGAGCCACAAAGTTGGCAATCGTGCCCGTGCCTGTGTAAAGGTCATAAACCAGCTCATTGCCCGTGAGCCCGGCAAAGTTGCGAGCAACCTTATACAGCTCGTAGGCCTGGTCTGAATTGGTCTGATAAAACGACTTTGGGCCTATCCTGAACTTCAAGCCCTCCATCTCCTCCTCGATATAGTCGCGACCGCTAAACAGGATAAACTCCTGGTCGGCAAGCGAGTCATTCACCTTGAGATTGACCACATACATCAGCGATGTTATTTCGGGGAAATGCTCTTTAACGGCACCCATCACGTCGGTAATGGCATCGGGGTTCTCCTCGCCAAAGACCACCACAAGCATTATCTCGCCTGTGCTCGTGGTGCGCACCATCATCATGCGCATCAAGCCCACGTTGTTGCGTATGTCGTAGAATGCGTAGCCGCGCTGCTGCGAGTAGTCACGCAAGAACAGACGAATTTTGTTAGAAACATCTTCTTGCAACCAGCACTTCTCGATATTGAGCACCTTGTCAAATCCGCCAGGAATGTGGAATCCCACGGCATTGCGGTTAGGAAACTCCTCGCCACTGAGCATCTGCTCGCGAGTGAGCCAGCTCTTGTTGCTGAATGTGAACTCGAGCTTGTTGCGATAGTAGGTTGTGTGTTTCGAACCTAATATGCCACTTATGGCCGGCAATTCCACCTTTGCTATGCGCTCAAGGGCATCGACCACCTGCTGCTGTTTGCACCGCAGCTGATAATCATAGGGCAAGTGCTGCCACTTGCAGCCGCCACACACCCCGAAGTGCTGGCACATGGGCTTCACACGCAGCTCGCTGGGCTTTGTGAGTTCTTCTATCACACCCTCGCAAAAGCTGTGCTTCTTGCGTGTGATCTGCACTCGAGCTATGTCGCCCGGCGCGCCATAGGGGACAAACACCACCATGTCGTTCCACCGCCCCAAGCTCTTGCCCTCGGCAGCCACGCCAGTTATCTCAAAGTCCTCAAGTAGAGGCAAGTTTTTTTTCTTTCCCACTAATTATGTATTTTTTCTTATTTTTCTAATTGAGTGCAAAATTAACGAGAATTTTCCTAATAAGGAGCATGACAGCAAGTTTTTTTGCATCACCACAGGCACGTTACAATGACAATGGCCTCCATCAGCATCTTCAACGAAAGCATAGAATCCTGCAACGCCTCTGTGACCTGGAAAGAACTTCTTCTCATGGTCCGCTAATACTGGTCTCTCGCTATCGCACGGTCTTGAGGTGTCAGGTTGGGGTCGTTGATTCCACTCCCCGACGGCGGTGGGATGTTGCCGCCACGAGGAGGACGAAGCGGGTTGCCACCACTCGGCGGTGTTGTGCTGGAATTTGTTTGTTATTCGTTGTTTCTAATTGTGCAGTTGGCAATTGCACAAATTCATTGATATTTAATTGTGAAATACGGTCAATGAATATAGGTCGGCTATAAACATCATAAAATTTTACCATGTTATAAAGATTCCTTTTGCTCAAACCTCGTCGCCTTGGATTTTGCCGTTTTAGATAGTCTGCTAAATCACCGACAACTTTCGTCCCCCATCGGGCAGACTTAAGTTGCAGTGAAATATATTAACCTATTTCCCAATACATCTGCAATGCTGTTGTATTAACCATAGCTATTGCTGATGAGCGATACATCTCAATCAACGAGTTGACAAACTCGAATTGAGTTTCCAGTTCGGACTGGTTAGGAACAATAGTGATGTTTTCTGCCATAATCTTTATGCTTTTGATGCCACAAAGGTACAAACAATAGACAAAATAAATTAGTTTTTCTGAAAAATAAAGCATCAGTTTATTTCCACTTATTCAAAAAAATTTCTTCTTTTGTTTGAAAAGTGGGGGGTGATGTGTTATATAGATGTAAAGTTAGTAATT
>CAMHNO010000044.1 GCA_946186575.1 uncultured Prevotellaceae bacterium
ATGGTCTCGATGGGGTCGGTGTCGAAGTTGTGGGTAGAACCAGGACCTTTCTCGGCAACCATGTCCATGTGGCCTTGCAGCACAATGCCTTTGCAATTCTCATAGCCAGGAGCCGCTGGCCTGAAGATGGCCACGTTGCCTGTCTTGTCAATTTTGTATTCCAGATTGTGCTTCTTGGCAAAGTCCACGAGCCATGCGCGGATTTTGTCTAACTTGCCCTCTTCATTGCCCGAAGGACGTGGAACCTTGGTGATCTCGTCAAAGATGGACCACACTGCCTGTGGATTCAAATCTTTAATAGTCATAGTAAGTTAATTTTTTAATAAAAATTATTAGTTAAATTAGTTGTTCCAAAATAATTGTTAAATCAAGCTTTTTGCCACCGCTAAATTACAATTTTTTTTTAAATAATCAGCAATTTATCAGAAACCTTTTTTAAATTTGCATGCTTTTTTAAGAATAACGTCGTGAAGATACTTTTTTTGACTATAATTCTGGTGGCATTAGCAATTCTTTTGCTCGGCGTGAAGGTCTTCTTTGTGAAAGGGGGAAAATTCCCCAACACTCACATCGGCAGCAATCCCGAGATGAAGAAACGTGGCATCAAGTGCGTTCAACACGACGAGTACTACAATTGAATTAAACTAAAAAAAAACTATATAACTGAAATGAACAACTTAAAAAACTTAATGGCAATGGCTGTTTTTGCGTTAGCAATCACAATCTCTTTGGGAGCATGCAGCCAGAATGAGAAAAAGAACGAGAAGAAAAATGAGAAGGTTGCGCCTGCCAAGCCAGGACAGCATGTTGAAATAAGATATATCGACCAGGATTCTGTAACTAAGAACTACAATCTCGCCAAGGATTTCCAGGAGATGGAAACTCGCCTGAACAACGAGATGGAGCAAGCACAAAAGAAGCATGAAGATCAAATTCAAGAGTTCCTGAAGAATGCAGCTAAAAGTGCTGAGCAAAAATATAATGCAGGACAGGCTAACGAAAACCAGTTTGAGCCGGTAACTCTGCCCAACGGACAGACTGTGCCACTGCTCACTGCCGATGCACAAAAATACAAGCAGATGATGGAGAACGCTCAAAACGAGATGGCCAAGCTACAGCAAAATGCCTCCAACCAGATGCAGCTGAGCCAGAAGCAGCTCACCGACTCGGTCGACAACTTCCTCAAAGACTTTGCCGCACAGAACCACTACGACGTGATTCTCTATAAGGCAGCTACGCTCTACATCAACCCCAGCCTTGACGTGACCGACAAGGTTATTGAGGGCCTGAACAAGCGCTACACTAAAGTTGCTAAGAAGTAAATTGCTACTATAAGCACTGCTAAGCACACCATTATCACCACTGCTACAGCATGGCAGTGGTGATTTTTCTTGCCTATGCTCTGTTTTTTAACTATCTTTGCACCATAAAAACATCACATTAATTTATTCTATGGGATTACTCGACGATCAGAAACGACGCTCGGTGAGCACTGCCGAAGAAGAACGAGCTGTGCTGGTGGGGCTCATCACTCCGCAACAAAACGAGGCAAGAGCCCGGGAATATCTCGACGAGCTCGACTTCCTCGCCGAGACTGCTGGGGCTGTCACCGTGAAGAAATTCACCCAGAAGTGCGACGCGCCTAACCGCACCACCTTTGTGGGCAAAGGCAAACTCGACGAGATAGCCGCCTACATCGACTGCAACGACATCAACCTGGCAATCTTCGACGACGACCTGAGCCCCAAGCAGGTGACAAACATCGAAAAGGTGCTAAAAGTGAAGGTGCTCGACCGCACAAGCCTCATCCTCGACATCTTTGCCAAGCGAGCACAGACGGCCAACGCCAAGATGCAGGTGGAGCTGGCTCAGTACCAGTACCTGCTGCCCAGGCTCACTGGCATGTGGACCCACCTCGAGCGTCAGCGAGGCGGCATAGGCATGCGTGGCCCTGGCGAGGAGCAAATCGAGACCGACCGCCGCATCGTCAAGCAAAAAATCTCACTGCTCAAGCAAAAACTCACCAACTGGGACAAGCAGAAGACCATCCAGCGCAAGAATCGTGGCAAGCTCACTCGCGTGGCACTCGTGGGCTATACCAACGTGGGCAAATCCACCCTCATGAACCTGCTGAGCAAGAGCGATGTGTTTGCCGAGAACAAGCTCTTCGCCACCCTCGACACCACAGTGCGCAAGGTGGTCATCGACAACCTGCCCTTCCTCTTGACCGACACCGTGGGCTTCATTCGCAAGCTGCCTCACCATCTGGTGGAGTCGTTCAAGACAACGCTCGACGAGGTGCGCGACAGCGACCTGCTCATTCATGTGGTAGACATCTCTCACCCACAGTTCGAAGATCAAATCGAGGTTGTTAACAAGACGTTGCAGGAGGTGTGCGACGCCGGCAACAAGGAGATGATCATGGTCTTCAACAAGATCGACCAGTTCACCTACGTTGAGAAAGACGAGGACGACCTCACGCCACGGCAGCGCGAGAACATCCCCCTCGAGGAGTTGCAAGAAACGTGGATGAGCCGCATGGGCAACAATGCTGTGTTCGTTAGTGCCAAGAAGCGCCTCAACATCGACGCCCTGAAGCAGCTACTTTACAACAAAGCACGCGAAATTCACACCCAGCGCTTCCCCTACAACGACTTCCTGTTCCAGAAATACGACGACCTGGAAGGATAAATCAGCTGTTTTATAAACTATCTAACAAAGCTCTCATTTCCTCATCGTCCAAACCATAATCCGAAAAGAAAAACCTCACATTAGCTTTTGAGTAATGATGGTTTTCCATAAGATATTTAGCATAGTCGTGGAATCCACTTTCACGACTATGTTTTTCCTTCTTTCTGCTCCTAAATTTTGTGGATATTCTTTCTATAAAAGTAGATAATGAATTTGCGACACCTCCACTAAAAGCAGTAAACAAAAGTAAGCCTCCAATAATAATTCCAACCATAGCCAATGCATTAGCAATAGCTGGCAAATACCATATTACATGCTTATCGTAGTATAAATGTTTATTATACTGCCACAATAAGAAGCCTGCCACTAATGATATAGCCAATAACGCACCACCTTTTATTGCCATTTGCTTCACGTCTTTTTCTTCTGAATCATCTTCGACAACTAATTGTGGTGAGTTATATCTCTGCAGTTTATATATAATAACCTTGCTCTCATCGTCATCGAACCCCGAATTGCGCAAAAAAGACTTTATCTCAAGCAGCGATTTCTGTGCTTCCCGTTTTGTCTCATCGTCATCACTGTATAGATCTGCTAAAGTCAACGGATTCTTCGCATCAAGACCGAGGAGCTCATTAATCACTTCGGCGGGTATCACTCTTTCTTCTTGTTCCATGGTTATTCAGTCTTCGTTTTTTTATAAAACAAGGAGCCTTGACAGCACTGTTATGCGCAAGGCTCCTTGATGATTAACTTTAAAAATTACTTTATCTTATTCTGGATAGTGCAAATCGACACGCGGTTCCACTCGGGCTCGCTGAACATCTCGCTGATGCCGTTGCCCTCGCTCTTGATGCGGTTTGCTTTAATCTTGTACTTGCCGGTGAGCAGGTCATAAACGGCCTTGGCTCGTGCATTGGCCAGACGAATGTTCAAGTCCTCGGGGCCGTCCTTCGAAGCATAACCCTTGATGATGCAGGTTGCCTCGGGGTGGTTCTTCATGAAGATTGCCACACGCTCCACATTAGGCATCTGAGCTGCGCTAACCACGCTCTTGCCAATCTCGAAGTAGACATAAGTCTCAAGGTTCTCGACACTGTTGTCAACAACATTGGTCTCGGTAACATACTGCACCTGATTCTTGCGCTTGTTGCAGTCGTCAAGGTCTTGCTGCAGGCGAGCGGCACGGGCGTTGGCGGCTTCGGCCTCGGCACGAGCGGCATCGGCCTGAGCGCGAGCACTTGTCAACTGGCCGCGCAGGTCGTTAACCTGAGCGTTGATGGCATCAATGTCGTTCTGAGTGTAGCGCATGGGGCACAGTGTCATGTAGTGATAGCCAGTGTGATTCTTGAAATGATAGGTCAGTCCGGCCTCAATCTCAACAGCGGCAGTGTTGGCGTTAAACACATTAGTGTGCTGGCTTGCGCCACGGCCCATGTACCATACCACTGCTGGCTTGAGCGACAGGGTCACAGCCTTCGACTGGCCCATGTTCCAGTTAATGTTAAGACCAGCCTTGGTGTACCACGAG
The DNA here is from genome assembly GCA_946186575.1 of uncultured Prevotellaceae bacterium. Classification (GTDB taxonomy): domain Bacteria; phylum Bacteroidota; class Bacteroidia; order Bacteroidales; family Muribaculaceae; genus Sodaliphilus. Next base: position 4,223 of record CAMHNO010000044.1, read on the forward strand.
TTCTTGTCGGCAAACTCTACAGGCTCTTCATCTGGACCCAGAACCTCGCCAGTCTTGTAGGCGTGCCACCATCCAAGCCCAGCCACAGCCTCTAAATCCAGAGTGCGAGGTATGCCCAGATAGCCCAAGAGCAAGTTAGTCAAGCTCACGGTACCAAAACCGCCCACCAGCTGGTGGTCAACTATATTTTTGCTGTGAGGTCCCCACACCGAGGGGTGCTCGCCATAGCTCTTGGTCCACGATGAGGTGTTGAACGACCACTCGCCTTCCACTCCCAGTCCAAGCACGGGAGTCACTTGCTTGCGCAGTTCTATACCTGCAACACCACGTGCATTCTTCCAGAACGCATAGTGCTGATAAGGCGACACCATACCGCCCTTGAGGGTCACCGAGATGTTGTCGTAGAATTTGTTACCCTGAACGGTAACTTGTGCCATTGCCGCACTCATTGTCATTGCGGCAACTGCAAGTAAAATAATCTTTTTCATACTAAATGAATTTTTATAAACATATACTCTTTAAAAAAATATTTTCCACAAATAAATTGCAAATTTAGATATTATTTGCCATACAATAAAATTTTAATCCATTTTTTATTTAATACTGAGTCTTTTGAAAGGTTTTCAACGGTATTTTAAGAATATTCAACGGCGGTTAAACAGTCAATTTGGGTAAAATCAAGATAATTACCGACGTGGCCGGGGCTATGGATACTAAATAAAACACAAAACACGCCACAGATCTCTCGACGTGCGAAGAGCTGCGGCGTGTGCTTTAATTGGTGTTGACCATGGGTCATTACACGCTTAAACGTTGTGAAGATTGTGGCCCATGCGAGTTTTCTTGGTTTGCATGTAGAAGCGGTTATACTCGTTGGGGACCACCTCGATGGGAACGTTCTCAACAACCTCGAGTCCGTAGCTCTCGAGTCCCACACGCTTGACGGGATTGTTGGTCATCAGGCGCATCTTCTTCACTCCCAAGATGCGCAGGATGTTGGCCCCCACGCCGTAGTCGCGCTCGTCGGGCTTGAAACCGAGGTGAGTGTTGGCATCCACGGTGTCAAGGCCTTCTTCCTGCTGCAGCTTGTAGGCCTTGATTTTGTTCATCAGCCCTATGCCTCGGCCTTCCTGGTTCATGTATACAATCAGCCCTTTGCCTTCGGCCTCTATCATCTGCATGGCCTTGTGAAGCTGCTCTCCACACTCGCATCGCATTGAGCCAAAGATGTCGCCGGTGGCGCATGACGAGTGCACTCTCACCAGCAGAGGCTCCTGCTCAGTCCATTCCCCCTTGATAAGGGCAATGTGCTCAAGGCCGTTGTTGAGCTGCTTGAATGGTATGAGCTTGAAGTGGCCGTAGATAGTGGGCATGTCCACCATCTCACCCACCTCCACAATCTTCTCAGTGCGGAGTCGATAGGCAATCAGGTCCTTGATAGAGATGATGGGCATGCTGAACTTGCGTGCCACCTCCATGAGCTGTGGCAAGCGTGCCATGGTGCCGTCAGGGTTGATAATCTCGATTAACGCTGCAGCGGGCTGCATGCCAGCGAGTCGGGTCAAATCGATTGCGGCTTCGGTGTGACCAGCGCGCTTGAGCACACCCTTGTCCTGCGCTCGCAGCGGGTTGATGTGACCCGGACGACCAAAGTCCTGAGGCTTGGCATCGGGGTTGGCAAGGTGGCGAATTGTCTCGGCACGGTCGTGCATCGACACACCTGTTGTGCATCCGTCGAGCTTGTCGATGGTGACTGTAAAGGGAGTTCCCAGCATCGAGGTGTTGTCATCGACCTGCATGGTGAGCCCCAACTGCTTGCATCGCTCGGCAGTCACTGGGGTGCACAGCACTCCCCTGCCCTCGCTCATCATGAAATTTACTTTCTCCTCGGTGATGCACTCGGCAGCGATAATAAAGTCGCCCTCGTTCTCGCGGTCCTCGTCGTCGACCACTATTACAAACTCACCCTTGCGGAACTGCTCAATTGCCTCGTCAATTGTGTTTAGTTTGAATTCTTGGTTATGTGTCATTTATCTTCGTTGATGTCTTGTTGAGTGTTTTCGGATGTATTGGTTTTCTCGTTTAAGTCTTTCTGTATGATAGCGGTTATCTCGTCGCACACGTGCAACGAGGTGCGCAATTCTTTCTTCAAGTTTGACTGATGCCGCACTCCCACCAGGTAGAGTGGCAATCCCACCGGGAAAATCACAGCAAGTGCGATGCCCACTTGTTTGTAGTTAGTCACATGATAGGTCAGCAGCTGGCGCAAGATGGGGAAATCCATGGCCTTGTTTAGCAACAGCTGGTTCCGGGAGTTGGACAGGTAGTCGACCACCTGCTCCATCTCGTCCTTCAATTCGTTAAGCATCGTCTTGTCGTAGCCCTCCTTAAGATAGGTCACGTAGCTCTGACGAGCTTTATATTTGTCAAGGAACTCAGCACAGTGACGCTTGAGCAGGGCAATCTTCTCCAGGGCAACTTGTGGCACCATTTCCTCGATAACAACCTCCTTGAGGGTGAGGTGGCGAGTCTGGTGCAAGCCCAGCAGGCGGCGGAAGAAGTTACGATAGGCATCGGCATTGAACACTGCCGAGTCGTCGATGGCTTTCTTGGTCAAGAACACACCCAGCGGCAGCAGCACCGCCGAGCTCAGCCAGATGCCCTGCCACACCGGCCAGCGGCCGTCGCGTGCGAGCTTGTAGCCCATGTTGTCGATAATGTAATAAACAATGAAGAGCAGCACCGATATCACGATGGGAGTGCCCAATCCACCCTTGCGAATGATGGCTCCCAGCGGAGCGCCAATAAAGAAGAAAATCAGGCATGCGAGCGAGAGAGTGAACTTCTTTTGCAGCTCTATCTCGTGCCGGCGCTGCACAAGGCTGTCTTCTTCGGTCGAAAAGCTCTTGAACTCATAGCTCTGCTTGCTCATCTTCAACCTGGAGATTGCCGAGGTTAAGAGGTTGGAGCGGCTACTGGCCGACAAGCTCGAAATGATGGAGTCGAAATTCACCTCCCGATTCATCTTCACACCTCTAACGCGAACCAGATTCAAAGCTTGATTGCTGGCATCGTGCTGATTACTGTCATTTGCAATTGCATTGACATTGCCGTTGACTATGGGATTGGTATTGCCGTTTGCATCGCGTATTACTCTGGGATTGACATTGCCGTTTGTATCGCGGGTTGCCCTTGGATTGACATTGCCGTTAGTATCGCTGATTGCCCTGGGATTGGTATAGCCGCTGGCATCGGGGATTATTTTAGACCTGGTAGTGACATTGCGATTGGGAGTGCTGTTGACATTGCCCTTAATGCGCGCAGTGGGAACTCCCACGCTGGGATACAACCTCAATTCATTGCCCGCGAGCGTGCCTGCCGAGTCCAGTCGATGCTGCACCGAGTCGATGCTGTGGCGCAACTCGGTGATGTTCTTTCCAATGTATTGCTGCTTCATGGTCTCATCGTTCATTCGGGTGAAGTTGTCATCATAAGGGATAACAATCTCCTTGAACTTGAACGCTTCGCGGCGATACATCTCATTGCCAAGCTCGTTGCTCATAGTGGTGCTTTGGGCCAGTTCTTCATACCAGTTGCCGTGCTCAAGCGTGAGAATGAGATGAGTCTTCTTGTCGTTCATGCGCAAGCTGCCGGAGTCGGCGGCAACTATGCGAGGATAGGCCATTGACTTCGACACGTCGTAGATGAGGAGGCCGTAGAGCTTGTCGTTATGAGGATTTTTTTGCTTGACATAGAGGTTATAGCCCGGAATCTGACTGTAGATAGCACCCTCGGGGATGTCGAGGGTGGGCGACTTCTGGCGCATCGAGAAGAGCAGAGTCCACATCTTCACCTGCGACGGCGGCAACACATCGTTCTGGAAGAAAAATGCTCCCACACTCACCAGCCCCACCAAGATTGCAAGCGGCTTCATAACCTTCAGCAGTGAGATGCCGCTCGACTTCATCGCGGTGAGTTCAAAGTGCTCGCCCAGGTTGCCAAATGTCATCAGCGAGGCGAGCAAAATCGACAGAGGCAGTGCAAGCGGCACCATCGACAGTGCTGCATAGAAGAAAAGCTCGGCAATCAAGTCCACGCTCAGCCCCTTTCCCACGAGCTCGTCGATGTACTTCCACAAGAACTGCATTATCACGATGAACAAGCAGATGAAGAATGTCATCATGAATAAAGGCAAGAATGTCTTTAACATGAACACATATAGTCTCTTAACCTTGAACATCGTTCTCTAAATACTTGTTATTTTTTAAAAAAACAGAGCGTCCTCTTTAGTTAGAGCTCAAACTCCCGGTCATTAATAATGCGATGCCTGAGGTCATACTTGTCGCAGAGCTTGCTCCACTCGCGGCTGCCAATGTAGTCCTTGATGATGTGGGCATGATCCATGTTGTGCATGTCGCTGCCTAACATGTCGCACAGGTTGTTCTGTATCAGCCAAATCGCCGTCTCACGAGCACTGTTGCCAAAGTAGCCAGCAAGCGAGAGAATATTCACCTGAAATTTCACACTGGCACTGTGCAGGGCCTTGTAGCGCTCTTTGCGGCCATAGTAATAGCGGTAGCGCTCGGGGTGGGCTAAAATGGGACGATAGCCCTTGACCTGCAGCTCAAACATCATGTTGTCGATGCCTATCAGTTCCTGTGCAAATGAGTTCTCGAGCAAGATGTGCTTGCCCGGCATGGGCAGCAGGTTGCCTGCCTCGTACTGGCTTGTCCAGTACTCATCGATGCGATATTCGGCCGAGGCATAAATCTCCACGGGCAGCCCTTCTTCGGCAACGGCCTTTTTTAACAAATTATATGCAGCTGTCAATGTCTCCGGGGTGTTTTCAAAGGTCTCGGCAGTCACATGCGATGTGCACATCACGTGCGTAATGCCCATGTCGAGCTCGGCTCTGAGCATCTCGAGCGACTCGGCCACGTCTTGCGAACCATGGTCTACACCAGGCAAGATGTGACTATGCACATCGGTGTGGTAGAACAACTTAGCATCTACGTTAGATTTCTTCTTGAATATGTTAAACATAGTTTTTTCTCTATGATTTGGACCTGCAATTCTAAAATGTTGACAAAGGTAGTGTTTTTTCTTTACACAAGTTTTTTAATTAGAACTTTATTTTTAATTTTAAACTATAATTAAGAGTCAAGCCTTTCAACAGATTCGGGAGTAAAGGTGCATGCTCCAGAAAAAAACACATGAGTAGGTCATTTTTTCAGTGTGTTTTATGACCCAAATTTGCCACATTGTGTTTTTTTCACTACTTTTGACGCGATTTTCAATAAAACAGCTAACATGAAGTTTTTGCATAACTTTTTAACCCTTGCTGTGATTCTCATCACCACGGCAACAACCCATGCTGGCAGCGACAACAAAGTGAACCAGCAATGGCAGCAATGCGTGCTTCAGGCCATCGACTCTTTTCCGCAAAACGGTGGCTACTACACTGGCTCAAAACCTAACGACACTTTCAAGAAAACCGCCTGGAAGGGTTTGCATCAGGCCTACCAGATGACACTCGCCGACCAGCGACCAGTGCTCAACCCAAGTATGGCACAGCCCTCATTCTGCTCAAGCGCCACCTACTGCGCCCTTATCAAGGCACTGCTGCTGTGGGACACCGACCACAAAATATCGCGCGAAGCTTGGCTCTTTATGAAACCCTATGTGGGCATCGTCGACATCATGAATCCTAAAGGCTACTTCCAGAGCGACGGCGAAGGCTTCTGGGGACGCATGAACGGCAACGGGCCGGCAGTGGCTGTGACTATTCATGAACTGAAAGCGGGTTTCAACTTCACTGCCTACCGGGGCGCGAAGACAGCCGAGTGCAAGGAGACGCCCACCGAGCAATACCTCACCGACGACGAGTGGCGCAATCACCCCATCTGGCAGCAGGCCGTGCCTGGCGACTTCATGAAAATATTCTGGAACCGCGACGACGACAGCGGAGCCATCATTGGCGACAACGGAGTCAAGGGCGACTTGCAGGAGCATGGCCACAGCGTCATCTTCATGGGCATCGACAGCGACGGCCTCGTCACCTACTGGAGCAGCAACGGCCCCGGCGACAATCCTGCCGAGATGGGCTACAGCATTGGCCGCTGCGACAAGACCAAGATTCAACGAGTGGTGTTCACCCGCATCACCAATCCCGAGAAATTCGACAACGTGAAGAAGATGCCACCCAAGCACGTGAACCAGTACATCTACGACCTCAACGGCAAGAAACACAGCACAACCAAAGAACTTAAAAAACACACTGGAATTAAATGATACCAACCAACCCCAACCTAAAAGAATACCAGCAGTCGTTTTACCTGTCGGCTGGCGAGTGTAATCCACAGTGCGAGATGCCTTTAACGCTTCTCGTCTCAAGAGTAATTGAAGTTGCCACTAATCATGCCAACTCATGGGGAGTGGGATATGCACGACTCATCGAGGAAAACCAGGGATGGGTGCTCTCGCGAGTAACAGTCGAGATGAAACGATACCCACGAGTGGATGAGTGGTACTCTCTCACCACATGGATCGAGGACTACAACCGCCACTTCTCGCAGCGCAACATCGAGGTGGCCACCAGCGACGGCGAGGTGCTGGGATATGTGCGCACCATCTGGGTGGTGATTAACCTGAGCACGCGCGAGAGTGTCGACATCTCTAAGCTCAGCTACATTGCCAATAATGTCACCTCTCACCCTTGCCCCATCGAGCCACAGAGCCGACTGCGCCCCTTTGAACCCACACGCACCACGACCTATCGGTTCGCCTACTGCGACATCGACTTCAATGGGCACGTCAACACACTGCGATACCTTGAGCACCTGATGAACCAGTTCTCGATGCAGCACTATAACGACAACTTCATCCACCGCATGGAAATCGCTTTCGTCAAGGAAGCCTACTACGACAGCGAGGCAAAAATCCTAATCGACGACACCGACCCCATGAACGTGCGCCTCGACATCAACGCCGACGACGCAACGCGCGTGCGCTCCCGCTTCATCTTCCAAAAACGAACTAATTAGGGACGGTTCTTTTTTAGTTCAACTTCTTCCAAAAACGAGGGGAATGAACATCATTGGGGAGAATGAGGGCACTCTTTGTTAGCTCAAAAGTTTGTGGCTCTTTCGACACAACACGGCGCTACTAAAGCCACAAGTCACAAAAAACCATTTGCCAGCAAACTGAGCTGGACGGGAGATGCATCCTGTTTCCCCTGTTAAATACTATTTCAGAGCAAGCTATAGGGCAAGCCGCAAGCCAAGGAAGTCGAAGCGGTCGTCGGGCGAGCGGTAGTGACGGTTCGACACACGGCAGATCCATGCGTTGTCGCCCCAGCTGCCGCCACGGCATATGCGGTCAGAGCCCGTATAGCTGCTTCCGTCATAGTTGTACCACTTATCTTGGCACCACTCCCACACGTTGCCGCTCATGTCGTAGATGCCAAGCTCGTTGGGCGACTTAGTGGCGACAGGTTGAGTGCCATAGCCCGAAGCTCCTTCTTTTTGAGAAGGAATGTTTTCACAATACCAAGCCACATTGCCAAGATTGTTGCTACCACTGTATTTGTAGCCACGGCTCTTATTGCCGCCACGGGCGACATACTCCCATTCGGCCTCGGTGGGGAGGCGGAAGTTCTTGCCCGTGAGCTGGTTGAGCTTGCGCAAGAATGCCTGGCAGTCGTCCCAGCTCACATTCTCCACCGGGCGCTTCATGGAACCTGAAGATGTAACCATAGCGGCATCCCATTCCGAGCGAGTTGGAATTTTAACAGTGCCAGGACGCTTATCGTTGAGCCGCTTAGCATCGGCCACAAAGCCATCGTAGCTGCATCGTGATGCGTCCGACCGCTTCGGTGCAAATTCCGAAGGGTTACCGCCCATCACCGCCTCCCACAATTCCTGGGTGACCTCGGTCTGACCGATGTAGAACGACGATACCGTAACCTTGTGGGCGGGCTTCTCTTCGCTGTAGGCGTCGCTGCCCTGCTCGCCGGTGGCACCCATTGTGAAAGTGCCGCCCTGCACCGCAACCATCTTGAACGACACGCCGTTAACAGTGAAAGTCTGGGTGGCAGAGCCCGCATTGCTTTTAGGTGTAGCACTCTGAGCCTTAGCCACATGATTACCTTTTGAGGATTTATTGCGCTTCTGTGCCGTCGCCACCGTCACACCTGCAGTCAACAGCAGCACTAACAATATAATTATCTTTTTCATTTTTCGTTGATTTTTTTTAAACCATGAGTTTGCGCCATCACGTGACGCCATGTAACGCAAACTCATGATAAAGGACATGAAACATTAGTCGTATTTATGTTTACCCCTATGCACAATTATTGATGCACTGTTTAAGTCCACAAACAGGTTAAACTACAATTCAGAGTAGTTTTTCCTCAGGGTTAAAGAATAACTACCGCCATCTTCATAATCGACAGAATATTTGTCGCCCTTAATGTGCAGATACTTCGGTGTTGATTCCCACGTTAGGACTACTACTCCATTTTTGTCGGTTCTAAAATCCTTATAGCATCCGCTCGCGAACCCGCCAGTTTCCAAAGTCACAGTAATATACTCTGCTGCATAACCATCCTTAGTGGTAATCTTAACCTTGCACGACTTCTCCGAGCTTCCACTACCGGCAGGAGCAGTGAATGCACTCATCACAAACAATGACACGAGCAACACGGTCATCAATCCAATTAAGCTTGATTTCTTTTTCATTTTTTCTATTGCTTCTTGCCCCGCTACCCCATTGAGCGTTTAACAAATAATGCAAAAAAAACGTGGGAGTCTGTACTTGTCACTCGTCCCACCCATCAAAGGCTCTCGCATTGCCCATCACAGTTGAACGAGCAACGCAGAAGCCCACGCATGAAATGATATCTAATCATGTGCAAGCCGCCTCAGGCAACTTTGCGTACAATAGAATCAAATCCCACAATGGTCATCTACCGTTGCCTCATTCTTGACTGTGATTTAGAATTTGCGAGATTCTTGATGGGTCAAGAACAAAGCGCCATAGTAAACGCCTTTTCTAAAAAATGTCATTCCCTGCCATTTTCACCCACAAGCGCCATGCGGATGGGCTTTCACGCAAAGGAATGTGCAAATATAACACTTTTTTCTAAACAAGCAATTGGTTTTTTTAAAAATAAAGACAACCAAAGAAAAATGAACTAATTGGGGACGGTTCTCTTTTAGTTCATTTTTCAGTTACTCCGTCAATTGACAGAAGTCTCTCGCGCAGAGAGGGCAATTTGTCGGCATCGGTCTGGATGGTCATCGAGCACACGTTGTCGAACTGCTGGTCAAGGACCTTGAGGTCGCCGCTTTTCACCAGTTTCATCACGTCGTTCATCGCAAGATAAGGAAAAGTGAACGAGAGAGTTGCCTGTTCATGGCACTCAAGTATCTCGCCAGCCTCGATGGCGGCGCGCGCCGCCTCACGATAGGCGACAATAAGCCCCGAGGTGCCCAGCTTGATGCCTCCGAAGTAGCGCACCACAGCAATCACCACATTAGTGAGCCCAAATGAGTTGATTTGTCCTAAGATGGGTTTGCCTGCCGTGCCACTAGGCTCGCCATTGTCACTTGAGAGATACTCGTTGCGCTGAGTGCCAATCATGTAGGCCCAACAGCAATGTCGGGCATCATGATATTTGTTGGCTATCTGCTTGATGAGCGCCTTTGCCTCATCGGCAGTAGCAGCAGGCTGAGCAATAGCGATGAACTTGCTCATCTTCTCCTTATAGATGCCTTGCGACACACCCTTCAACGTTTTGTAAAAATCACTCATAGTTTTCCTCTCGATGAATCTTTAAATAAATTAGGCTGCGGTTCAGAAATCTCAAACAAGTTTGGATTTCATTCACCTTGCACTAATCTTGTGCAAAAATAACTATTTTTTCACACTTTCACCGTTTTCTCGGCTTAATTTTGTACCTTTGCACCTGCTTTTGATGGCTTTTTTATCACAATCAAGTAATTTTCAACTTAATAAATATAATTATTACACTATGGCAACCTACTTTGAATGTAAAGTAAAATATGACCGCACCCTCGAGACTGGTGCGCAAAAGACTGTTACCGAACCTTATCTTGTCGACGCCCTCTCATTCACCGAGGCCGAAGCACGCATCACCGAGGAGATGCAACCTTTCACCACTGGCGAGTTTGCTGTGACTGCAGTCAAGAAGGTGAAATATGACGACATCTTCTTCCATGAGGGTGGCGACCGCTGGTACAAAGTGAAAATCAACATGATCACTATCGACGAGAAGACTGCTGCCGAGAAGCGCACAGCAAGCAACAGCCTGGTCCAAGCAAGCGAGTTCAAACAGGCGCTCGACATCTTCCTCGAGAACATGCGCGGCACGGCGTTCGACTACGAGATTGCAGCGATCGATGAGACTCCACTGATGGATGTCTTTGCAGCCAACCTCACCGAAAATCTCGCCGACAAAGAAGCAAAAAAAGAAGAGTAAACTAACTTAGCACAAATGTCAATAACTCAAAACATACAAAAACTGCTGACGCAGTTGCCCCAGGGAGTGAAACTCGTGGCAGTGTCGAAGTTTCATCCTGTCGAGAGGCTGCAAGAGGCCTACGATGCCGGCCAGCGCATCTTCGGCGAGAACCGAGCACAGGAACTTGCCAGCAAAGCACCTCAACTGCCCACCGACATTGAATGGCACTTTATAGGCCACTTGCAAAAGAATAAAGTACGAATGATAATGCCTTGGGCATCAACCATTCAAAGCATTGACTCTGAAGAACTACTCCAACTGGTTAACAAAGAGGCCGCAAGAATTGATCACCACATTAAAGTTTTACTACAGCTTCATGTGGCTAAAGAACAGACCAAGAGTGGATTTACAACCGAAGAAGTGCTGCAAGCAGCTCGCAATGGCGCATTTCACGACCTGAGCAATGTGACCATAGCAGGTGTGATGGCGATGGCGACATTCACTACCGACATGGAGCAAGTGGCACGGGAATTTGAACTCGTGCACTCCACATTCCTGACCCTGCAAAGCATTCTCAACAGCCCCCACTTCACCGAAATAAGCATGGGCATGAGCGACGACTGGCCAGTAGCCGTGAAGCATGGCGCCACACTGGTGCGCATAGGCACCGACATCTTCGGTGCACGTGAATATTGAAAAGTTTTTAAAAAATAATCTCATCTTTGCTACATCAGTGGAAAATAATGTTTAACTTTACCAGCTTTTTTTCACTGATGTAGCATTTTTAATTCTACATTTTTCATAATCGTAATAAAGAATATTAACAAATAATACTATCAAAAACAATGGCACAGCAAAAGAAACAATGGGTCGCTATCATCATGATGTTTTTCCTATTCGCGATGATAGCCTTCGTAACCAACCTCTGCAGCCCAATGGCTGTTATTGTTAAAAATCAATTTCACGCATCAAGTTTTGCAGCTCAATTAGGCAATGCTGCCAATTTTATCGCCTACCTTGTGATGGGAATCCCAAGCGGATTACTGCTCAAGAAATTAGGCTATAAAAAAACTGCACTTCTCGCCATCGCCATTGGAATGCTTGGCGTCTTCATTCAATACATGAGCGGATGGGAAAGCATCGAGAGCTTCTGGGTTTACCTTTTAGGAGCTTTCATTGCCGGATTCTGCATGTGCATGCTCAACACTGTTGTCAATCCCATGCTCAACCTCATGGGAGGTGGCGGAAATAAGGGAAACCAGTTAGTGCAGTTTGGTGGTGTGTGCAACTCAATGGCAGCTGTTGCCGTCACAATCATCATGGGGGCGCTCATCGCCGACGCGGCCCATGCCAAGATTGACGATGCCACACCAGCTCTCATGATTGCCTTAGGAATATTTGCTGTTGCTTTCATCGTACTGCTCTTCGCTAAAATCGAAGATCCCGAGGTGCACGACGACAAAGAGTCCGACAAAAACAATGGTGAGAAATCTTTATTGGCTGGGGTATTTGGATTCCGCCATTTTGTGCTTGGAATCCTCGCCATCTTCCTTTATATGGGCCTGGAAGTGGGGCCTCCCACCTACATGCTTCAGTATCTCACAGCCGACACCCCCAAGATGATTTCTGATAAAGAGGATGTTCTCGACGACATTGATGAAAAATCTGCCGAGGAGATAGCTGCTGATTTCCACAAGTTGTCCGATTCTTATGAAGAAATCATGGAGAAAAAGCAAGAGGCCTATCCTGCGACTGCACAAGGAAGAAAAGACTCTCTTGACGTTGCCGACCTTGAAAATGATATAAAGAAAACTGTCGACCAAATCAAGCAGAAACAACTAACAAAGGATGTTATTCACGAGAGCGAGCCGGGCCTAATGATGACCGCCACCATTGCAGGCGGCATTGTAGCGATATATTGGTTCTTGATGCTTATAGGACGACTCATTGGTGGCATGATTGGCGCTAAAATCAGCAGTCGCACTCAAGTGACCGTGTGCGCAACAATGTCAATAATCCTTATATTATTGGGAATGTTCTTACCAAAGGACATTACGTTCCAGATGCCAGGCATCGACTGGGACGACATGGAGATATTGTGGGGAGAAACACCCATCAGTGTATTGTTCTTCATATTAGTGGGCTTGTTCACATCGGTAATGTGGGGAGGCATCTTCAACATGGCCGTTGAGGGCTTAGGCAAGTACACCAGCGTGGCTTCAGGTCTATTCATGACTATGGTGTTTGGTGGAGCGCTGCTGGTTCCATTGCAAGGTTGGACCGCCGACATCTTCCAGTCCTACATCCTAAGCTTCATCATCCCACTGGCATGTGCCGCTTATATTCTATTTTACGCCCTCGTGGGCAGCCGCATCTCAAAGAAGGCCAAAGCCGTTATCGACGAGTAAAACATGATTAAAAAAAAGAGAGACACCTCGAAAAGCCGTCAATATCAAGACGGCTTTTCTTTTTAAAAGAACTTTTTTTGAAAAAAACATTCTTTTATTTGTCTTTATCGCTTATTAATGCTATCTTTGTAGAATAATAGAAAAATATAAATATTTAGATTAGTCTTATTATGATAGATGACATTTTGATGACTCGCGCGGCCAACAACATTCGCATCCTGGCCGCCGCAATGGTTGAGAACGCTAAATCGGGGCACCCTGGCGGAGCCATGGGCGGAGCCGACTATGCCAACGTGCTCTACAGCTCATTCCTAATTCATGACCCCGACGACCCACGATGGATAGCCCGCGACCGATTCTTCCTTGACCCAGGACACATGTCTCCCATGCTCTATGCCACCCTGCTATTGACTGGCAAGTACACAATGGACGACATCAAGGCATTCCGCTCGTGGGGAAGCATCACACCTGGGCATCCCGAGCTCGATGTGGAGCATGGCGTTGAGAACACCAGCGGCCCGCTGGGCCAGGGCCATGTGATGGCTGTGGGATGTGCCATTGCCGAGCGATTCATAGCCACCCACTTCGACGAGGTGTTTGCTCACAAGACCTATGCCTTCATCAGCGACGGCGGCATCCAGGAAGGCATCTCGCAAGAGGCTGGCCGCATGGCCGGGCACCTGGGGCTGAGCAACCTCATCATGTTCTATGACAGCAACTCGGTTCAGCTATCCACCATGTGCGACGCCGTCAGCACCGAGGACACTGCCATGAAATACCGCGCATGGAACTGGAATGTGATAGAGGTAGACGGAACCGCCCCTACAGCAATAGCACAAGCGCTTGACCAAGCTCAGCGCGAGACAGAGCGCCCCACCCTAATCATTGGCAAGACCATCATGGGACGCGGATGCGTCACCAACGACGGTGCCAACTTCGAAGGCCAATGCAGCACTCACGGCAACCCGTTGAGCAAGTCGGGAGCAAGCTATGAGAAGACAATCGAGAACCTTGGCGGTGATGCCACAAACCCCTGGCAGGTGTTCCCCGAGGTGGCCAAGCTCTATGCCAATCGCACCGAACAACTGCGCACCATTGTAAAAGAGCGCAAAGCCGCCGAGCAAGCATGGCGCACCGCCAACCCCGAGAAGGCAGCCCAGCTTGACCGTTATATAAAAGGTGAGGTCGACTCCATCGACTATGCCGCCATTGAGCACAAGCCCGATTTGGCAACACGAGCTTCCAGCGCCAACGTGCTCGCGACACTCGCTCAAGGTGTGGGCAACATGATAGTGTCGAGTGCCGACCTTGCCAACAGCGACAAGACCGACGGATTCCTGAAGAAAACAAAGGCTTTTGCGCGCGGCGACTTTGAGGGAGCTTTCCTCCAGGCAGGAGTGAGCGAGCTCGCCATGACAGCGATTATCAATGGCATAGCACTGCACGGAGGCGTGATAGCAGCATGCGGAACCTTCTTCGTTTTCAGCGACTACATGAAGCCTGCCGTAAGGCTATCGGCTCTCATGGAATTGCCCGTAAAGTTCATCTGGACCCACGATGCTTTCCGCGTGGGAGAAGACGGTCCCACCCACGAGCCAGTGGAACAAGAAGCACAAATACGCCTCATGGAGGAACTAAAGAACCACAGTGGCCGCAACAGCATGCTCGTGCTGCGACCAGCCGACAGTGCCGAGTGCACCGTGGCATGGAAGATGGCAATGGAAAACACCCTAACACCCACTGCCCTCATCCTCTCACGACAGAACATCCCCGACCTGCCATCACAGCATGGCCACAGCTACGCCGACCGCTACAACGATGCACTGCAAGCCACCAAGGGTGCTTACATATTATATAAGGACGACAACCCACAGATTGTGCTCGTGGGCAACGGCTCGGAGGTTTCCACTCTGCTCGAGGCCACCAAGCTCATCAAGCAAGAGCAAAACATCAGTGTGCAAATAGTCTCGGCACCATCAATCGGGCTCTTCAAGAACCAACCATTGCAATACCAGCATGAGACCATCCCGCCACAGTTGCCAGCATTTGGACTCACTGCAGGGCTGCCGTCCACTCTGAAATCGATAGTCAACGGTGGCACAGTGTTCGGGCTCGACCACTTTGGAGCATCGGCTCCCTACAAGATTTTGGACCAAAAATTTGGCTTTTCGCCCCAAAATATTGCATCTGAAATCCAAAAATGTCTCAAAAATCATAAAAAATGACCTTTTTTTGAAGATTTTTCTCAGAAAATGATTAACAATCAAAAAAAAAGCTATATATTTGCACAATGTTTTGATAAGGTATACAAATCATTTTAGTGTTTAACAAATAAAAATTTTTATTTAACAAAAACGTAAGTCTATGAAA
>CAMHNO010000045.1 GCA_946186575.1 uncultured Prevotellaceae bacterium
CTAACAGGGAGCTTCGAGCCCAGCGCTCGTGGCTCCCTTCTTTTTTTGTCGGCCCCAGGCTCGAGCCCCGGGCTCGTCGGGCCTGCCCCCGCCGCCCCCGTCCTTGGACCAGAGCCCTAAGCCCCGCCACGGCGATGGTCAGCGACATGGGAAGGCGCAGGTAATCGCCACCTAACAGGGAGCTTCGAGCCCAGCGCTCGTGGCTCCCTTCTTTTTTTGTCGGCCCCGGGCTGCTACCATAATACTTGTTTTCTTTTGCGATGCGCTGAACGCTGTGCACTGAGCAATGTGGCTCTTTATTGATGTCAGTCTGTTTTAATCACATATATTTCGTGATGTGTAGTCTTTGGCTTGTAACAAATTAAATTCACAATTAACTGCTGAATAGGTGTTGATTGATGTTTAATTGTAAAAAAATATTTTTTTAGAAAAAAATTGCTCAAAATTTTTTAATTTCACACACTTTTGTTAATTTTGCATCGTTAAGTTAAAATAAGGGTGTTTGTTAACACTTCCACAACTTGATGGTAATGCTTTAATGTGGTTGCTCAAGGCAACTATGTTGGCGACATAATGAAAAGCTAATAAATAGCCTTCTGGGCTTGATTATATATTAAACTTAAGAAGCTCATGAAAAAGTCCACTATATGGATTCTGACTGTGGTTATGGCAATTGCTGTACTGGGATTGCTCTTTGTGCAAATCATGTATATTGAGACCATGATTAAGATGCGCAATGAACAGTTCAGCATGGCTGTCATGAGCAGTCTTAAAAATGTGGCAGAGAATCTTGAACGTGAGGAAACGAAGCATTTTTTGGATAAAGACCTTGATGATGCTCAGCGTTCAATATTTCCCACAACAACGTCGGGGCTTGCAGGAAACACTTTTGGCATGGATGCCGATGGTGATGAGACGCCACGCTCGTCGCTCTCGGCCGCTGGTGGCGGCATTGCTCGCCCTAAGCTGGGTCCAGCAATCAACAGCAGAAAGAGCCGCCAGGAGGTGCTCAAGCACATCTATCTTCACGAGCGCAGCCTTCTGAACGAGGTGGTGCTGAACATCCTGAACCATGCCAGCGATCGTCCTATCTCGGAACGTGCCGACTCGGCAACCGTGGGCCGATATATCAAGCAGGAGCTGCAGAGTAATGGCCTTAACATGCCTTTTGAGTATGCTGTGCAGTATCATTCGCGTTCGCTTGCCTATTGCACTCCTGGCTATCAGGCGAGCAGCAGTGAGCCCAATAGCGTGTATCCCCAGATTCTATTTCCCAATGACCCCAATGGTAACAACTGCATTTTGAATGTGGTGTTCCCCACCAAGGGAAACTATATTTTGTCATCTATAAAGTTCATGTTGCCATCGTTCTTTTTCACTTTCATTCTCATGGCGGTATTTATCTACACCATTATATTAGCTTTCAGGCAGAAAAAGCTGAGTGAGATTAAGAATGATTTTATCAACAACATGACCCACGAGTTTAAAACACCCATTTCGTCGATCTCGCTTGCCGCTCAAATGCTCAACGACCCGGCAGTGGCCAAGAGTCCTGTGCTGCTAAAGCAGGCAGCAACCGTTATCAACGACGAGACTAAGCGACTGCGGTTCCAGGTAGAGAAGGTGTTGCAGATGTCGATGTTTGACCGCACGAGTGCCACTATGAAGCTTCAGGAAGTGGATGCCGATGCTGTTATCGACAGCGTGGTAAACACATTTAAGCTCAAGGTGGAGAAGTTTGGTGGAACTATCACTGCCGACCTCCAGAGCGACGACCCCATTGTGAACGTCGACGAGATGCATTTCACCAATGTTATCTTCAATCTGCTTGACAATGCCATCAAGTATAGGAGAGAGGGTGTTGCGCCCAAACTCACTGTCACCAGCCGCAATCCTGATGACGAGCACATAGTCATCACGGTAGAGGATAACGGAATTGGGATAAAGCGTGAAGACTTGAAGAAGATATTTGAGAAGTTCTACCGCGTGTCGACTGGCAATCGTCACGACGTGAAAGGTTTTGGACTGGGTTTGGCCTATGTCCACAAGATGATAACCCTCTTTGATGGCACAATCAAGGCCGACAGCGACGTGGGTAAAGGTTCGAGATTCATTATTACATTACCACTTTTAAAATAAATAACACTATGGACGAAAAATTGCGTATCCTGCTATGCGAAGATGACGAGAATCTTGGCATGCTTTTAAGAGAGTATCTACAGGCCAAGGGCTATAACGCCGACCTCTTTGCCGATGGTGAGAGTGGCTACAAAGCCTTCCTCAAGGGTAAGTACGACATCTGCGTGCTCGATATCATGATGCCCAAGAAAGACGGTTTCCAGCTGGCTCAGGAAATCCGCACAATCAACAGTGAGGTGCCGGTGATTTTCCTTACTGCCAAGGCGCTCAAGGAAGACATACTTGAAGGTTTTAAGATAGGTGCCGACGACTATATCACAAAGCCATTCTCGATGGAAGAGCTTGTGATGCGCATCGATGCCATCATGCGCCGTGTCAAGGGCAAGAAGGGCAAGGAAATCACTATGTACAAGATTGGAAAGTTCACATTCGACACTCAGAAGCAGGTGCTCATTGTCGACGACAAGTCAACCAAGCTCACCACCAAGGAGAGCGAGCTGCTGAGCCTGCTGTGTGCTCATGTGAACGAAATACTTGAGCGTAATTTCGCGCTCAAGACCATCTGGATTGACGACAACTACTTCAACGCCCGTAGCATGGATGTCTATATCACTAAGCTTCGCAAGCATCTCAAGGCCGATCCATCGATTGAGATTATCAACATTCATGGCAAGGGCTACAAGCTCATTGCTCCCGAGCCCGAAGAGAAGTAATCGCTGTAGTTCTTTCAAGACCAGTAAAAAAGCACTGAATCAAGTGCTTCAGGACCTTAAATTGCGCCTCGCTGCCAGCCATCGGCAGCGAGGCGCAATTTGCATGGTGTGGAGTTTTGTGGTGTGGCTCTGCAACGGTGGTGTTAAGCTGGTGTGGGGTGCGATTTAGCTGTGGTCAGTTGTTGCTACTTTGGTAAATATTCATTACCTTTGCCAC
The DNA here is from genome assembly GCA_946186575.1 of uncultured Prevotellaceae bacterium. GTDB lineage: Bacteria > Bacteroidota > Bacteroidia > Bacteroidales > Muribaculaceae > Sodaliphilus. Next base: position 3,070 of record CAMHNO010000045.1, read on the forward strand.
ATGAAAAGACAATCAATGTGAGTCATGAATATCTTCTACCGAATATACCATTACTGCATTGCTGCGCCCATCTTGCTGGTGCTCACCATCATAACATGTATTATAACTATTGTGGGTTGCCTGTTCGACAGCGATTACTGGGGATATTATCCTGCAAAGTGGTGGTCGAGGGCGATGTGTCTCTTCTTTGGCGTGAAGGTCAAGGTTGAGAATCGTGATTTGATAGACCGCAGCACCTCCTATGTGTTTGTGGCTAACCATCAGGGAGCTTATGATATATTCTCGATTTATGGCTATCTGGGTCATAACTTCAAGTGGATGATGCGCAAGGGGTTGCACAATTTTCCGCTTGTGGGGTGGGCTTGCCACATGGCTGGTCACATCATGGTTGACAATCACTCGGCTCGTGGCATTGTGAAGACTATGAATGACGCGAAAAAACGACTGTCGAAGGGAATGTCGATAGTGGTGTTTCCCGAGGGCCGCCGTACTGATGACGGCAAAATTCATGAATTCAAGCACGGAGCCTTTCGGCTTGCAAAGGAGTTTGAGCTACCCATTGTTCCCATTACCATCAACGGTTCTTACAAGGTGATGTCGCGCACGATGTTCCACGTTGATCCAGGCACCATTACCCTTACCATTCATGAGCCTATTAAGCCTGATGAGTTTGGCACTCTGCAGGAGCTTACTCAAAAGACATTTGACTCCATCACCTCGTCGCTGAAGTGACTTGTCACATTTTCAATTCATAATGTGATGCTGGGTGTGAGTGCTTTTTAGGCATCTCGTTTCCGCCAAGCTGTGTTGTAATCCAGTAGCTGTCTTTCATTTCTTTTTTTTGAGACAAAGGCACTTCGTTCTTGCAAGAAATAATTGATTTAGTTCTCATTAGAATCTGTATCTTATTATTATAAATATCATAATCAGTGCAGAATTGTAATTTGTCAAAAAAGATCTTTTTTGATCAAAAATCTTAAAGAGTGATCTATTGCTTTCATTGTCGTTTTATTGATGTAATTTTGTTTGGGATATAATCAATAAAACTAATGAAATCGATTGATAGTGTAGCTAAACCTTTTTTGAAGTGGGCAGGTGGGAAACGACAACTCATACCACAACTTACTAAGTTGTTGCCGAATAAGCTTTATGAAAAAGATTTTATATACATAGAGCCATTTGTAGGTGGTGGTGCTATGTTATTTTTTATGCTTCAGAGATTTCCAAATATCAAGAAAGTCATTATAAATGACATAAATAAAAAATTAACTGATGCATATAGAATTATTAAAGATGATGCAGAGGGACTAGTTTTAATGCTTACTAACCTTGAGAATGAATATAATAATCTCAAAGTTGAAGATTCAAGAAAGGAATTCTATTTAAATCAGCGTGAAAGGTTTAATGAGGCAAATCTTGATTTATTGGAAATGACAGCTTTGTTGATTTTTCTGAATCGCACTTGTTTTAATGGTTTATATAGAGAGAATTCTAAAGGGAAATTTAATGTTCCATTTGGTAGATATTCTAACCCTACAATCTGTAATGCTGATGTGCTATATGCTGATAGTGAATTGCTGAATAAATATGAGATAGAAATTCTTACAGGAGATTTTTCTAATACAGCACAATATACAGATGAAGATAGGATTTCTTTCTTTTATTTTGATCCACCCTATAGACCTCTGAGTGCCACATCAAGCTTCAAATCATTTGTTAAAGAAGATTTTGATGATGATAGCCAGCGTGAGTTATCTAACTTTTGCCGTCAATTAGCACTTAAAGAAAATGTTTTATGGATGTTGAGTAACTCTGATTGTTCATCCAAGAATCCAAAAGATACTTTCTTTGAGGAACTCTATAAAGGTTTTGACATACAGCGTGTATTTGCATCAAGATCGGTAAATGCAAATGCTAGTAAAAGAGGTAGGCTAACAGAGCTTCTTATAAGAAACTATAAACTATAGAACAATAGCAAATTAAATGGCAGCACACACAGAACAACAATTTAATGAATTTATGTCTCAATTATCAGAGACTAATGCTACTTTGAGTTTTTGGACTGATTTTGAAAAAATCAGAAAAAAAGTGGCAAGTATTGAGATAAAATTAAATACTCTTAATTATTTAATTGGCAAGCAGGATTTACGTTCTGCTGTTTCTGAATTATGGCAAAATGATAAAAAGGTTTTTGATGCTTTGCTAATACTTGTCGCTTGCCGAAAAAAAGACAAGAAAAAAGTGATTAATGATAATGCAGAAGTTGTACTTCTTGATAGTTATCTTAAAACAAAAGAGGGAGTAATTAAATATATAGAAGGTACTGGACTATATCAAGTATTTCTTGATAAAAGTATAAAAAATCTTGTTGATTATGTTTTTGGTGTAGAAGCTGGTCTGGATTCTAATGCACGTAAGAATCGTAGTGGTCATCTTATGGAAGATACAGTGGAGCTAATAATAAAGAATTCAGGAATTGAATACCGCAAAGAAGTTTATTCAAGTGAATGGCCTGAATTAACAGCTGCACTAGGTACTGATAAAAAGCGATTTGATTTTGTTATCCCAACAATAGAGAAAACATATTTGATGGAAGTCAATTTCTATAGTGGTGGAGGTAGTAAACTTAATGAAACTGCGCGTTCTTTTACTGAATTGGCTCCAAAAGTTAATTCTGTTCAAGGCTTTGAATTTGTTTGGGTTACTGACGGCATAGGCTGGAATAGCGCAAAAAATAAATTGCAAGAGGCATATTATACAATCCCAAATGTTTACAATCTTCAGACGCTTAATAGCTTTCTTGATAGTGTCAAAGTGTAATGGCAACTCTTTTTCCATATTACCGCAGCGATAATCGTGATTTCACTCTGCTTCATGGCGATTGTATGGAACTGCTCAAGCAGTTTGATTTTAAGTTTGACATGATCTTTGCCGACCCTCCTTATTTTTTGTCCAATGATGGCATTAGTTTCCAGGCTGGCAAGATAGTTAGTGTGAATAAAGGAGACTGGGATAGAGGCAAGAGCCCTAATGAGGTAAACGATTTCAACATGCGTTGGCTCTCACTATGCAGAGAGAAACTCAAAGACAATGGCACAATATGGATTAGTGGGACCTACCACAACATCTTTAGTGTTGCCACATCGCTCACTGCATTGGGTTACAAGATATTGAACGTTGTCACATGGGCAAAGACAAATCCGCCGCCCAATATTTCGTGTCGTTATTTTACTTACTCTACTGAATTTGTGATATGGGCGCGGAAGTGTCGCAAAGTGCCACATCGCTTCAACTATGATGTGATGAAGCACCTGAATGAAGGCAAGCAGATGACAGACGTGTGGCGCTTACCCGCCATAGCACGATGGGAGAAGTCGTGTGGCAAACATCCCACTCAGAAACCCTTGTCATTGCTCTCACGCATTATTTTAGCGTCGACTCGTGAGAATGCATGGATACTTGATCCCTTTGCAGGTTCATCTACTACAGGAATTGCATCTTGCTTAACAGGTCGTCGTTTCTTGGGGATAGAGCAAGAGCGAGATTTTGTAGAGATTAGCAAAAACCGCCGCATTGAACTTGAAGACCTTAACAAGTGGAGCGAATATCGAAGTCGTATAAAGGATATAGTAAAGGCAAGCGAACTTGAGATGTCGGGCCTTGCCTGTGAGGGTGAGTTGGGACGTGAACTGCCATTTTGAGTTTCATGCCTTAGTGTGTTGCGAAGTACTGCCACAGTGGTGCCAGCATCAGTGCCTGCTTGAGTTTGCCGGAGTGTAGCAGTTTGAGGACTTCGTCTCTTGATAGTAGCACGACGTCGATGTCCTCGGTGGGGTCAAGGCTTTGGTCGCCAAGCCGTTCTACTCCGGTTGCCAGGAAGCAATGAGTCCAGTTGTTGCATGTGCTTGGATTTTGCCCTATTGTCATTATCTCCTGCCAATTGCCGCCACCGTATCCTGTTTCCTCGAGCAGTTCTCTTTGGGCACTCTCCACGGGTTTTTCTCCAGGCTCGGCAACTCCTGCGCAAAGCTCGATGGAGTCGAGGTCGAGCGCATAGCGGTACTGCCTGACGAAGACGAAGAGTCCCTGCGTGGTTATGGCAATCACGTTCACCCAGTCGGGGTACTCGAGCACATAGAACTCATCGTTGACCACACCATTGGGCAGCTGCACCGCATCGCGCCTGGCAGTGAGCCACGGGCGGCGGATTAGGTATTCACTCTTAATGGTTTTCCATCGTTTCATAGCGATAAAGTTATAGTAGAGTCGTTAAAACAAAAAAGGGCGACCTTCGTCGTCCTTCGATTATCTTGTTTTGGGTGGGTGCTGACGGATTCGAACCGCCGACCCTCTGCTTGTAAGGCAGATGCTCTGAACCAGCTGAGCTAAGCACCCATGCCATTTCTTGCGAAAAGCGTTGCAAAGGTACGGTTGTTTTTTGAACTGTGCAAGTTTATTGTCATTTTTTTGTTCCAAAATAGTGGTTTTTCTTGTTTTTTGATTGTTGGTTGTGGTTCTCTGGTTCTTGCCCGTGTTATCTTGTTGATTGTTGTGCGGAATTATAGTGGTATTCCGTTTTCGACGATGGGTATTATGTCCTGCGGGCGGTTGACTATTACATTGGCGTTATACTCTTTGAGTTCTTTAACTGGTCGGAACCCCCATGAGACTCCTATAGAGTCGACGCATGCCCTGCGTGCTGTGTCCATGTCGATACCCGAGTCGCCAATGTAGATGGTGTCTTGCTTGGCAACGCGAGTTTGTGCCAGGATCATGAAGATGATGCTTGGGTCGGGCTTGATGGGGATGCCATCTTGCTGACCTGCAATAGCCACCCAATTGATGTGTGGGAAAAAATGGTTGATGATTTTGTGTGTGGCCTGCTGGTATTTGTTGCTTGCCACTGCCAGTTGTACTCCCATTTCGTTTAATTGGTCAAGCAGTTGAGGTATGCCGTCGTAGGGTGTGGTTTTGTCGGTGTTGTGCTCGTTGTAGAACTGCTTGAAATCGGTGAGCATGTTTTTTACAATGGTGGAGTTTTTGCGTCCATCCTCAGGCAATGCTCTCTCGATGAGGCGTTTGACTCCGTTTCCCACAAAGAAAGGGTAGGAGGCGATGCTATGAGTGTGAAATCCATTGCGGTCGAGGGCGTAGTTAACAGCTTCGCCCAGGTCTTTGATGGTGTTGAGCAGTGTTCCGTCGAGGTCGAAAATTGCTAATTTCTTCATATTGCTTAAAAAATACTTGATTTAGAATGGATATCCCACGGAGAAGTGGAATTCGGCGTCGCGCTTGAACGATGGTGAGAAAAGTGGCCAGTGCTCTTGTCCCGAAGCAGGGTTGTGAGCTTTCATGCCCACATCGAGTCGCACGAGGAAATAGGTGAAGTCCATGCGTAGTCCCAGGCCGTAGGACAGTGCGAGTTGTTCGTAGAACTTGTTGATTTTGAACACACCTCCAGGCTGGTTTTCATATTCCTTGATGGTCCAGATGTTGCCGCAATCGATGAATGCTCCCAGTTCGAGCACCCAGAAGAGTTTGCATCTGTACTCGATGTTGAGATCTAACCTGATGTCGCCACACTGATAGATGAAGCTGTTTTGAGCGTTCTTGCCGTCGAAGCTACCAGGGCCGAGGGTTCTCACTCCCCATCCTCGCACGCTGTTGGCTCCGCCCGAGTAGAATCGTTTCTCAAACGGTAGCACGGTGCTGTTGCCGTAGGGAATGGCTATGCCCAGTCCGGCATGCAGTGCGATAGAACTACGCTGGTTGAAGTAGTGGGTCATGGCAAAGTCGCCGTCGAGCTTGACGTATTGTGAATATCTGGTGCCAAACACCTTGTAGCTGTCGTCTTCTTCTCGTTTTTGGTTAATCAAGTGCGAGATACCGTAGAGCAGGTTGCCTGCAGTCTCGGCTGATGCTCTGACGGTGTAGATGTTGTCTTGCCACGTGGTTGTGAATGGTGCAGTGGCGCGTCTGTTGGTTTTGTAGAACGTGTAGCCCATGCGCATGATGAGGTGGTTCTCGTAGGAGTAGCGTAGCAACGGGTTGGTGATGCTATCGAGGAAATTGCTTTTGCTCTTTGGTAGGTAGACGTAGCTCAGGTCGATGAGGTTGAATGTGTGCCGCATCTGGTTGTTGCGCTCGCTCCAGATGTATTTCCATCCCGCACCAGCAATCACGCGAGTGTATTCGGGTCTTTCCTGATAGTTGAAGCTTGTCATGAACTCGGTGGAGGCTTGGATGCGCCGTTTGAAACTGTCTCGGAGGAAGGGCATCTTGAACTTAGGGAAAGTGATGCCCACATCGCCTGAGTATTCGCTGTAGTTGTCGTTGATAAGACCGCTGAGGTCGCCCGATAGGCTCTCGTATGACGCCTTGAACTTGACGTTGAGCAACTCCGATCCTTTGAATATGTTTCGGTGCTGATAGTCAGCTCCGATGCCAAACCCCAGGTCACCCTCGCTGTTGGTTCCTTCGAGTGAGAAAGAGATGGTCTGCGATTTGTCGCGGTTGAGCAGCACGTAAGCATCGACCCATAGATTTCCGTCGATTTCGCCCACCGCTTTCATGTCGATGTTGATATACTTGATGATTCCGAGTCGGCCCAGCGCCTTGTAGGTGCGGTCTACATCGCTTGCCTTGTAGGCTGTTCCGGGTCTTATGAAGCAATTCTCATCGAGTGTTTTCTTGTCGATGTAGTGGTCGTTGCTGTAGAGCACTGTGATGCCGTTGTAGTATTCGGGCTCGCCATACACGCCCTCTTGCATGGTGACAGCATCATAGTTAGTGACAAAGATGACATTTCTGACGAAGAACTGCCTGTGCTTGTCGACGTGAGGAATGTGTGGCAGGTCTTGAATTTTATCGCTGAGTGTGAGTGTGAGGTCCACGTCGTGAGAGTGGGCTGCTGTGTCGGCAATGAAGGTGATATAGCTTTTGTTGAATGCGTAATATCCGTTGTTCCTGAGTCGTTGCACGATGAGTTCTCGCTCGTCGTCGAGTTTCTTGTGGTCGAGTAGTGAAGAGCACTTGATGGGGAAGTCGGTCGTGTCGCTGAGAATTAGCTGCCGCAGACTGTCGTCTTTGATATCATATTTTATCGACCTGATGCGGTAAGGCTCGTTAAGCGTGATGTTGTAGCTGACTTGAGCTTTCCTTTTCTTGGCGTTGATGTCGACGTGGCTTGTTACCGTGTTGTTGAGGTATCCTTTATTTGATAGCGCTCGTTGCAGCTGGTTCTCGCTTGCCATGGTGAGAGTGGAATCGTAGATGACAGGTGGTGCTCCCACTCTTCTAATCCACTTGTTGAACCAGTTGGTAGAGTCTTTTCCACTTATGTTATATATTGCCAGCTGCATCTTGAACCCTCCCAGCACCTTGTGGTTCTCGGTCTGCCTGAGGTAGTTGTTGAGTTCTTTCTTGTTGATTTCGTTCACGTGTTCCTCGTCGAGGATGTTGATTTTCACCTTGTCGAGGAGGTACTGCCCTTCGGGCACATGCTTGGTAGAGGCACACGAACCAAGGGCCATCACTACAGTAACCAGCAGTAGCGACAGCGTGAGGAACTTTAAAAATAATAATCGTGCCATATTATCAAACAAAATGCAAAGGTAATAAATAGTTTTCAGTTTTTGCTTTTTAGCGATTAGTTTTTTGTGTGAGATTCTGAGAGAATGGAGTGGGGCATGGGGAAGAGGTGTAAAAAAAAGAAATCCCTGACTCATCGTCGGGGATTGCTTAACTAATTAACTTTCTAATACCATTAACATAAACCTTAAAACAATGAAAAGGTGTCGTCTCACGACGACTAAGATTTCATAACCTTAAAAAACTAATACCATGAAAACTGATGCAAAGGTATAGCATTTTGTGTTATAAAACATAATTTTCAAGCAGAAAAACGCAAAATTTAACTTCGTTTAACAGAAAAGTGAGGAATTTGTGGGGTTTAAATTGTTTTTTAGCGGAAATAACATGCCTGTCTTGTGCCTGATGTCTTTCTTACCACAGGTGCGGGATGATTCGCCAAGGGGTTGTGATGCAGTATTGCTTGTAGCTGTCACTTTTTAGAAGGAGTTTTTCTTCTTCACGAATTCTCAGGACGGCAAAGACTATGAAGAGCGCCATAACGATGCTCGACACGATAGTGATTGAAGTGAGGAAGCATGCTGTGATCATGAGAATCTCTCCTAAGTACATGGGATGGCGCACCATGCGGTAGATGTGCCGTGTCTTGATTTGTGAGAGCACGGGGGTGACTGCAAAACTACGGCCAATAGAAAGAACCGAAATGATGACAATGACAAAGCCCACCAGAAACAGAAGGGATAGTGCGCCGCATAGGGGATGGGTGGCATCGATGAGTTTGACAAGAGCAATGTTGCATGCAATCATCCCAAGCCAGTGTGGATTGTGCAAAGGCGATGATGAGGATGATGCAATGGTGTTGAACAAAATCATAACTCCCATGAGTGTGTTGCTCGCAATGGCACAAACTTGAACCATTGCCATGAAGGAGCTTGTAAGGTTTAGATTACAAATTCCCACTATGGCAAGATTCAAAAATGTGATGCCAAAAGCCAAATTGACTATATAGTGTTTCATCGGAGTGCGATTTGCAGATGGTTTTGATGTTTAATTATTTGGCGTTTCAAGCCGTTTTGCGATTTTTACCAAACCCAGAAATTCCAATCAAAAACTGCGCTTAGGATGTTGATAATGATGATGAGTCCAAGCCAGATTGCCCATCCGCCACAACCACTATCGCTGTCATCGCTATAGCTGTTGAAACGAGAGCTGTTTTGCTGCTCGTTATCGTTAGTGAGGTAGTGGAATCCTGATACGCTGTCGGAGTATGGCTGAAATTCTTGTTGTGCGGCGTTGGCTAAAGTGTCCTCCAAGTCAGGCACTAAGTAGGCTTGCTGCCAATCTTCCATGCCTTCGCACCAAACAAGTGTGTATGGCGTGAGACCGTTGTATAGCAACTGATCTTTAGTGAAAGGTCCAAGGGTGTTCTCTCCGTCGATAGAAATATAATATTGTGTCATAATGAATGTGGATAAATGATTAATAAATGTGTCTTTATTTATATATAAGATTACATGGTAAAAGGTAATTGGGTGCAGTGAAGATTTTTGGCTTATAGGTTACAAAATTTTACTTGCCAGGTGCTGCTCGTGAGTGCAAACCACAGAATATAATACAGCTCCCCCTAATGATAGAGGGAGCTGATAACAGATTTCAGATAAAAATTATTTCAGGTAGTCGTCGAAGTAGCGCGTGATGCGCTCGTGCAGGTGCACGCTCTGGTGCCCCATCATGTTGTGGCCTTGCCCTGGATATACATAAAAGTCGGGCTGGGTGCCAGCGGCGATGCAAGCCTTGAGGAACGAATAGGCATGTTGTGGCACCACTGTGGGGTCGTTGAGGCCGATGATGACTTGCAGCCTGCCTTTTAAGTCCTTGGCCTTGTGGATGAGCGACGATTGCGCATATCCTTCGGGATTGGCTTGAGGTGTGTCCATGTAGCGCTCGCCATACATCACTTCATACCATTTCCAGTCAATCACAGGCCCGCCTGCAACCCCCACCTTAAACACGTCGGGGTAGTTTGTCATCAAGCTGATTGTCATGAATCCTCCAAAACTCCATCCGTGCACGCCCAGGCGGTCGCTGTCGACGTAGGGCAGCGACTTTAGGTAGTCAACGCCACACATCTGGTCTTGCATCTCTACTTGCCCCAAGTGGCGGAAAGTGGCTTGCTCAAAGTCGCGTCCGCGATTCTCGCTACCCCTGTTGTCGAGTATGAAAAGCAGGTATCCACGCTGTGCCATGTAGGTCTCCCAGCTGCGACTGCAGTAGTGCCATCGAGCGTCGACGTTGTGGGCATGAGGCCCGCCGTAGACATAGACCACTGTGGGGTATTTCTTGTTTGGGTCGAAGCCAATGGGCTTTACCATGCGATAGTAGAGGTCGGTAGTGCCATCGGCCGCCTTGATTGAGCCGCAGGAGTACTCGGGCACGTTGTAGCCCAGCCATGGGTCGGGCGCAGTGAAGTAGCGCAATGCACTGCCAGTGGCAGTGTTGACGATGGCTATGTTGCGTGGTACATCGGGCTCTTGATAGTAATCGGCGAGCCATGTGCCGTTGTAGTTGAGCATAGCTCCATGCCATCCTTTTCCGCCTTCATCTACTCGAGTGCGTTTGCCAGTTGCGATGTCCACGCTGAAGATGTTGCATTGTATGGGGCTTATCTCGTTGCTGGCGATGATAATTGCCTTGCGCTCGGTGTCAAATCCTAACATGTCCATCACCACCCAGTTGCCGCTGGTGAGCTGCTTGATAAGAGAACCGTCGGCGTTGTGAAGGTAGAGGTGGTTGTAGCCATCGCGCTGGCTTTGCATGACAAACTTGGAATTGTCCCAGGGCAAGAAAGTAATGGGATGCTGAGGCTCGACATATTTGTCGCTTGTCTCGCGGTAGATTTCGGCAATCTTGTCGCCCGTGGCAGCGTTGTAGCTCACCAGACGGCAGTCGTTCTGGTCACGGTTAAGCTCTTGCATGTAGATGAGCTTGTCGTCGGGACTCCAAGCGATGTTGGTGAAATAACGGTCGGTTGGGTCACCAGTGTTGAGATAGGTCACCTTGTTGGTGGCAATGTCGAGTACTCCCACTTGCACCTTGTGTGAAGTCTGTCCCGCCATGGGATATTTCTCGGGTGCTGGAGTGGCCTCAATATGCGTGGAGTCGTAAATCTCGGGAACGGTGATCAAGGGGTAATCGGCCACCATCGATTGGTCCATGCGGTAGAAAGCGAGCTTGTCGCCCTGATTGCTCCAGAAAGTGCCCTTCTCGATGCCGAACTCATTGCGGTGCACAGCCTGGCCGTAGACAATGCTTCGCGAGCCGTCGCTGGTGATTTGGCGACATCCGCCGTTGGCAGTAGTGACCCACAGGTTGTCGTCCTTAACGTATGCCACATTTTGACTGACTTTGTTCCAGTCGGAGGCTTCCTCGCCCACGGTGCTCTGCCTCCAGTGCAGCTTGTGATTCTTGACATCGACAAGCAAGCGGCTGTCGCTGGTGTAGATGAGCATTAATGGCTTGTCGGGATAGGGGAACGATGCCCACTTGAGGTTCACGTCGTGTTGAACACCTGCCCATTGTTTCACTTGCTGAGCTGTGAAGGCGAGCTTTTCTTTTCCGTTCTTAGTGTCGACGGTCCACATGGAGTCTTTCTCACAATGTAAAAGCTGGTTTCCCCACCATGTGAGAGTTTTGTTTTGTGGCACCATGTTCCTGTAGTTGTTGCCGCCGAAGTTGAGATCTTCGAGCGTGAATTCCCTTTGAGCATGCGCTGTCATGCCGCACATGAGCAACACAGCCAAGCAAAAAATCATTTGTTTCATTGTCCTTTTGATATTATGTTAGTTTACACTTTGGCATAAAATTATAACTGACAGGATATTTATTTGATTATCTTCTTTGTGCCATTCTCAATGACAATGCCCTTGTAGTCGCGGCTCCTTGAGCTCTCACTGATGCCACTGCAAGTAGCATGGTGGCAAGAAATAGAGAAATCTTTTTCATGAATATCTGTTTAAAATCCATTGGCGATATCAAGCGGGCGTATATTTGATGTCACACATGGGATGTTTAATATTGCTTAGAAATTTTGAAACAGTAAGCACGCTCATCTTACTTGGGTTTGTCAAAATCGCCACTATCCTGAGTTTGGATAGTGTAGATTTCGCGGTATATGTTGTTGCTCTTGAGCAGATTGTCGTGAGTGTCAAAACCTGTGATGCGCCCGCTCTCCATGACAATGATGCGGCTTGCGTGCATCACGCTGTGCACTCGCTGAGCCACTATTATCTTGGTTACGGCTGGCATGTAGTCTCTCAGGGCCTTGCCAATGCGGGCATCGGTAGCGGTGTCGCAAGCACTTGTGGAGTCGTCGAGCACGAGCACCTTGGGGCTCTTGAGCAATGCCCGGGCAATGCACAGGCGCTGCTTCTGTCCGCCCGACACGTTGGCTCCGCCTTGCTCGATGAGTGTGTCATAGCCTTGCGGCATCTCTTGGATGAACTCATGGGCGCAAGCCAGCTTGCATGCCTCGACGCACTCCTCGAGTGTGGCGTCGCTCTTGCCCCATCGCAGGTTGTCGAGCACCGTGCCGGTGAAGAGCACGTTCTTCTGCAGTACCATCGAGACATTGTTGCGCAGCGTCTCGAGGTCGTAGTCGCGCACATCTACTCCGCCCACCTTGATGCTTCCTTGCGAAACGTCGTACATGCGGCTGATGAGCATCGCCAGAGTTGACTTGCCGCATCCTGTGCCGCCAATGATGCCGATGGTCTCGCCGCTATTGATGTGAAGGCTCACGTCCTTGATGGCATAGTCGCAGTCGTCGATGGCAGCTGCCGTCTGCCCTGCTAACAATGTTGCGGGGGTGGGTGGCACTCCAGTCTTGTTGTAAGTGAAGCACACGTTGTCAAAGTCGATGCTTCCGTTGGCTACAGTCATGACGGGGTTCTCAGGATTGACGATGGTTGCCTTCTCGTTGATTACCTCGGCCACGCGCTTGCCACTTGCCGCGCTCATGGTCAGTTGCACAAATATCATCGAGAGCATCATCAGTGCCGAGAGAATTGTCATTACATAGGTGAAGAGCGAGGTGAGCTGTCCTGTGGTGAGGTCGCCAGCCACGATGAATCTTGCTCCAAACCATGAGAGGGCTATTATGCAGCCGTACACCACAATCATCATCACAGGGTGGTTGAGTGCCATGAGTCCCTCGGTCTTGACAAAGAGGCTGTAGAGTGCCTGAGCCGCCTTACCAAACTTCTTGTTCTCGAAGTCCTCACGCACAAAGGCTTTCACCACTCTGATAGCCGATACATTCTCTTGGACCACATTGTTGAGGTCGTCATATTTCTTGAACACCTGGGTGAAGAGCTTCACAGTGCGGCTGATGATGAGATAGAGTGCAGTGCCTAATATGACGAGCGCTATCACGAAAATGGCGCTCATGCGAGTGTTGATAAACACACACATTAAAATGCTGAAAATGAGGTTGAGTGGTGCCCTCACCGAGATGCGCAGCAGCATTTGGAACGCATTTTGGAGGTTGTTCACGTCGGTTGTCATGCGAGTGACGAGCCCCGACGACGAAAACTTGTCGATGCTCGAGAAAGAGAAAGTCTGTATGTTGCTGAACATGGCTTGCCTGAGGTTTCTTGCAAACCCCGACGATGCCAGTGCCGAGAACCTGCCAGCAAGGATGCCAAATATCATGCTCATGGCCGCCAGCACCAGCATGATGGCGCCGTATTTATACACGTTTGCCAAGTTGCTCTTTGCTATTCCCTCGTCGATAATCCATGATGTGACATAAGGTATGAGCACTCCCATCACCACTTCGAGTGCAATGAAGATTGGGGTGAGCATTGATGCAGTCTTGAAGCTGCCTACTTGTTTTGTTAGAGTTTTCAGCAATTTCTTGTCACATTTTTTTAAAACAACTGGCAAAGTTAATTTATTTTATAATAATGTGCAACTTTTTCCCGCGTAGTGTTTGATGGTTCCATGATAATGTTAGTGCGAGGTACTATGTAGTTCAATAGTCATAGCCGTCTTCCCACCCCTCGCCGTAGTCTTCGTTGTCCTTTTTGCCATAGTCTTCGTTGTCCTTTTTGCCATAGTCATCGGTATGGTAGCCGGGATAACCAGTGATGCGGCATCCTTGTTTGTTGCAAAAGTAGTGAAATTGTATTGAAAATTGATTGATGAGTTCTTTTTTATCGGTTTGGAAAAATTTTTTTTTGACAAAAAAATGTGCTTTGGTGAGTGTTTGTATGAGAAAAAATATAAATAATTGTATTAAAGGAATTTGAATATACGACCAAATTATGTGTGGAATTGACAAATTTATCGATTTTGTCTTAAATACATGTATTAAAAACTTAATGAAATATAAAAAATGCCTATTATTTTGGATAATACTTTTTTATTTGAATAATTAGTTGTAAATTTGCATAGTCGAATTAGTAAATTAAAAATCTATTCCTATTGAAAAGGCTGCTAATTCAAAAACGCACATGTATTCTGGCTGGTTGCCAAGAGCCAGCAAGTGAATATTCATAGTAAAAAGAGAAGAGATTCTTTTTCATTGTTAACATACACACAAAAGTTATTGTAAGGTAAATAAGTTTTAGTATTTAAATTTTATGGTGAGGATGTCGTGAGATGTGAATCTGACGGCATTTTTTTTGTTTTACCGCAAAGTGGATTGATGAGGTGTAAAGTAGCAATTATCCAAGCAAGAATGAATCACCCACTGCAGGTGAGCCCTGCGGTGGGTGATAGTTATTTGTGTGTGAGCGAGGCGTTGCTACATGAAAAGGCAAGCGTCGCCGTAACTCAAGAAGCGGAAGTCGTGGCCGAGGGCATAGTCGTAGATGCCGCGCCAGTTGTCGTCGCCCACAAAAGCCGCTACAAGCAGCAGCAGTGTGCTCTGCGGCTGATGGAAGTTGGTGATCATGCCCTTGACAATGCGATAAGTGTAGCCAGGGGCAATCATTAGTTGAGTGCTGCCCAGGTAGTCGCTGGCGCCGTGGCGGTCGAGATAGTCCACAATGTTTTGCAGCGACTGCTGCACCGATATTTCACATGGAGTGGAGTAGGGCATCCACTGTGTCACGCGCAGCTCCTCCTCGGTGGCGTCGGAGTTGGTCTCAAGAATCTGCCCCACATAGTAAAGGCTCTCGAGGGTGCGCACGCTGGTGGTGCCCACTGCAATAACGGGCCGCTGGGTTGTGGCAAGCTCGGCCAGCAGGTCGCGGGACACACTAATGAACTCGGTGTGCATGGCGTGGTCGCCAATGCTGTCGCTCTTCACAGGCTGGAACGTGCCGGCACCCACGTGCAGCGTTAGCTCTCGACGTGCAATGCCGCGGCGGTCGCACTCGGCGAGCACCTCGTCGGTGAAGTGCAGTCCTGCCGTGGGCGCTGCCACGCTGCCGTCGATGTGGCTATACACCGTCTGATAGTCGGTGAGGTCGCTCTGCTCGGTGCCGCGGTTCAAGTAAGGAGGGATAGGTATTTCGCCCATTGCCTCGAGCAGTGAAGCAAAGGTCACCTCGCCATTACCATTCCAGGAAAAAGTTATCTCAAAGGCATTGCCGCGGCGTTCGCCACGCGCGGCGCTCACGGTGATGCTCTGGTTGTCGACCATCACCTGCTGCAGCAGGTTGCCGCTCTTCCAGCGCTTGCTGTTACCCACCAGGCACAGCCAGGTGCACTGGCTGGTGGTCTGGAAAATGAGCTGGTAGTCGCGCGGTGCCACTGGCTCGAGGCAGAATATCTCGATTGTGCTGCCAGTGGGCTTGCGAAAGCGCAGGCGTGCGTTGATCACACGTGTGTTGTTATAGACAAGCATCGCATCCTGCGGCAGTAGCCCAGGCACCTGGTGAAAACGATGTTGTGTGATGTCGCCATCCTTGAACATTAGCACCTTGCACTGCTCGCGCTCGGCCAGTGGGTGCTTGGCAATGCGCTCGTCGGGGAGCGGATAGTTATAGCTGTCGATGCGCAAGTTGCGCACTTTTTCCATTAAATTCATGGGTTAAACGAGTTTTTGGGGTGCAAATTTACAACAATTATTTTACAAATTTTGTCAATCCCGAAAAATGTATTAACTTTGCACCGCTTTTTTGAGGATTTTGTCCGCATAAAGACTGGGATCGGTAGCTCAGCTGGATAGAGCAACAGCCTTCTAAGCTGTGGGTCCTGGGTTCGAATCCCAGCCGATTCACTAAAACGGAAAATAAATGAAAATCAGTTAGTTAAAGGCTATAAATAACCCCAACTCACTGATTTTCTTCCGTTAAAACAGGGTTAAATATGATATAAATGGATGCAAATGCCGCCTTTGGTGACCTGCTATGGTTACCGCTCCAAAAGAAACATTGTTCCTGCTGAAAGACTATAGACCGCATCAGAAAAACGCAAAAATCTCAAGAAAAGACCATCTCAGTGCGAAGGTGATGCTTTTTTATTGAAGCGAGAAAGAAGATAATTTATTTTGGAAAGTGCTGTTGCATGAGTTTTTTGAAATCAATACCGACTTTGTTGTGAAATTTTCTTTATCTTTGCAAAAAAAATGATGTTATGCGATTATTTAAGACTCAAATTCTGCTTGTAATAGGCGCGTTAATCATGCTCTCGGCGTGTGACCATGACGACCCCAAAGTTGTCAAGCGCCGTGGCGAGCGCCAAGTCTATGTGCTCACCTCCGAGGGTCACATTTATGACCTGATGGGCGACAGGATAATGGAACTCCCCGACTGCGAGTATGCCAGTGAGATAATTAGCGATGGTGATGACTATTTTG
>CAMHNO010000046.1 GCA_946186575.1 uncultured Prevotellaceae bacterium
ACCCAGTCGCGGAATTTCCAGTAGTCGCTCACATATTCACTCTGATGAGGGTCGGTGCCAGGAATTATCACGGCATCCACGCCCTTGTCGCGCATCAACTCGCGCAATAGTTCAAGATTGTTATTCATTGTTTTAAAAAAATTGTTTACATATAGTTTATATTGGCATGCAAAAGTACTAAAAATATTATAATTCCACAAAGTGTGAGTGAAAAAGGGTGCTTAGCGAAAAATGTTGAGCGCAAAGCGCATGAAATCATAAAAAATTAAAAAAAGGTTAATCGTTGACGCAAAATGCCGTTTTTTGCGTCTTAATAGTGATGAGTGAGAAAGAGTTTGAATCAGTGGCGGTCAAGCTGCGCGAGAAGGCTGTTGCCACATGCCTGGCATGTGGGGCTGACTTGATGCAGGCCGAGGATGTGGCACAAGACGTGCTGCTGCGATTGTGGCAGCTGCGCGACACACTCGACAAGTACCGCTCACTCGAGGCTCTTGTTGTGGTGATGGCGCGACACAATCTTGCCATGCTGCATCGCAACGACAATAGCGTGCCCATAATGGAGATAAACACAAAACAGCTAAGGTCGCAGCTCGTTGCTCCCGACGACTCGCTCATTTCATCGCAAGAGGCAGCCTGGCTCAACAAGGCAATGCGGCGGTTGCCCAGCACTCAGTATGCAGTGCTTCACATGCGACAGGTGGAATGTCTGAGTTATGACGAAATTGCCCGCCGTCTGGGCATCGAAAGCAGTTCGGCACGATGTCTCTTGTCAAGAGCCCGCCTTAAATTACTTGATGAAATTAAGAAAAGAAATCAGCTATGAGTAATAAATATAAACACATCGAATCACTGCTCAACCTTTTCATGCAAGGCGAGACCACTATAGAGCAGGAGCGTGAATTGAGGCATTTTTTTGCCACAACCCACAATGTCCCTCAGCAGTGGTTGCCGTTCAAGGAAATGATGGCTTACTTTGATGACGGAATGCCAATAGATGCTGAGCCAAGTGAGAGACGAAACATCACTCGCCATATGTGGCTTGTGGCGGTAGCAGCTGCGGTTGCAGCTATAATCATTATGGTTTTGCCTAAAAAGCAAATCACACCTCACGTGGTGCCTTCTAAAGCTCTTTCGCCAGTTACGGCTGAAACCGCCACCACCAAGATTCACGAGCCAGCAGAGCCTGAACATCACAATCAGATGATTGCTGAGCACAAGACAAAGCGTGAGTTGAAAGAGAAACCCCGCAGGCATCAAGCATCACGCCAAGCGCCTCTTGATGCTATTGATATGGAGCGTGAGCAAGGCGAGGTGGAACAGGCGCAGCAAGAACTCATGGCCGATAAGTTCATCATTGAGCAAGAACGGCAGGAGGTTCTTCAGGAGCAATATTCAGGGCGTGCCCGGGTTTATCAAGCTCGGCAGTCATTCGCCAACGAGAATCCGCAATTAATTCAAGTAGTATTTAAATAATAAAAACTCCAGCAATATGAAAAATCTATTTATCACAACTGCTATGGTGATAGCAATGGCAATACTTGCCGTGATGGGATGTGCCGCACAAGAACATGTGGCCAATGCCTATAGCAAATTCTCAAAGGCTATAGACGACTTCGTGACAATGAACAAAAACATCGACTACCGAGATTCAAGCTCGGGTGAACTCACAGGAGAGTGCATTGTGAAACAATTCAAGCTGCCAAGTAATAAAAGTGGGCTCATCAGGGACTTGACACGCGCCATGTCGCAAGACAGTGAGAAAGCCTATCACAGTGCTATGGGCAAAGCTGGCAGCAATGGCGTTACTTATGCCATAGCCTATGGCACAGGCAAGAACGACTTTGAGCTCATTGGTGCCGACAACGAGATGGACTTCATGGTTGTGTGCTTCAAGGATGAGCGCCAAAGCGATTTCCGCACCAGCTATGCCATTGAGTGGCGGCAAGACAATGATGATTGCTACATTGGCAAGGTTTATAAAATCTATGGTAAGAAACCCGATGATTATCTGGCCAATGACGCATCGAGATTAAAGAATAACCATAGAAATGTGTTTACTCTCAACGTTGACAGCCTCATCAACTTGAGCAACTTTGGAAATCTTGAAGCTGTGTCTCCACAGCTTGAGATGCTGGGTGAACAGTTTGGAAATGGCATGGCTTTGAAAGTTTTCTCTCAGGTAAACGATGAGGTAAATGATGATAACACTACCTGGCTCACCACATTCGCAATGTACTGCAACAAGCTCAAGGAGAAGGTAAAGCAGTCGCCCAGCAAAGGAGCCGCCTATGCCACTGAGCTCCTGAAGATGTGCAAGCGTGCCGATGGCGTGATAACCGACAGTGAAAAGAAACTCTGTGTCAAGAACTTGAAAGATTGTCAAAAGGGCTGTAACGACACTTTTGTAAGCGGTCTGCTTGATGAAGCCATTAACTGGCTCAATGGCAAGTACAAAAAATAAATTCCAACTTGAATTTCCACAATACCTTTCACCCCAGTCAAGTGCTATCGAGGCTCTCGCGACTGGGGCATTTTTCTTCTTCTGCTTCTTCTGCTATATTGATTTGAATCAAGTTTTTGGATGTTTCATGCTTTTTCTTGCAACAAAAACCAGTGATGTTGTGTCTTATTATTGAGAAGCAATAAGCACTCTAAGCATTGAGTGAAATCAACATCTTGCAGCAATGGCTATCGAAGTTGATTTTAGTCAATGCCTGTCAATGAAATAAATAATAATTTTGCATAAAAAAGAGTATGACATATCTTGATTTTACCAAGAAAGACTTTTATGTAACCGCCAAGAGCCTCTTGTTGAGCAAGGGGAGAAAGGTTGAGCTGGCAAAGGGCGATTTTTTGTGTCACAAGGGTGAAAACGGCAGCAAAGTGGGCTTGCTCACAAGTGGTTCGATAAAATATGCCAGCTTCACTACCCGAGGCCATGAGCGCATCATTTCTTTTGCCTTCGCTGGCGACCTGGTGGCATGCTACAGTGCCATGCGTAACAAGGCTCCCAGCCCTGTCGACATTGTGGCACTCGAGAGTTCAACTATCTATCAGTTGCCCATAGGTGAGATTGATGCCGATATGGGGCTTGTCATGAGGCTGAAACTTGCCGAGGCGCTGGCTCACAAGGCAATGCTCGAGGCGATAGACAGTTGCTGCCTCACCCCCGAGGAGCGCTACCTGGCACTCTCGCGACGCTTTCCTGACATACACAACCGCTTGACTAACCGCGCCATCGCCAGCTACTTGGGAATCACTCCCGAGTCGTTGAGCCGCCTGTGCAAGCGATTGCTGACAAATCAGCTATAAATAACGAAACTGCATCAAATTCACATGACGACATAACTCGCGACGAGCACCTTCGACACAGTGAGCAGTTAATGATTAAACTTCAATATATACAAAAAAGAAAGATAGCGCCTTAGTGATAGGGCGCTATCTTGTGTGTTATGGGGGGTGATTGTTAACGCAGCACCTTGACGGCTTTGACGCTTCCGTCGCGCATGCGCATCTGCTTGATGAGCAGGCCAGTGGCATTGGCGTCAACCTTGCGGCCCTGCAGGTCGTAGTAGCTGGTCTCAACCACATCGTTGCTGCTGATGCCATTTATTGCGGTTTGGGTGAGCTGATACCAGAAGATTTCGCTCTCACGAGTCTCGCGCGACTTGTCGCCCACTGTGTAGATGCTCTTCACGCCAATGGCGGTCCACTGGTCGATGTCGTCGCCATAGATGTAGACCTGCTTGCCAGCCACGTCAATGTCGTAGTAGTCGGTGAAGTTGTAAGGAACCACGGTCATGTTCTCCTCAAGGAACTCATAGGCATCGGTGGTGAACTCATACACACTCTGCTCGCCGCCACGATCCACGAGAATCTGATAGCTGAGCAATGATGCGAAGATTTCGTTGCCGTCAACGTCGGTGGTGGGGATTGTCATCTCCAAGTAATGGCCGTAGTTGTCCTCGGTGAAATTAGTGATGGTGGGAGTGGCGGGAGTGGCAATCTCGGGCAGTGCCTTGGTGAGGGTGACATTGATAAACTCGTCAAGAATTTCTCCCTCGACCGAGGTGGTGTAGCCTTCGGCTGCAGTGAGCACACTGGCATCGTCGTTCATGGTGAATGAGGCGCCGTCGAAGTCGAGTGCATAGGCATCGCCCCAAAATTCAAATGTTCCCATGTAGGCAGCGGCAAATGTAGCTACTCCATCGGCCATGGTGCCCTTCACCCATCCCTCGGTGAGATATTCACTCAGACCCTTGATGTAAATGTCGCTGTTGTCGATTACAACAAACACCTCAAAAGCCTTGTCTTTGTCGGTGTAGGTGTCGTGTCCCTGGAAGTTGTAGAGCATCTGCTCGGCATCGGCTGGAGGAGCTACGATGTCGCCCTCGGCCTTGACGGTGGCAGTGACCTTAGAATTTTGCAACTTGTCGGCCTTGTCTTGGTTGATGGCACCAGCCTGTGCAGTCATAACTGCCATGCATGCAACAATTAGAAGAGTAATTTTTTTCATACGCATTATAAATTATATGGTTAATAAAAAAATGATTATCACAATTGCAAAAGTAGTAAAAACTTGCCGAAGAATGCAATAAAAAGTCATGATTTTTGCGCCGTCGATTCAAAAAAACAATTTGATAGAAAAAAACTACCGCAGTGTCTGCCACCAATGAGGGGCATACGCTGCGGTAGAGCTGGCATGTGCCATGCTGCCACTGCATTGCGGCAGCATGGCTATGGCTTGATTAGTCTTGTGGGGTCATCGTCACCTCGATGCAGTTGCCAGTCTTGAGCATCGACTGCTTGACGAAGTTGCTGATGTCCTGAGTAGTGATTTTGTTCAGAGCCTCTTTATAGCCATTGTACACGTCGATGTTGCGGTCAACGTAGAAGCTCAGCCACGAAATCCAGTAGCCATTGTCCTTGACGTTGGTGTCGTAGTCCTTTGCCATCTTCTCCTTGATTTTGTCGAGGACGTCCTGAGTGACTTGACCGGTGGCAATCTCGTTGAGCGACTCGCGCATGATAGCCAGGACAATGTCCTTCTTCTCGGGCTTGAACTCGCAGCTCACAGTGGCGCTTGTCACCACTTTGTGGCCCGAGAAGCTGATCGAAGCCCTGGCATTGGGCGAGTAGGCCGCACCCTCGTCTTCACGCACCTTCTTGAGCAGAATGTTCTCGAGCACCTGTCCGGTGATGTCGGCCAGGAGGTCGTTCTGCATAGTGTAGGGCAGGTCGTAGGTGTGCCACATGATTCTTGACGACACTTGTGGTGTTTCCATCTTGCGGGCAAACTCATTGGTGACTTTTCCCTTAGCATAGAGTGGAATTTCTCCAAAGTCTTCCTTCTTGCCTTTCTGGGCAGGAAGCGAAGCGATGTATTGCTCAATCAGAGGCTTGATGGTGGCCTCGTCAAAACTTCCCACGAAGTAGAATGTGAAGTCGGCAGCGTTAGCTGTGCGCTCCTTGGCGATTTGGAGCACTCGGTCGTAGTCAATTTCCTTAAGGTTCTCTACGTTGAATGGCTTGTTGCGCCAGTGGTGGTTGTAGAAAGTGCACGAAACGCTGTCTTCGAGGGCTGCCTCGGGCATAGCGTCTTTGTTCTTGAGGAAGTTCTCGAGCAGCGACATGATGCGTCCCACCGACTTCTCGTCCTTGTTGATAGCAGTGAAGTAGAGATAGTTGAGCTGGAACATGGTCTCAAGGTCCTTCTTGGAAGCAGAACCGGTGAACGACTCGTATTCGTCGCTCATGTCCATCTGAACCGAAGCGTTCTTGCCGGCGAGTGCCTTTTCGAGCTCGGAGTTAGAGAAGTTGCCCAAACCACTCATCTCAATCAGGGTTGAGAGCATTCCGCAGTTGGCCCAGTCCTTTTCGCCATAGAGCGAGCTACCGCCACGCGACTCGGCATAGTAGCTGATTTCGTCGTCTTTGAAGGTAGTGGGCTTGATGATCACGGTGGCACCGTTGCTCAGTTCGAGCTGTGTGAATCCTAACTTGTCGTTCTTGGTCTCCTTCACAATCTTGCCGGCCTTGGGCATGGTGGTGATGAGGGGTTCTTGCTTCACATTGTCGACATAGGGCTCGAGTTTCTTGTTGCGGGCATCGCCTATGGCAGCGATAACGCTCTGGTCCGAAGGCAGCTCCACATTCTCGGGGTTGAAGCTCAGAACCACCAAGTTAGAGTTGTCTTCAGGAACGAAGTCGGCCATCGTCTTGTTGATGAGCTCGACGGGGAGCTCCGGAGTGAGCATGGTCATTACTTGGTATCTCCACTCGATAGAGGGATAAGGCTCTTGCTCGAGGAAGTTAGAGCAATACTCGCGTCCGAACGATTCGTTGTTCACTTGGTTGCGATTGTTGTAATAGTCTTCGAGTGAGCTGATGTATTCGTCTTTGTTTCTTGCATACTCAGTCTCGGTGAATCCATGCTGAGCAGCTCTGAGAGTTTCTTCGACAGCAGCCTCAATTGCTTGAGCAGCCTTTCCTTCTTTGGGAATAACAATGATGGTGAAGGCATCTTTAGTCTTTGAGAAGAGGTAGTTGCCGTAGCTTGCCATTGCCATAACGTAGGGGCAATCGGGTTCTTTAGATTGCTCTTCGAGTCGGCTGCTGAGCATGCCACAAGCCCTGTTGATGGCGTAATTTTGAAGCATGTACATGAAGTTGCTCTTCATCTCAGTGGGGAAGGGGTCGGACTTGAACATGATCTGGATGACGCTGTTGTTCTGCTCCTTGTCCTTGTCGAAGACGATGATGGGCTGGTCGTTGTCGGGAACATCCACGTCAACCACCTTGGCGGCATTGGCTGCGGGAGCGGGTATGTCGCTGAACATCTCCTTGATTTTAGCCTCGGTGCGGTCCACATCGATGTCGCCCACCACCACGATGGCCTGGTTGTCGGGGCGATACCACTTGTGGTAGTAGTCGCGCAGCTCGTTGTACTTGAAGTTGTCGACCACGCTCATCAGGCCAATGGGCATGCGCTTGCCATATTTCGAGCCAGGATAGAGAGTCTCGAGGTTGCGCTCGAGCATGCGCTGGCTTGCGCTTGAGCGCACGCGCCACTCCTCGTGAATCACGCCGCGCTCCTTGTCGATCTCCTCGTCCTCGAGCAAGAGTCCGCACGACCAGTCCTTGAGAATGAGCAGGCATGAGTCGATGGCGCTCACTCGTGTGCTGGGCACGTCGTTGATGTTATAAACTGTCTGGTCCACGCTGGTGTAGGCGTTAAGGTCGCGGCCAAACTCCACGCCGAGCGAGCGGGTGTAGTCGATCACGCCATTGCCCGGATAGTTGACCGAGCCGTTAAATGCCATGTGCTCGAGGAAGTGTGCGAGGCCTCGCTGGCTCTCCTCTTCCTGTAGCGAGCCCACGCGTTGCGCGATGTAGAAGTTCACGCGGTGCTCGGGCCAGTTGTTCTGCTTGATGTAGTAGGTCAAGCCATTGGGCAGCTTGCCGGTGCGCACCGAGGGGTCGTTCTCGATGGGAGGCATCTGCTGTGCCATCGAGCTCATGAAAATGAGCATCATGGCTGCTGCAAATAATTTTCTTAGAGTCATGATTTTAAAGATGTTGAAAAATGTGGTTATTTTATATTAATATTTATTTGGATGTGTCTTCGAATGATTATATCAATGCAAAATTAATATTTTTTTACAAGTTAAGAGCGTTTAGTGTTGTTTTTTTTCATAGCTAAGTGCATTTTTTTGCAACGGCCCTCGCTGGCAGCAGAGAGTTTCTTGATAAAACCTGAATAATAAATACTAAAAAGAAGATTGCGCTTGACTCAAGGTCGAGCGCAATCTTAGTTTTGAGTGTGTCTCTCCTAAATCAAAGGGGAGCTTGACAGCGGGTTGCTTACTTATCGGGGTTCATGACCACCTCGATGCGGTTGCCGCTCTTAGAGAGATATTGCCAAGCAAAGTCGCTGATGTCTTGTGCTGTTACTTGGTTCAGGACGTTCTTGTAACCAGTGTGAGCATCGATGTTGCGCTCCACGAAGAGCTTGAGCACGTTCATCCAGTAGCCGTTGCTCTTAGCGTTGGTGTCGTAGTCCTTAGCCATCTTTTCCTTGATCTTGGTCATGGCATCGGTGTCGATGTTGCCAAATGCGAGATCGTCGACCGACTCACGCATGATATTGAGCACGATGTCCTTCTTGTCGGGATTGAGCGAAATCACAGTGATGGCCTGAGTGAGCACCTTGTCGCCAAGGAAGTTAATCGAAGCAAAACCATTGGGCGAGTAGGCTGCGCCCTCATCCTCACGCACCTTCTTCAGGAGCTGTGACTCGAGGAGCTGTCCGGTGATGTCGGCCATGATGTCGTTCTTAACAGTGTAGGGTGCGTCAAATGAGTGCCACATCATGAGCGATGACGCCTGTGGAGTCTCCATCTTGCGGCTGAACTCGTTCGATACTAAGCCACTAACAGTCTCTGGAATTTCTGCAAAGTTCTCTTTCTTGCCCTTCTGTGCTGGGAGCGAAGCGATGTACTGCTCGATCAGAGGCTTGATGGTTGCCTCGTCGAAGCTTCCCACAAAGTAGAATGTGAAGTCGGCAGCGTTAGCTGTGCGCTCCTTAGCGATTTGGAGCACTCGGTCGTAGTTAACGTCTTTGAGGTTCTCGAGCTTGAAAGGAAGCCTGCGCCAGTTGTGATTGTAGACAGTGGTCTGGATGCTGTCGCTAAAGGCACTTTGTGGATTGGCGTCTTTGTTCTTGAGCTGAGTCTCGAGGAACGAAAGCACTGTTCCTACCGACTTCTCGTCTTTCTTGATATCGGTGAAGTAGAGATAGTTGAGCTGGAACATAGTCTCAATATCCTTCTTGGTGGAGTTGCCCACCAAAGTCTCAGTAGTATTTGACAGGTGCAGGTTGACGTTGGCGTTCTTGCCGGCGAGTGCTTTTTCGAGTTCGTTGCTCGAGAAGTTGCCCAGGCCACTTGCGCCGATGATGGCGTCGAACATCTGGCAGCTTGCCCAGTCTTCCTTGCCATAGAGCGAGCTACCGCCACGCGACTCGGCATAGTAGCGAATCTCGTCGTCCTTGAAGTCGGTCTTCTTGAGGATGACCTTGGCACCGTTGCTCAGTGTGAGCTCGGTGAAGCCTAATTGCGAATTGGTGGTCTCGGCCACGATTTTGCCAGGAGTTGGGAGGTTGGTCATCAGTGGCTCGTCTTTCACGTTGTCGACGTAGGCCTCGAGCTGTGCAGCCTGAGCAGCGTCGATAGCGCCCTTGATGCTCTCCTTGGTGGGCAGCTCAGTGTTCTGAGTGTTGAAGTTCATCACCACGAGGTTCTTGTCGTCGGTGGGCATGAGCTTAGCCATCATTTGATTGATCATGTCGACCGAGATGCTTGGAGCAATCATGTTCATCATCTGGTACTGCCACTCGACGGTGGGATAGGGCTCGTTGCTGAGGAAGTGAGCGCAATACTCACGGCCAAAGCTGTTGTTGTTGATCTGGTTGCGGTTGTTGTAGCGTTTTTCGAGAGAACTCATGTACTCGTCCTTGACACGTGCAAACTCGGTGGCTGTGAAGCCGTGCTTGGCGGCGCGCAGAGCCTCTTGAGTGACAACCTGCACAGCCTCGGCGCTCTTGCCATCCTTAGGAATAATGCCTAATGTGAAGGCATCTTTAGTCTTAGAGTAGATGAAGGTGCCATTGCTTGCTCCTGCTTGCATGTAGGGGCAGTCGGGCTCAAGAGCTTTCTCGTTGAGTCGTTTGTCGAGCATTGTGCAGGCCATGTCGATGGCATAGTCCATGATAACATAAGAGAGGTCGCTCTTCATTGCCTCGGGGATGGGGTCGTGCTTGTACATCACCTGGATGATATTGAATTGCTGCTCCTTGTCCTTGTCGATAACGAAGATGGGCTCGTCGTTGTCGGGCACCTCCACGTCAACCACCTTGGCGGCATTGGCTGCGGGAGCGGGTATGTCGCTGAACATCTCCTTGATTTTAGCCTCGGTGCGGTCCACATCGATGTCGCCCACCACCACGATGGCCTGGTTGTCGGGGCGATACCACTTGTGGTAGTAGTCGCGCAGCTCGTTGTACTTGAAGTTGTCGACCACGCTCATCAGGCCAATGGGCATGCGCTTGCCATATTTCGAGCCAGGATAGAGAGTCTCGAGGTTGCGCTCGAGCATGCGCTGGCTTGCGCTTGAGCGCACGCGCCACTCCTCGTGAATCACGCCGCGCTCCTTGTCGATCTCCTCGTCCTCGAGCAAGAGTCCGCACGACCAGTCCTTGAGAATGAGCAGGCATGAGTCGATGGCGCTCACTCGTGTGCTGGGCACGTCGTTGATGTTATAAACTGTCTGGTCCACGCTGGTGTAGGCGTTAAGGTCGCGGCCAAACTCCACGCCGAGCGAGCGGGTGTAGTCGATCACGCCATTGCCCGGATAGTTGACCGAGCCGTTAAATGCCATGTGCTCGAGGAAGTGTGCGAGGCCTCGCTGGCTCTCCTCTTCCTGTAGCGAGCCCACGCGTTGCGCGATGTAGAAGTTCACGCGGTGCTCGGGCCAGTTGTTCTGCTTGATGTAGTAGGTCAAGCCATTGGGCAGCTTGCCGGTGCGCACCGAGGGGTCGTTCTCGATGGGAGGCATCTGCTGTGCCATCGAGCTCATGAAGATGAGCATCATGGCTGCTGCAAAAAATTTTCTTAGTGTCATGCTTTGAAAAATTAGTTATTATTAATAGATTTTTATATTTAATGCTTTTCTTGTTAAGTTTTAAACCTACAAAGGTAGGTATTAATTGATAAAAAGTTCAGTTTCGTGTTATTATTAATTGTTAATTTGTTGATTTTTGTGTGATTTCTTTGATGTTTTCATTATTTAGGAGTTGCATCATCAGCTCGATGTCGCTCTCCACCTCGCCTTGCATCAGGAAGCTGTTGCGACGGGCAATCACTTGGTCGAGCATGCGTTGAGCTTCATCGCGGTTGCCGTCAAGAATCAGGGTCTTTGCCATGACGATGCGCTGCTTGCTGGTCATCACTCGGGCATGGCGGGTGATGTAGGACATGAGTTGCTTGTCGCCGGTGAGCTTCATGGCTTGCTCAATGTCGCCAGTGGCTAGGCTGGTGAATATCAGTTCGCTTTGTGCCTCAAAGCGCAGCAGTGGCAGCATCTCATGGCCATGAAATGTCATTACCTCCTTGAGCATGGTGTGTGCTTGGTCGATGTGGCCCTGGTCGAGCACTCGACCAATGCGCATCAGCTCCACGTTGGCTTGTAGGGCGTCGCTGTAATCAATCTCGCCACCCAGGTCGAAAAGTTCCTCGGGCATGAGCGACATGCGCTCACCATTCTGCAATTTCTCGTTGATCACGAGTTGGCTGTAGAATCCCTTCACGCTCATTTTGTTCTTGCCCAGGTGCAGCATGTTGTGGCCGTCGTTGGCCACGCCACCTATCTTCAATGGCAGGCCGTTGAGCAGTGCCAGGGCGTAGCCTATCACCACCGTTGACCCCAAGAAGTAGATGAGCCACAGGGGCATGCTGTTCTTGCATGTCAATAGCAACACCAGTGCCAGGGTGGCGGTGACGAGGTTCATGAGCACGCCGCCAGCATTGTAGAA
The DNA here is from genome assembly GCA_946186575.1 of uncultured Prevotellaceae bacterium. Lineage (GTDB taxonomy): Bacteria > Bacteroidota > Bacteroidia > Bacteroidales > Muribaculaceae > Sodaliphilus. Next base: position 11,591 of record CAMHNO010000046.1, read on the forward strand.
AATGGTGGGGATGTCCACAGGTTGCACATCGCTATATGGCGCCATCAAGCACTGGCCACCGGTGCCAGCGAGTTTAAAACGCTTGAGTTGCAGCTTGCCGTTGGACTTGATGAGCGTGAATGAGCCTACGCGAAACGACACGAATCGATAGCCGCTCGCAAGGCCGCACACCAGGTGCCCCGCCTCATGAAGAATGATTTGCAGGTAGGCTGCTATGAACAGCGCTACAAGCATGATGAGTATTGAAGCGACGTCGTGCATAATGCTGCTGTCGCTGTGCTCGTGGGCGTTGCTGCCGCTCAGCCATGTACTGCCCAGGCCTAGCGCAATCCCAATCACAATGGGGATTGCATAAGAGATAATATTCTTCTTCATGGATAGTGACGGTTGTTAGTCCTCTTGGATTACTTGATTGATTTGCTCGATGAGCTGATTGTTGGTGCGTTGCATCCTGCTGAAGATGAGCCAGGCTACCACGCCTCCTGCCACGCCTCCAACTGCAATGGATCCCACGAGTATTGCCACCACAATGTTGTGGTCGGGCAACTGGCATCCTGGGTCGATGATGAATACCACCTCAAGAATGAACCACACGAGCCATATCGTGACGAATATCAGGCCGGCGATGAACCACATTGAGCGTTGCTTCTTCATCTTCACTAAACGTTGGCTGGTCTCAATGAGGTCGCCGCTCAGGAGTTGGCTCTTGGGGATTCGGTTGATGATATAATCGCCAATCACGTCGGCAATCAGTCCTGTGGCAAGGAAGCCGTAAAGCCACCATGACAAGCCGTTGCCGGCATGAAACACTGCCATGATGATGAGCAGGATGGGTACTATTATTATCTCGAACCAGATGTAGTTTTTAATCCACGATAGCCTCGAGCCCATGCTATTGCGCACCAGTTGCTCGTTGACGATTTGTTGCTTGTCGAGACGGCTCTTGAAAGATGCCATCTGTTCACGCATTTGCTCAAGTTCGTTCATGTTATTATTATTGTCTTTCATTATTGTCATTGTTTAGTATCGTTGTCGTTCATTTGTTTTAATTGTTCGCGAATTCTCACTAAGCGCACCCCCACAGCTTTGGTGGTAATGCCCACGATGGCTGCGATGTCGTCGTAGCTCATGTTCTCGAGCCACAGTAGCACGATGGCGCGGTCGAAAGGTTGCAGGCGGCTAATGCGCTGGTGCAGCAGTTTCGTTTGTCTGTTTTCGGCACTGTCACTGTCGAGAAAGTCACGGTCAAGCGACAGTGGCACGGTGTCGACGCGTCGTTTTTTCTTACGGTCGCTGGTGATGCATGTGTTCAGAGCGATGCGCCACACCCAGGTGCCAATTGCGCTGCGTTGCTCAAACTTGTCAAGTCCATTCCACAAGTTGATGAGCGTTTCCTGGAAGAGGTCTTCCACCTCGTCATGGTCTTGTGAGAACATATAGCATACCGAGTAGATGGTGCTCTTGTGCTGGCGCAGGATTTCCTTGAAATTAGCCTCTGTTTTTTTCATTTTCATTAATTGTTACATCCGTTAGACGCAGTAAAGATACAAAAACTACATAATTTTGAGAGTTTTTTTTGATTTTTTGCTGGAAAGAAAATAATGAGTACCTTTGTGGCACTAAAAAACACTGACGCAGATATGAAACAACTTTTATCATTGATTATGCTTGCTTGTCTGGCTTGTGCAGCCAGCGCGCAGATAGTTGAGGCCAATCTTGCAACCACGGCCGACGATCAGAGGGTGATTTACCAGACTCCCGCTATTGATAAGAAAAACACCTTCATCGTGATTTCTAAAACCGAGCTCAGGCTATATGTTTACGGCAAGGTGGGTAGCGACACAGTGCTGATGGCAAAGTTTCCGGTGTGCCTGAGCTTGAACAAGGGTCAGAAGCAGCGTCGCGGCGACATGAAGACTCCTGAATGCACCCCAGCCAAGCCTTTCTACATCGATGCCATTAAGCCTGCCCATGACTGGTATCACGACTTCAAGGACGGACGTGGCAGCATCAAGGCCTACGGAGCCTGGTTCCTGCGCCTGGTCACTCCAGGGCATCGCGGCATAGGCATCCACGGCAGCACCAACAACGAGAAGTCGGTTCCCGGGCGTGCCAGCGAGGGCTGCATCCGCCTGCGCGACCCCGACATCATTTACCTTAAGGAGCAATATGCCTACCTCAATATGCCAGTCATTATCAAGAATGAAACTCAAGGCCCTTGGGATTGGGAACTCAAGGCCCACTCTAAGGCTGTACCTGTTAAGCAGAAGTGAAAATGGTAATGACAACTATGAAGAATTTGGTAATAACAGCCGGCATCGTAGCTATGCTGTGCATGAGCAGTTGTGGTGACGGCGACAAGGCCCACAAGAGCAACCCCGAGCAAGCTAAGGCTCCTGCTGTGGAGCAGTATAAGGACATCTATAAGGGTTCCTACGACAAGGCTAAGACCTTTATCGTTATCTCCAAGAAGGACCTGAAACTCACGGTCTATGCCCCTGTCGGTGGCGACACTGTGCCTGTGGCGCAGTTCCCGGTGTGCTTGAGTCTTAACAAGGGCCAGAAGGAGAAACCTGGCGACATGAAGACGCCCGAGAGCGAACCCGGCAAGCCCTTCGTCATCGATTCGATCATCGATGCTAAGGATTGGTTTCACGACTTTGGCGACGGCCGTGGCAGCATCAGAGCCTATGGCGACTGGTTCTTGCGGCTTGTCACACCGGGACATCATGGTATTGGCATTCACGGCAGCACCAACAACGAGAACACAGTGCCTGGTCGCGCCAGCGAAGGCTGCATACGCCTGCACGATGCCGACATCATCACCCTCAAGGAGCAGTATGCCCGCGTGGGCATGCCTGTGATCATCAAGCAGGAAGAACAAGGACTGAAGCCGTTTGAGATAAAGAAAATAAAATAAATTTTGACCAGTTTAGAGCCTTGATAGATAATAATTTAAGGAGGAAATCCACAACAAGATTTCCTCCTTATAAATTTTCAAGGGGCATTTGTCATTTCTTGATTAGCTCGTAGGCTATATAAGAGCTGTATTGCTTGAGGAGACAGCAGCCGGCAAGGGCATAGTCGCATGCACGCAGGGGGCTGCGCAGCCTTGCTGGTAGTTTGTGTACTGGCATCATCATGATGCCGTGGGTGCTGCCCAGGTCAAAGAGGTGTGATGTCATTTTCAGCACATCGTCTTTGGATAAATCGGTGCCACCATGCCATGTTTGGTGCTTGTGGTGGATGAGCCGGCGCCGCTTCTGTGACGGGATGTCGAAGATGAAACGGCCACCAGGCTTGAGGATGCGGTGTGCCTCGGTGATTATGTCCTGGATGAGAGATGGCTCAAGGTGCATCATCAAGTGAAAGCAGTAGATGGTGTGGAACATGTTGTCGTCGAATCCAGTTTCAGCCGCCGATGCTTGACGGAACATGACCTGCGGATGCCGCTGCTGAGCGTGTTTCATCATGGCTGCGCTGGCATCGAGGGCATGGGTGGCGTAGCCAGTGAGCCTGCCCGTGCCGCACGCTATTTCCAGACGCTTGCCGCCAGGGATGGGCTTTATGAGCTTGTCGAGCAAGCGCCGCTCCTGGTAGTCGATGAATTGTCCGTAGCTGCCCCCGAAGCGGCTGTTGTCGTAGTCGTCGGCAATGTTGTCGTAGTAATCAACAACTGTGTTATTTTTGTTTGCCATCTTAGTCGTTGGTGTTTAATCAAGAAATGTAGTTACATTAATGCTGAAAACCTCTTGTTGCAAGAGTTAATGGGTTGGTGCTCTGCTGTTTGACTTTTCTTTTGAAGTACAAAATTAGTGTTTTTGTTGGTTGCGGGCAAATTTTACACTGAAAAAGTTTATTGGCAATAAGTATTCTGTTTTCATCTCATTTTTTATACCTTTGTAAATTATTTTTCTACTACATCCCGCACAATGTCGTTTAATTCTATAGAATTTATCATTTTCTTGCCATTGGTATTTTTGCTTTACTGGTTTGTGTTTAGGAGCACCAAAAAGCAGAACATGCTAATTGTGGTGGCAAGTTATGTGTTTTATGGATGGTGGGACTGGAGGTTCTTGGTCTTGATAGCCATCACCACGCTTTGCAGCTATGCGAGCGGCTTGCTGATAGCGCGATGTGAGGGCAGGCGCCAATGTCAAAAAGCGGTGAGTGCAGCCAACATTGTCTTGAACCTCTCGATATTGGCCGTTTTCAAGTATTACAACTTCTTCATAACCAGTCTTAATGATGTGTTTGCCATGCTTGGCCTGACGCTCGACTGGCCCACGGCAAGCATCATTCTCCCGGTGGGAATAAGTTTCTACACCTTCCAGGCATTGAGCTACTCAATTGATGTCTATCGCAAAAAGATAGAGCCGGTGCGCGACATGGTGGCCTTCTTTGCTTTCATCAGCTTCTTTCCGCAGCTTGTGGCGGGACCCATTGAGCGAGCCACTAACTTGCTGCCACAGTTCTTAAAGCCACGCGCCTTCGACTACAGCAAGGCGGTAGATGGCTGCCGTCAGATGCTGTGGGGCTTTTTCAAGAAGCTAATCATAGCCGACTCAATAGCCGGGGTTGTAGATGGCGTGTGGAACAATTATGCCGACCATTTTGCGTTCAACTTGGTTGTTTGCAGTGTTTTGTTCTCATTTCAGATTTATTGTGACTTTTCGGGTTATAGCGACATAGCTATAGGTTGTGCGCGATTATTTGGCATAAATTTATCGAGGAACTTCGACATCCCCTACCTTTCGCGCAGCCTACCAGAGTTTTGGCGCCGCTGGCACATCTCATTGATGTCGTGGTTTCGCGATTATGTTTATTTTCCCATGGGTGGCAGCCGGCGTGGCTTGGGCAGGACCATCTTCAATCTCTATGTGGTGTTCTTCATTAGTGGTCTGTGGCACGGCGCCGAATGGTCGTTTGTGCTTTGGGGACTCTTTCATGCCACATTTTGCGCGCTCTATCGCTTCTTGCCATTAAAGAGCAAGTTTGAGCACAATGTGGGCTACAATCGCTTGCTGCCTTCGCTCAATGAAGTTGTTATGATAGTGTTCACGTTCTTCCTGGTGACGTGGGGCTGGATTTTGTTCCGTGCTCCCGACATCAGCACGGCATGTAGCTTCATCAGCCACATGTGCAGCAGCTCAATATTTCACTTCGACTACGTCATTGGCAAGTGGCAGCTGTTGTTGTGCTTGATGCTCATGGTTGTGGAGTGGATGCAGCGCGACAAGCAGCATGTGCTTCAACTTTCGGGTAAGATTTTCGCCAAGCGGTGGGTGAGGTGGACACTCTATGTGCTGATTGTCCTCTACACCTTGCTGTGGCAAGAAACGAGTCAGGTTTTCTTGTATTTCCAATTCTGAAATAAAAAGGTAGTGCTATGAAGCGTTTTTTAAAATACTCTGCATTATTTCTTGCCATCGTTGGCGTGCTGCTGGGTTGCTGCGAAATTGTGGTGCGCAACACTCCCAACTCCTATACCTTGAAGAACGACTGGATGACGCATCACAGCAGCAGCGTGAAAACCCTTATCACAGGCAATTCTCACAGCTATTATGGCATAAAGCCCGATGTGGTGGGCGATAGCGTTTTCAACATTGCCAATGTGAGTCAAGGGCATGAGTATGATTATTTCCTGCTCACAAAATTTGAGTCGCAGCTCACCAATATTAAGAACTTGGTAGTGGTTGTGGACGAGAGCAACATTTTTGACCCACCTCTTGAGGAAGGCAGCGAATGGTTCAGAGGCATTTACTACAAGATTTATTACGGCTATGATAAGCACAGCGATTTCTCAAAATATAATTTTGAAATTTCATATTTCTCGCGGTTCCCCCTTAAGTTTCAGCGAGTGGTGGAAAACCTCTTCACCGGCACTAATTCTCCCGATTGCGATAGCTTAGGTTGGGGCTGCATCTTTACAGCACCCGATCATTTCGACACTGCCGCGATGCTTAAGGATGCAAAGTTCACTGTCGAGTCTCACGGCTGCAAGGATTGGTCGCTGGTGGATTACAACGTGCGGTATCTTAATAAAATAGGCGAGTGGTGCAAGCGTCGCAATGTTAACATTATTGTCATCACCGTGCCCATGTGGGAAAAATATGTTGGCATGATTAATCCTAAGCAGATTGCTATCATGCATGACGTAATAAATAGATTTGTGAGCAAGTATGATGCTAAATACGGAGATTACATGCTCGACAGCCGTTTTGCGGGCCGTGATTTTCGCGATAGCGATCATCTGTCGGACTTGGGGGCAGAGAAGTTCTCGCGCATTCTCAAGCAAGATTTCCCTGAGTTGTAGTGGATGCAATCAAAACCAATCTTGAGCTTATTTGGGTTTCAGCCCAAATCGGTCATTAGGCCGACGAATGTTTTTTTAGGTCTGTTTATGTCATATCAGCTTTATTTTTGCATCTTGCTGCAGATATTGTCTCGCCATAGCCCGCTATGCCTTCAACAACATCTTTACAACTTGCTAAAAATAAAACCTGATCTAACATAAATCCTAATGCCCGATTCGGGTTTAACACAAAGGAGAGAGTCCTGGGCGGACTCCCTTCTTTTTGATTTCATTGTGCTGTGCCGGCTTAGCGGAGCTTGGTGTAGCCGTAGGCGGCGTTGTCGCCGAGTTGCTCCTCGATGCGGAGCAGCTGGTTGTACTTGGCCATGCGGTCGGTGCGGCTGAGCGAGCCAGTCTTGATTTGGCCACTGTTGGTAGCCACTGCGATGTCGGCAATGGTGGTGTCCTCGGTTTCGCCGCTTCGGTGCGAGGTCACTGTGGTGTAGCCGTGGCGGTGAGCCATCTCAATTGCATCGAGAGTCTCGGTGAGCGAGCCAATCTGGTTCACCTTGATTAGGATAGAGTTGGCAGCACCCATCTTGATGCCCTTCTGCAGGAAGTCGACGTTGGTAACGAAGAGGTCGTCGCCCACGAGCTGGCAGCGGTCGCCAATGCGCTCGGTGAGCTTCACCCATCCTTCCCAGTCGTTCTCGTCGAGTCCGTCCTCGATAGAGTCGATGGGATATTTGTTGATGAGCTGCTCGAGGTAGTCGATTTGCTCATCGTCGCTGAGCTTCTTGCCGTTAGGATCCTTCTGCTTGCCGTCCTTGAGCTGCTTGTAGTCGTAGTAGTACTTGCCATCCTCGATAACTGCAAACTCGCTTGCGGCGCAGTCCATAGCAATCTTCACGTCCTTGCCAGGCTCGTAGCCAGCCTTCTTGATAGCCTCGACGATGCTGTCGAGAGCGTCCTCGATGCCATTGAGTGCGGGAGCAAAGCCACCCTCGTCGCCCACTGCGGTGCTAAGGCCACGTGCCTTGAGCAGCTTGGCGA
>CAMHNO010000047.1 GCA_946186575.1 uncultured Prevotellaceae bacterium
ATTTCCGAAACAGCAAAATATTTCAACAAAAAAAATCAGGAAAAATGCGTTTTTTCCGCACTTTGAGTGATTTGGGACAGCTTAGTGAACAAAACTGACCACTTCGAGAGATTATCCAAGCCTATTTGAGCAGAGCGCCCCGCCCTATCACTACAAGTGCATAGAAGTGCATATTCTAATATAATATATTAAAATGTGTGGGCTACATTTGCTATGTGGCATCATCACCCAGCGATCACACAACAACCGATGTGATATATTATTTTGGGTTAATTGTTCATTGATTTTGGAAAATTGTGCGTATATTTGTTGGAATAATCAATTAAACTTTTTTGTATATGATAAATAATAAGATAATGTGGGTGATGATGATGATTGTGGTGTGCGGCTTCTGTGGCGGCTCAAATAATGCAATTGCGCCAAGCGCACACGCAACGTCGCTGGAGCAGATGCGTTTTCATTGCAGCGAAGACACAACAAAGATCAACTCACTGCTTGAGGATGGTGCCGCTACTGGCATTAGCGATGCCAATGGTCTTGTGTGTTTCTATGCCCACAAACTTGAGGGCACTCCCTATGTGAGTCACACTCTTGAGGGGGACATTGAGATGCTGACTATAAATATTGACCAGCTCGACTGCACGACATTTGTCGAAACTCTATATGCTCTAACTCGTGCCACATTGAATGGCAAGCAATCCTGGCGCGACTATGCCAATTATCTTGAGGACTTGCGCTACCGTGGTGGTGAGCTTAAGGACTACTCTTCTCGCCTTCACTACATCAGCGAGTGGATTATCGACAACAAAAACCGAGGAAATCTTGACGAGGTGACGAGCGACATCTCATGCTGCCGTTATAAGGTGAAGACGATTGATTTCATGACGACTCACTGCGGTTCTTATAGCTCGCTGGCCGATAACTCGATGTACGAAAAAATCAAAAATGTTGAGATTGGCTTTCGCAATCACCGCTTCCCATATATCAAGAAGGACCAACTTGGAATGAAAGATGTGCTGCGTGTGGCACGTCGTGGCGATTTTGTGGGATTGGTGACAAAGATTGAAGGCCTTGACATATCTCACATGGGCGTGATTGAAGTCAACGACAAGGGCGAACTCGTGTTGCTCGACGCGTCGTCGGTGGGCGGCAAGGTGATGCTTGAGAAATTGCCGTTAAAGTCTCAGTTGATGAAGAACTCAAAGATTGAGGGAGTGAGGCTGTTCCGCATGAAGGAATGATGCAACGCTGAAATAACGACAAACAAAACACAACCATCCGAAACACTTGAGGTCATTGTGCCAAACAGAGTGAGTGTTTTTCGGATGGTTGCGTTTTTTATAAAGATGTTGAAAAAAAACTTCAACTGCATCACTAATAATGTGATACAGTTGAGGTTATCGTAGTGTAGCGAAATGGATTGTGCCTCCCTTTTCGCTAATGCTTTAGCCAAAATTGGGCTTACTGAGCTCGAAATCTTATTACTCAGCTGCTTGCTCGGCTTGCTCGGCAGCGGCGGCCTTCTTTCCAGAGCGACGGCTGCGACGAGTAGCTTTCTTAGCTGTCTCTTTCTTCTCGGTGAGAAGGGCCTCGTTGTAGTCGACAAGCTCGATGAAGCAAGTCTTAGCGTTGTCGCCAAGGCGGTTGCCAAGCTTAAGAATGCGAGTGTAGCCACCTGGACGGTCAGCGATTTTTTGAGCAATTTCGTTAAATAGGATGCTCACTGCGTGCTTGTCTTGCAGATAGCTGAAAACAGTTCTTCTTGAAGCAGTGTCATCTTTCTTTGCGCGATTGATGAGGGGCTCGGCGTAAACTCTGAGTGCTTTAGCCTTGGCAAGAGTAGTGAAGATTCTCTTGTGCTTGATGAGCGAGATGGTCATGTTGGCAAGCATGGCGTCGCGATGTCCCTTCTTGCGGCTGAGATGGTTGAATTTTTTATTATGTCTCATCGTTTTTATTCTTTATCTAATTTATATTTTGAAATATCCATGCCAAAGTTGAGTCCGTGGCTTGAGAGCAGCTCTTCGAGCTCAGAAAGCGATTTCTTGCCGAAGTTACGGAACTTGAGCAGGTCGGTTTTGTTGTACTTGACGAGATCTCCGAGCGACTCTACTTCGGCCGACTTGAGGCAGTTGAGTGCTCTTACCGAGAGCTGCATGTCAACAAGCTTGGTCTTGAGCAGCTGTCTCATGTGCAGAACTTCCTCATCAAACTCTTCGTTGGCATCGCTATCGGTTGCGTCGAGAGCAATCTTCTCGTCAGAGAAGAGCATGAAGTGCTGAATGAGAATTCTTGCAGCCTCTTTGAGTGCTTCCTTAGGCTGAATTGAGCCATCGGTAGTAATCTCGAGGATGAGTTTCTCATAGTCAGTTTTCTGCTCAACACGGTAGTTCTCCACTGCATACTTGACGTTGATGATGGGCGTGTAGATAGAATCGATTGCGATAACATCGATAGGATCGTTATTGCTACGGTTCTCATCGGCAGGCACATATCCCCTACCCTTGTTGATGGTAATGTCAAGCTGGAAGCTTGCCTTAGAGTCGAGATTGCAGATAACGAGATCTGGGTTTAGAACTTCAAAACCATTAAGTACTTTACCTATATCTCCAGCATGGAAAACATCCTGTCCTGAAACTTTGATTGTGGCTTTCTCAGTTTCGGTTTCAGCGACCACTTGCTTGAGGCGTACCTTCTTGAGGTTAAGGATGACATTGGTGACGTCTTCCTTAACGCCTGGAATAGTTGCGAACTCATGCTTTACTCCATCGATGCGGATGTTGCAGATAGCAAATCCCTCGAGTGAAGAGAGCAAGATGCGTCTTAAGGCGTTACCGATGGTCACTCCGTAGCCTGGTTCGAGTGGTCTGAACTCGAATTTGCCGAAGTTGTTGTCGGCCTCGATCATTAAGACCTTTTCTGGTTTCTGAAATGCTAAAATAGCCATGGATGTTTTTATTTTTTATTTAGAATACAACTCAACTATCAACTGTTCCTTGATGTTCTCGGGGATATCCTCACGCTGTGGAAGGTTGATCAGCTTACCACCCTTAGCGTTCTCGTCCCACTCAATCCAAGGATACTTGCTGTGGTTGAAGCCAGCAAGTGAGTCTTGTACTACTTCGAGTGATTTAGATTTCTCTCTCACAGCCACCAGTTCGCCTGGAGCCACTGAGTAAGAAGGAATATTAACCACGTTGCCGTTGACGGTAATGTGACGGTGAAGTACGAGTTGTCTTGCAGCTGCTCGGGTCTTGGCAATGCCAAGGCGGAATACCACGTTGTCGAGTCTTGTCTCAAGGAACTGGAGCAGGACTTCACCCGTAACACCCTTAGAGCGTGAAGCCTTGTCAAAGAGGTTGCGGAACTGACGCTCGAGCACACCGTAGGTGTATTTAGCTTTTTGTTTTTCGCGAAGCTGAGTACCGTACTCAGAGAGTTTTCTTCTCCTGTTGGCACCATGCTGGCCTGGAGGATTAGTTCTTCTTGCAAGAACTTTGTCTTCTCCGAAGATTGGTTCGCCAAACTTGCGTGCGATTTTTGATTTTGGACCGGTATATCTTGCCATTTTTTTGTTTTTAAATAATTTAAGAAAAAGTTGTTGAAGTTGAATCGCTTCAGTGCAGCCGCGATTGCAGAGAGGTTGTTAAAAAAGATGCAATCCAATCACTGACAGAGATTCGCGAAAAAATTAATAAAATTGAACTCGAAGAAGAAATTCTTATACCCTTCTTCTCTTAGGAGGACGGCATCCGTTGTGAGGAAGTGGAGTAACATCGATAATCTCAGTTACTGCGATACCAGCACCATGGATGGTGCGAATAGCCGACTCACGTCCGTTGCCAGGACCTTTAACATAGGCTTTAACCTTGCGAAGACCAAGGTCGTAAGCCACTTTAGCACAATCTTGGGCTGCCATCTGAGCTGCGTAGGGAGTGTTCTTCTTAGAACCACGGAATCCCATCTTGCCTGCCGAAGACCATGAAATAACCTGTCCCTCGCTGTTAGCGAGACACACAATAATGTTGTTAAACGAAGAATGCACGTGCAGTTGTCCCACACCGTCGACTTTAACAACTCTCTTCTTTGCTGCGACTGTTTTCTTTGCCATACCTTAAAATTATTTAGTAGCTTTTTTCTTGTTAGCAACAGTTTTCTTGCGTCCCTTGCGAGTACGAGCATTGTTTTTAGTGCTCTGACCGCGAACTGGCAGACCGTTACGATGACGAATGCCACGATAGCAGCCAATGTCCATGAGTCGCTTGATGTTCATTTGTACTTCGCTACGCAGGTCACCCTCGACCTTGTAGTTTTCACCGATTACCTCGCGCACCTTTGCAGCTTCGGCGTCGGTCCAATCTTTGACCTTAGTATCTTCGCTAACCCCTGCCTCGGCCAGAATTTTAGCTGCCGAGCTACGACCGATGCCGTAGATATAGGTCAGAGCGATAACACCTCTCTTGTTCTGGGGCAGGTCCACGCCCACAATTCTTATTGCCATATTATAAAACTGAAATTTTGTGCAAAATTAATAAAAATTATCCTTGACGCTGCTTAAACTTAGGATTTTTCTTGCAAATCACGTATAAACGACCCTTGCGACGCACGATTTTGCAGTCGTCGCTGCGTTTTTTAATAGAAGCTCTTACTTTCATAATGGATATTGTTGTGTGATTTTAATGAATCAAATTGTTATTTGTATCTAAAAGCGATTCTTCCCTTTGTAAGATCGTAGGGAGACATTTCGACCCTCACCTTGTCACCTGGCAGGATTTTGATGTAATGCATTCTCATCTTTCCTGAGATGTGAGCGGTGATTTGATGACCGTTTTCCAGCTCAACTCGGAACATAGCATTAGAGAGTGCCTCAACGATAGTTCCGTCTAGTTCGATAGCATTTTGTTTAGCCATAAAATGTAAAGATTTTTTTAAGATGTTGAGTTGCGACAAAAAATTTAAATGAAGCGGTCTCCGAGAACTTCCTCGATGTACTTGAACGAGGACAGAATGTCGGGTTTACCATTGTGAACAGCAATTGAATGCTCGAAATGCGCCGAGGGTTTGAAATCCTTTGTGCGAGTTGTCCATCCGTCTCTCTCGATGACAATGTTCTTGCTGCCAAGGTTGATCATTGGCTCAATAGCAATGGTCATGCCATTCTTGATGAGCGGTCCGGTTCCCGGCCTTCCATAGTTGGGCACATCGGGGTCCTCGTGCAACTTGCGTCCCACTCCGTGACCGCACATTTCCCTGACAACGCTGTAGCCTCTTTTCTCGCAGTATTGCTGAATAGTGTGGCCAATGTCGCCAATGCGGTTGCCTGGAATAGCCTGTTTAATGCCTTCGTAGAGCGATTCCTTGGTTGTGCGCAGAAGTTGCTTGACTTCCTCGCTCACCTCGCCCACACAGAAGGTGTAGCACGAGTCACCGTTGAACCCACTCTTGGTGACGGCACCGCAGTCGATCGAGACGATGTCTCCGTCTTGCAGCACATATCCCGAAGGGATTCCGTGCACTACGGTTTCGTTGACCGAGATGCACACCGATGCTGGGTATCCGTACAGCCCCAGGAACCCTGGAGTACAGCCTTGAGAGCGGATGAACTCATCGGCAATTTTATCGAGCTTGCGGGTTGTGATCCCGGGGGCGACCCACTTGGCAAGTTCGCCCAGTGTGCGCGCCACCACGAGGTCAGCTTCCCTGAGTTGTTCAATTTCTTGTTCGGTCTTCAGATAAATCATATCACTACAGTCTTTCTCAAACGGTTAGGATCAAGAAGCTCTTCCCTTGAGTTTACCGCTCTTCATGAGACCATCATAGTGGTGCATGCGCAGGTGAGTCTCAATCTGCTGAAGCGTGTCGAGCACAACACCCACGGTAATGAGCAGTGAAGTTCCTCCGAAGAATTGTGCAAAGTTCTGGTTAACTCCAAAGAGTCTTGCAAAAGCAGGCAGAATAGCCACGATGCCAAGGAAAATTGATCCAGGCAGAGTGATGCGAGACATTATAGAGTCGAGATACTCGGCAGTCTTCTTGCCAGGCTTGATACCTGGAACAAAACCGTTGTTCTTCTTCATCTCCTCGGCCATCTGAGTGGGTCGCACTGTGATGGCGGTGTAGAAATAGGTGAAAGCAACGATGAGCAAGAAGTAAACCACATTGTACCAGAGACCGTTCATGTCGCCAAAGACGCGTGCCACACCGCCCAGGAAACCGCTCTTCTGAGCACCGAAGCCCGCGAGAGTGATGGGGATGAACATGAGCGCCTGAGCAAAGATGATAGGCATCACGTTAGCAGCATTCACCTTTAGAGGGATATACTGGCGAGCACCACCATATTGCTTGTTGCCCACGATGCGCTTGGCATACTGAACAGGCACTTTGCGTGTTCCCTGAGTGAGCATTACAGCTCCAGCTGTGATAGCAAAGAGAACGATAATCTCTACAAGGAACATGATGAGACCACCTTGAGCGTTGGTCAGTCGTCCTACAAACTCTTGCGAGAAGGCACCCGGCAGACGTGCTATGATACCCACAAGGATAATCATCGAGATACCGTTGCCAATGCCCTTGTCGGTGATTTTCTCACCGAGCCACATGATGAACATTGCACCTGCGGTTAGGACGATAGTCAGATAGAGCATAGTCCAAGCTCCCATTTCGACCTGACCACCTGCGCTCTGAACCTGAACTCGCAGGTTGATGAGGTAGGCTGGAGCTTGCACGAGCAAGATGAGCACTGTAAGGTAGCGAGTGTACTGGTTGAGCTTCATCCTGCCGCTCTCACCCTCGCGCTGCATCTTTTGGAAGCTTGGCAGCACCATGCCCATGAGCTGAATCACGATAGATGCAGTGATGTAGGGCATGATACCGAGCGCGAAAATCGAAGCCTGCGAGAAGGCTCCACCAGAGAACATATCGAGCAGCTGCATCAGTCCGCTGTCGGTGAACTTTTCCAGCGCGCTAAGAGCCTGAGGGTTGATACCTGGCAACACCACTTGACACCCAAATCGGTAGATGAGAACGAACAAGAAAGTGATGCCGAGCCTACGACGCAGGTCTTCTATGTTCCAGATGTTCTTTATAGTTTGAATGAGTTTCATTATCTCTTATAGACTTAAAGTTTGTTGATGGTGCCTCCTGCCTCGGTAATGATAGCCTCGGCCTTTTTGGAGAAAGCGTTAGCCTCAACGTCGACCTTCTTAGAAAGTGTGCCCACGCCAAGGATCTTTACCAATTGGTTCTTGCGAACGAATCCCGCCTCAATGAGTGTAGCCACAGTGATCTTGTCAAGGTCCTTAGCAGTGGCCAGATCGTTGATTGTGCTGATGTTGATAGCTTTATATTCAACACGGTTGATGTTCTTGAAGCCGAATTTAGGAACACGGCGCTGAAGGGGCATCTGACCACCTTCAAAGCCCACTTTTTTCTTGTAACCAGAGCGCGACTTGGCACCCTTGTGTCCGCGAGTAGAAGTTCCTCCCATTCCGCTGCCTGGTCCACGACCAATGCGGCGCTTGCTCATGTTGGAGCCTACAGCTGGTGTTAAATTATTTAATTCCATGATTATACGTTAAATTTATTGAGCGCGAGTCACTTCAACGAGGTGACGCACTTGGTTAACCATACCCATGATTTGAGGTGTTTCTTCAACCTCAACCACTTGATTCATTTTTCTCAGACCCAGAGCATCGAGGGTTCTCTTTTGACGTGCCGGACGATTGATGCGGCTCTTAACTTGCTTAATCTTGATTTTAGCCATAATGTGAGTCTAAATTTATCCGTTAAACACTTTATCTAAAGAAACGCCACGATAGTGAGCGATAGTCATTGGGCTTCTGAGCTCGGCAAGAGCCTTGAAAGTAGCCTTGACAAGGTTGTGAGGGTTAGAAGAACCCTTCGACTTACAAATCACGTCGGTCACACCCACGCTCTCGAGCACTGCACGCATAGCACCACCGGCCTTAACACCGGTACCAGGAGTTGCTGGCTGCATGATGATGCGCGAACCACCAAACTTGGCTGCCTGCTCGTGAGGGATTGTTCCCTTGTAGACGGGCACTCTGATGAGGTTTTTCTTTGCTACTTCAACGCCCTTGGCAATTGCTGTAGTAACCTCATTGGCCTTACCCAGGCCGTAACCTATCACACCATTGCCGTCACCAACGACAACGATAGCAGCGAAAGTGAACGTGCGACCACCCTTGGTAACCTTAGTAGTGCGGTTGATGGCAACGAGGCGATCTTTGAGTTCAGTATCGCTTGTAATTTTAACTCTATTAATTTTAGCCATGACTTTGATTTAAAATTTGAGACCACCTTTACGAGCACCTTCGGCGAGAGCTTTCACACGGCCGTGGAAGAGGAACCCGTTGCGGTCGAAAACTACTGTTTCAATACCAGCTGCGATGGCCTTTTTAGCCACGTTCTCACCAACTTGAGAAGCGATTTCGCACTTAGTACCTTGCTCAATTCCCATCGACGAAGCAGCAACGATGGTGTTGCCGGCAACGTCGTCGATCAGTTGTGCATAGATTTGCTTGTTGCTGCGGAAAACGCACAAGCGTGGACGCTGAGCAGTGCCGCTGATTTTACCGCGGATGCGCGCCTTGATTTTTCTACGTCTTTGTTCTTTTGATATCATAGTAGTGTGTAAAGTGTCTTAATTATTACTTGGCTGCAGCCGTTTTACCTGACTTGCGACGAATAACCTCACCGACGAACTTAACACCCTTGCCCTTGTAAGGTTCAGGCTTGCGGAAAGAGCGAATCTTGGCGCAGATTTGTCCGAGCAGCTGCTTGTCGCATGACTCGAGGGTGATGAGCGGATTCTTGTTGCGCTCCGACTTTGCGTCGGCCTTCACCTCGGGAGGCATCTTGATGTAAATCACGTGCGAGTAACCGAGAGCAAGCTCAATGACCTCAGGAGACTTCATTGTGGCGCGGTAACCCACACCCACGATTTCGAGCTCCTTCTTGAAGCCGGTGCTCACGCCCACAACCATGTTGTTGATAAGTGCGCGGTACAGACCGTGCTGAGCTCTCGACTCACGATTATCGTCGGGTCTTGTGACATGAATTTGTCCGTCCTCGACCTCAACCTTAATATTGGGATTGATGGCTTGCTTGAGCTCGCCCTTGGGTCCCTTTACATTTATCACATTGTCTTTAACGTCGATTGTTACGCCGGCGGGTATAGCGATTGGCAATTTACCTATTCTTGACATAGTTATATCCTCCTATCTTGATTAATAAACGTAACACAAAACTTCGCCACCTATTTTCTCGGCCTTAGCCTGCTTGTTGGTCATGACTCCCTTAGAAGTGGAGATGATGGCGATTCCTAAACCATTTAACACGCGTGGCATGTCCTTGTAGCCGGTATACTGACGCAAACCTGGCCTTGACACGCGCTTGAGACACTTGATGGCGTTCACCTTGTCAACTGCGTCATACTTGAGCGCAATCTTGATGGTGCCTACTGGGGTGTCTTCAGGCTCTACAAACTTGTAGTTAAGAATGTAGCCCTGATCGAAGAGAATCTTAGTGATCTCTTTTTTCAATTTCGAAGAAGGGATTTCAACGACACGATGCTGTGCCTTGATCGCATTCCTCAATCTTGTCAAATAATCTGCGATTGGATCTGTCATTTTTTGATGTTGTTTAAATTAATTCGAACTTAGGGTCGAACAATATTTAATACTACTGATGTTTTATTTTAAAATAGCCCGTAGCTGAAAGTGCTGTGCTTACCAGCTTGCTTTCTTAACGCCGGGAATGAGCCCTGCCGAAGCCATCTCGCGGAAGTTGATACGAGAGATTCCGAACTGGCGCATGTAGCCCTTGGGACGTCCCGAGATCTTGCAGCGGTTGTGCAGTCTCACTGGAGAGGCGTTGCGTGGCAGTGCCTGGAGTGCTTCGTAGTCGCCTGCAGCCTTGAGCGCAGCCCTTTTAGCGGCATACTTTGCGACCATTCTCTCTCTCTTAGCCTGACGAGCCTTCATTGATTCTTTTGCCATAATCTAATCTTGTTTTTTAGAAATTATTTAGCGTTCTTGAAAGGAAGTCCAAACTCCTTGAGCAGTGCATATCCTTCCTCGTCGGTCTTGGCGGTAGTAACAAAGGTGATGTTCATACCAGTCATCTTGTTCACGTTGTCGATGTTGATCTCGGGGAAGATAATCTGCTCCGATACACCCACTGTGTAGTTTCCACGTCCGTCGAGCTTGCCCTCAATGCCCTTGAAGTCGCGGATGCGAGGCAGAGCAATGCGGATGAATCTCTCCATGAACTCATACATGCGGTCGCGACGCAGAGTCACGCGAGCGCCGATTGGCATCTTCTTGCGCAGCTTGAAGTTAGAGATATCCTTCTTCGAAACTGTCTGAACAGCCTTCTGGCCAGTGATGGTAGTGAGCTCGGTGATAGCGGTCTCAATGATTTTCTTGTCTTGAGTGGCGTCGCCCAGACCTTCGTTGAGAACGATCTTCACGAGTTTTGGTATCTGCATTGGCGAGCTGTAGTTGAATTGCTTCATCAGAGCTGGCGCAATCTTCTCGTCATATTGTTTCTTGAGTGTAGTAGCCATTACTTAATCTCCTCTCCTGATTTTTTAGAATAACGAACTTTTTTCACGACTTTGCCGTTCTCGTCCCTTTCAACCTTGAAGCCCACGCGAGTTGGACGTGCCTTGCGTCCGCTCTTGGGGTCAACCACGTTCAGGTTTGACAGGTGAATGGGAGCTTCCTTCTCGATAATGCCACCCTGAGGGTATTGAGCATTAGGCTTGGTGCTCTTCTTGATCTTGTTGACACCTTCTACGATAGCTCGATTCTTCTTAGCATCGATGCTCAAGACGCGACCAGTTTTACCCTTGTCGTCACCTGCGAGAACATATACGGTGTCATCTTTCTTAATGTGTAACTTAGCCATTTCTTAAATTGTTTTGCGTTGTTAGTTTGATTAAAGAACTTCGGGAGCAAGTGACACGATCTTCATGTTGGTGGGGTTGGCGTTGGCACGCAGTTCACGCGCAACGGGCCCGAAGATGCGAGTACCACGCAGCTCACCGGCATTGGTCAGCAGCACGCAAGCATTGTCGTCGAACCTGATGTAAGAACCATCCTGACGGCGGATCTCTTTCTTAGTTCTAACCACGACAGCTCTCGACACTGTACCTTTCTTAATATCACTGGAAGGGATGGCGTTCTTAACGGTAACGACAATCATGTCGCCCACCGAAGCATAACGACGTCCTGTACCTCCAAGCACTCGGATGCAGAGCACTTCTCTTGCACCGCTGTTGTCGGCAACTGTTAATCTGCTTTCTGCTTGAATCATAATTACTTAGCTTTTTCGATTATTTCAACTAATCTCCATCTCTTGGTTTTGCTCAGTGGTCGAGTCTCCATCAGGCGCACTGTGTCGCCCACGTTGCACTCATTCTTCTCGTCATGAGCGTGATATTTCTTTGTCTTGTTGACAAACTTACCATAGATTGGGTGTTTCTCCTTGTACTTCACAGTAACTGTGATAGTCTTGTCACCCTTGTTGCTAGAGACAACCCCAACTCTTTCTTTTCTTAAATTTCTTTTTTCTTCCATTTCTTATGTGGATATTTTAAAAATTTGGGGAATTACTTATTAATTTTGAGCTCACGCGCGCGCAGTTCGGTCTTCATGCGAGCGATGTTGCGACGGTCGATTGTGATCTTGGCTGGATTGTCGAGGGGCGAGATTGAGTGCTGAATCTTGAGCTGCACATACTCTTTCTCGGCAGTTTCCAGACGGTCCTTCAACTCCTTGTCGGTTAACTCTCTCAATTCTTCCTGTTTCATAATAGTCTAATTGTTTAAAAAATTACACGTTCTGTGATGGGTCGTAATCTGGACGAACAATAAACTTAGTTGGAATAGGAAGCTTTTGAGCTGCGAGGCGCAGAGCCTCCTTAGCTATCTCAAAGCTAACGCCGTCAACCTCGATGAGCACGCGGCCTGGGAAGACGGGAGCAACATATCCAGCTACATCACCTTTACCTTTACCCATGCGCACGTCGGCGGGCTTGCGGGTGATGGGCTTGTGGGGGAAGATTCGGATCCAAATATTACCCTCGCGCTGCATGTAACGAGTCACTGCCACACGAGCGGCCTCGATTTGATGAGCGGTGATCCACTTCGAGTCAAGAGCCTTGATACCAAAAGAGCCAAAAGCCAATTGGTTACCACGCTTGCTGTACTGACGCACCTTGCCATCCGAAGGCCTTCTGTATCTTAAACGTTTTGGTTGTTGTAACATTTTCTTGTCTTGTTAAAAAATCACACAATAATGATTAACGGTTGTTTTTACGGTTGCGGAAGCCACCACGGCGGTTTCCACCCTGACGACGGTCATTGCTCGAGCTGGTGAAATTAGGAGCAAGATCCTTCTTGCCATACACCTCACCACGGCAAATCCACACCTTTACACCAATCAGACCCACCTTAGTGAGTGCTGGAGCAAGTGCATAGTCGATGTCGGCACGCAAAGTGTGCAGCGGAGTTCTACCCTCCTTGAACATCTCAGAGCGAGCCATCTCGGCACCATTGAGGCGACCACTCACCTGAACCTTGATGCCCTCGGCACCTATTCTCATAGTAGAGGCGATAGCCATCTTCACTGCACGACGATAGGCAATCTTGCCCTCAATCTGGCGTGCGATGGTGTTAGCCACGATCTCGGCGTCGAGCTCTGGTCTCTTCACCTCGTAGATATTGATTTGAACGTCCTTGCTGGTGAGCTTCTTGAGCTCTTCCTTGAGGTTGTCAACATCCTTGCCACCCTTGCCAATGATCTGGCCAGGACGAGCAGTGCAGATGGTGATAGTCACCAGCTTGAGAGTTCTCTCTATAACGATGCGCGACACGCTAGCCTTTGCCAGACGCACGCTGAGATACTTGCGGATTTTGCTATCCTCGAGCAGAGTATCTCCATAATTACTGCCACCAAACCAGTTGGAGTCCCAACCGCGGATGATGCCTAAACGATTACTGATTGGATTTACTTTCTGTCCCATATCTCTTAGAATTATGCGTCTTGTTGGTTAATAGTGTCAAGATAGATAGTCACGTGGTTAGAACGCTTGCGGATGCGGTAGCCGCGTCCTTGTGGAGCTGGACGGAGTCTCTTGAGCATAGGAGCGCAATCAACATGAATGTTCTTGATGTAGAGCTCACCGTCTTCGGCTTTCTTACCATTCTTCTGCTCCCAGTTAGAGATAGCGCTCTTGAGAAGCTTCTCAACATCGGCAGCAGCCTGCTTATTAGAAAAATGAAGGAGTCCGAGCGCCTTGAAGGCTTCTTGTCCGCGAACCATGTCGGCCACGAGTCTCATCTTGCGAGGAGAGCTGGGCACGTTCTTGAGCTTTGCGCAGCATTGCTCACGGCGGGCTTCCTTAATCTTGTTGGCTGATTCTCTTTTTCTTTTACCCATTGTATTTTAATTCTTTTTTTGTCAATGAATGTTCCCGGGTCCTGATTACTTGTTGTTACCGCTGTGACCGCGGAAGGTGCGTGTGGGGGCAAACTCACCCAGCTTGTGACCTACCATGTTCTCGGTAATGTAAACGGGAATAAACTTGTTGCCATTGTGTACTGCGATAGTGTGACCCACGAAGTCGGGCGAGATCATCGATGCGCGTGACCAAGTCTTGACCACGGCCTTCTTGCCGCTCTCGTTCATAGCGTCAATCTTCTTCTCGAGCTTGACACAGATGTAAGGACCTTTTTTTAATGATCGACTCATAGTTTAAACTTTAATCAAATTACTTCTTTCTTCTTTCAATAATGTACTTAGAAGATGCCTTCTTGGGCGCACGTGTCTTCAAGCCCTTGGCATAGATACCAGTGCGTGAACGTGGGTGTCCACCCGACTGACGTCCTTCACCACCACCCATTGGGTGATCAACAGGATTCATAACAACACCACGGTTGTGTGGGCGGCGTCCGAGCCAGCGCGAGCGTCCTGCCTTGCCCGACTGCTCCAGAGCGTGGTCGCTGTTGCCAACAACACCCACTGTAGCGCGGCAAGTAGCAAGAATCTTGCGAGTCTCACCCGAAGGTAATTTGATGATAGCGTAGTTGCCGTCGCGCGATGTGAGCTGGGCGAAGGTGCCTGCGCTTCGAGCAATGCGTGCTCCCTGTCCGGGACGCATCTCGATGTTGTGAATTAAAGTACCAACAGGAATGTTACTTAGTGGAAGCGCGTTTCCCACCTCGGGGGCCACGTTCTCACCGCTTTCTACTGTAGCGCCAACTTCAAGTCCGTTGGGTGCAATAATGTAAGCTTTAAAACCATCTACATAGTAAAGCAGCGCAATGCGAGCCGAACGGTTGGGATCGTACTCTATCGACTTTACTCGAGCTGGCACACCGTCTTTGTTTCTCTTGAAGTCGATGATACGATAGCGACGCTTGTGACCACCACCACGATAGTAGCTGGTGCGGTGACCCTCATTGTTGCGTCCACCTGTCTTGCGCAGTCCGACTGTAAGAGACTTCTCTGGTGTAGTCTTTGTGATGTTGTCAAATACACCAATAATCTTGTGTCTTTGCCCCGGTGTTGTGGGCTTCAATTTTCTTACTGCCATTTTGTTAATTATAAGTTGCTATAGAAATCAATAGTTTGTCCTTCGGCAAGAGTAACGATAGCTTTCTTGAATGCAGCAGTGGCACCTCTCTGAATGCCGGTGCGAGTGTAGCGCTGCCTCTTCTTGCCGTCATAGTTCATAGTCTTAATCTCAACCACCTTAACATCGTAGAGTTCCTCGATCATGTCGCGAATCTGATACTTGTTAGCCTCGGGAGATACCTTGAACGAAAAGCGGTTGTTTTTCTCGCTGATGGCGTTAGCCTTTTCCGATACGATAGGAATAATTTGAAAATCCATTGTGTTTATATCTCTCCTTAAGATGATTAAAATTGGTTCATTACTTCGATGCTGCTCTCGGTAACCACCATTGCGCGGTTGTTGAGCACGCGATAGGCGTTAAGGTCGCTGGGCGAGCACACTGTAGCACCCTGCACGTTGCGAGCCGAGAGATAGACGTTCTTGTTAATTTCGCCAAGAACCACCATCACCTTCTTGCCTTCCACGTTGAGGGCCTTGGTCATAGCCACAAAGTCCTTAGTGCGAGGAGCCTCGAAGTTGAAGTCTTCAACAACGATAATCTGGTTGTTCTGAGCCTTGTAAGTGAGAGCCGAGCGACGGGCAAGGTCTTTCACCTTCTTGTTGAGCTTAGTGTAGTAGTTGCGTGGACGGGGGCCAAAAACACGACCTCCACCATGGAACAGAGGAGACTTGATGTCGCCGTGGCGAGCACCACCACCACCCTTCTGGCGGCCGAGCTTCTTAGTAGAGCCCATGATCTCACTTCTTTCCTTAGACTTGTGAGTTCCCTGACGCTGGTTTCCCAAATATTGCTTCACACTCAGGTAAATGACATGCTCGTTAGGCTCGGGGATTGCAAATACCGCGTCGTTGAGAGTCACCTTCTTACCTGTATCTTGACCGTTAATGTTATATACTGCAAGTTCCATAGTTTACTTCATGATTGAAATGATTGAACCTTTACTACCTGGAACCGACCCCTTAACGATAAGAAGATTGTTCTCAGGCAAAATCTTGATAACCTCGAGATTTTGAACAGTAACTCTCTCGTTACCCATCTGGCCGGCCATACGCATGCCCTTGAACACTTTTGCTGGGTAAGAGCAGGCACCGATTGAACCGGGCGCACGGAAGCGGTCGTCCTGACCGTGGGTCTTCTGGCCTACACCTCCAAAGCCGTGGCGCTTAACCACACCCTGGAAGCCTTTTCCCTTAGAGGTGCCAATAACGTCAACATAGTGGTCGTCATTGAAGAACTCAACGGTGAAAATGTCACCAGTCTTGTACTCACCTTCAAAATCTTTGAACTCGGCCAAGTACCTCTGTGGTTTCACTCCTGCTTTCTTGAAATGACCTGCCTCGGGCTTGGTTGTGTGCTTGTCCTTCTTCTCGATGTAACCAAGCTGCAAAGCCTCGTAGCCGTCTTTTTCAATGGTTTTCACTTGAGTAACTACACAGGGGCCAACTTCGATAACAGTGCACGGTACATTCTTACCGTCGGCACTGAAAACGGATGTCATTCCGATTTTCTTTCCTAATAATCCTGGCATTTCTCTTAAATTTTAAAATTTACTTACTAAATCACTAAATGATTACTTGTTTGAAAAAATCTCTTGCGAATTGAGTGTCACACAGCATTACACCTTGATCTCAACCTCTACGCCACTGGGCAACTCAAGCTTCATGAGAGCGTCGACAGTCTTAGCTGTTGAGCTGTAGATGTCGATGAGTCGCTTGTAGGCACTCAGTTGGAACTGCTCGCGCGACTTCTTGTTAACGAAGGTCGAGCGGTTTACAGTGAAGATGCGCTTGTGGGTGGGCAGTGGAATTGGACCGCTAACCACAGCGCCAGTGCTCTTAACTGTTCTGACAATCTTCTCGGCCGACTTGTCAACCAAGTTGTGATCGTAAGATTTTAGTTTAATTCTGATTTTTTGGCTCATATTTGTTAAAAAAATAAAGTTATTTCAGTAAATCTGCTCTTCCCCCCACCTGGGTCAGCACCTTTTGTGCTATAGCTGTGCTCACTTGAGCGAAATGGGAGAACGACATTGTAGAAGTTGCGCGGCCCGAGGTGATGGTCCTCAGCGCTGTGACATAACCGAACATCTCGGCCAGCGGAGCTGTAGCCTTGACGATGCGGCAACCGGTGCGGCTTGTCTCCATGCCCTGCACCTGGCCACGACGCTTGTTAAGGTCGCCAATCACGTCGCCCATGCTCTCCTCGGGTGTCACCACCTCAACCTTCATGATGGGTTCGAGAAGCACTGGGCCGGCCTGAGCACATGCCTTCTTGAAAGCTTGAATAGCGCAAATCTCAAACGAGAGCTGGTCGCTGTCCACGGGATGGTAGCTGCCATCGATGAGGGTAACCTTGAGCCTCTCCACCGGATAGTTGGCAAGCACACCATTGCGCATGGCAGTGGTGAATCCCTTCTGGATGGCGGGGATGTACTCCTTAGGAATGTTTCCGCCCTTCACCTCGTCGACAAACTGCAACGAACCGTCAAAGTCATCGTCGGCAGGCTCAATGCGGCAGATGATGTCGGCAAACTTGCCACGTCCACCAGTCTGCTTCTTGAACACCTCACGCAGCTCCACGGCCTTGGTGATTGCTTCCTTGTAGCTCACCTGTGGCAAACCCTGGTTGCACTCAACCTTGAACTCGCGGCGCAAGCGGTCGATGATGATGTCGAGGTGGAGCTCGCCCATGCCTTTGATAATGGTCTGGCCGGTCTCCTCGTTGGTCTCAACCTGGAAGGTTGGGTCCTCCTCGGCGAGCTTCTGCAAGCCCACTCCCAGACGGTCGAGATCGTTTTGAGTCTTGGGCTCAACTGCGATGCCTATCACTGGCTCGGGGAAGTCCATTGCCTCAAGCACGATGGGATGCTTCTCGTCGCACAGTGTGTCGCCAGTGCGCACATCCTTGAAGCCAACGCCTGCGCCAATGTCGCCGCAGCCAATGGCCTCCATGGGGTTCTGGTGATTGCTGTGCATCTGGAACAGTCGCGAGATGCGCTCCTTCTTGCCCGAACGTGAGTTGAAGACGTAGCTGCCGGCATCGATCTGACCCGAGTAAACACGGAAGAACACGAGTCGTCCCACATAGGGGTCGGTAGCAATCTTGAACACAAGAGCACACATCGGCTCCTCAAAGAGGGGACGACGAGCCTCAACCTTCTCGGCATCGTCGATGGCATGACCTGTCACCTCGGCCGAATCCTCGGGGCTGGGCAGATAGGCACACACCGCGTCGAGCAGTGGCTGCACACCCTTGTTCTTGAACGAACTGCCACACAGCATGGGCACAATTTCCATCTTGAGCGTAGCGTTGCGCAGCGCATTCTTAATCTCCTCTTCGGTGATAGTCTCGGGATCGTCGAAGTACTTGGCCATGAGGTCGTCGTCATACTCGGCAATCTTCTCCAGCATCTCGTCGCGATACTGCTGGCACTCGTCGAGCATGTCGGCAGGGATGTCCTCAACAGAGTACTCGGCACCCATAGTCTCGTCATGCCAGTACAAGGCTTTCATTCTCACCAGGTCAACAACACCCTTAAAGTGCTCCTCGGCTCCAATTGGAAGCTCAATGGGGCAAGGGTTGGCGCCAAGCACGTCGTGCAACTGGCGGGCAACCTCAAGGTAGTTGGCTCCGGCGCGGTCCATCTTGTTGACATAGGCGATGCGAGGCACATTGTACTTGTCGGCCTGGCGCCACACAGTCTCGCTCTGAGGCTCAACACCACCTACTGCGCAGAACGTTGCGATAGCACCGTCGAGCACTCTGAGCGAACGCTCTACCTCCACGGTGAAGTCGACGTGTCCTGGGGTGTCGATGAGGTTGATCTTGAACTTCTTTTGGTTGTAGTTCCAGAAGGCAGTGGTGGCGGCCGATGTGATGGTGATGCCACGCTCCTGCTCCTGAACCATCCAGTCCATAGTAGCTGCACCATCATGCACCTCACCAATTTTGTGGGTGAGACCTGTGTAGAAGAGTATGCGCTCTGATGTAGTCGTCTTACCAGCATCGATGTGAGCCATGATGCCAATATTACGAGTCAGTTTCAGGTTCTGGTCAGCTTTCATTTCTATATTTCCCTATTTTTTTCCTTTCAATCAAAATCTGAAGTGAGCAAATGCACGGTTAGCCTCGGCCATGCGGTGCATGTCCTCTTTGCGCTTGAACGCGC
>CAMHNO010000048.1 GCA_946186575.1 uncultured Prevotellaceae bacterium
TACACAAGAAATAAAAAGATACAAAAAGGGTGTGCCAGAATTTTGACACACCCTCACTTTTTGTGGTGTAGTGTAGTGTGATGCTGCGCCTCATGAAGTGCAGGCGTGGTGGTGATTATTGGGGCAATGGACTAAAAAAGCCAGGGGAATTTGTGTTTTAACATGTTTTGTGTTTGATGGGCCTTATTTTTGCCCACTGATGCTGTAATTTTGCATTGTGAACAATAAGTTAAACCATTAAATACATTAAGTTATGAACGATATCGACACCCTCAACCCCTGTGCTCTTAGTGATTTGGAGATTTGGCCCCGCATGAGCCGTGCACTCAATGCCGCCACAAATGTGGCTGGCGTCATGTTTCTGGTCTCATTCCTTGTCTATGTGGCTATGCACTTGATTTGAGGCGCAGCAGCTAAAGGAAAGTAGAAAAAAGATCAGGAGCAAGACGTGATGGTGTGCGTCTTGCTCCTGTTGGTTTGGGTTGTTACCCGTGTCTCAGGCATGTGACGGATTAGCGCGACATGCGGCGACCACCCTTGCTGCCCGTCGAGCCTTTGGCTTGCTTGAGGCCCATCTTGATGTTCTTGATCAGAGCTTCGCTTGAGTAGGTAGCGCCGGTAGCCACATCGGCGTTGAGTCTGATGCCCTCATCTACTGTTTTGCCAATGAACTGCTTGAAGACTTTGGATTTGGCCTTGTTGAAATAGGCTGGAGTCTCCTTGTTGCTCAGAGCCTCGATTTTTGTGATTTTTCCACCAGTGATGGTGATGTTGACGGGAGTGGTGCCATTATATCCCATCACTTTTTTAGCAATAGAACCAGTGTAGATAACCTGAGTGTTGCCACTCTTACTTCCTTTGGCCATTGAGTTTGGAGCCAAGCACAAGACTGCTGCGGCACAAATGGCGAGTCCTAAAAATGTAATTTTTTTACCTATCATAATATATTTAATGTTGTTTGAACTCGATATTAGACTGCAAACTTAGCAAAAAATTTAACGCCCCCGATTAAAAAGATGAGTTTTTAACATTTTATTATAAATAATAAAAGAAAAATTGAGTTTTGTTTTTTTTATCGCTCAGTTTGTCTTACCTTTGTGGAATGTTCTTTTAAAAAACGGCATGCAATGAGGGTGCCAGGTGATGACTGACAAAGAAATGACAACTATCGACGAAGATATAAAATGCTGTGTTGAAGTCCTTAACAGGGGTGGGCTGATATTGTATCCTACCGACACCATTTGGGGAATAGGATGCGATGCGACTAATGCTGCCGCGGTCAAGAAAGTTTACGACCTCAAGCACCGCAACGACCACAAGGCGCTAATTGTCTTGCTCGACTCGGTGGAGCACCTCGACCACTATGTGGTGAGTGTGCCGCCCATGGCGAGGGAGCTGCTTGATGTCGCTGTCAAGCCACTGACGATAATCTACGACGGTGCGTTCAACGTTGCCCCCAATCTGCTGGGCGAGGGCGACTCGTTGGGAATCAGAATTCCGCGTGAGGAGTTCTCGCAGCGATTGTGCGCTGCCTTTGGCAAGCCCATTGTCTCTACTTCGGCCAACGTGAGCGGTGCTGCCTCGGCAAGATGCTTCGGCGAGATAGCCGACGACATAAAGCATGGAGTGGACTATGTGGTGAACTACCGCCGCGACGACTCCAATCCTCACGATGCATCTAACATCATCATGCTTCATGCCGATGGCACTTTCAAGATAATAAGGTGAATGGCATTTTAGATTAAGATTAGAGGATTGATGAGCGGCGAGCAAATACAACGGTTAAAGTATGTGGTGGGCGACTTCCTGTCGTCGAACGTGGCATGGTTCCTGTTTAACCTGCTGCGCTATCAGCTTGGATTTGTCAAGGGTCACATCTCGTTGATGTCGTTCCTGATGTCCTATAATGTAATCATTGGGCAGGCTGTGTTTCCGCTGCTAATGATGTTTGTCTACTACATCTCGGGCTACTACAATGTGCCTTATCGCAAGTCGCGCCTGCAGGAGTTTATCATCACGCTCCTGAGTGCCGTGTGCAACAGTTTCTTGATTCTGCTCGTGGCACTGATCAACGACATGGTCGAGAACCGCAATGATAACTACGAGATGATTTTTGTGCTTGTAGGGTTGCTCTTTGTGATTGTCTATGCTGTCAGGCTAACAATTACCAACTCCTGCACGCGCAAGATCAGGAGCGGCAAGCTGCAGTTCAATGCCTTGATAGTGGGTAGCGGAGCTAATGGCTATGCTTTCTACAACCGTCTGCACAGCACTATCAACACCTTTGGCTATAAGGTGGTGGGATTTGTCGACATGCCTGGCGAAAATCGCGTGAAGGATATCACACTGCCGGTCTACGACCTCTCGGCCCTAACGCAAGTGTGCAAGGATAATGATGTGAAGGAGGTGATTGTTGTTCCCACCAAGCAGAGCTTAGAGCAGATGCTTGTTGTCATCGACCAGCTCTATGCGCTGGATGTACCCATCAAGATGACCCCCGACAAGAACAATCCATTCATGTCGCGTGCCAGGTTCAGCAACCTCTATGGCGACCCGCTCGTCGACGTGAGTGGCAACACCATGAGCGAGGGTGGCAAAAACATCAAGCGTGTGCTCGACATTGTGGTCTCGGTGCTGATGATGATAATTCTGCTGCCGGTGTACTTGACGGTGGGAGTGCTCATCAGGCTCGACTCAAAAGGACCTGTAATCTTCAAGCAGGAACGCGTTGGGCGCTTTAACAAGCGGTTTAATATCTACAAGTTCCGCTCGATGGTGGTCGATGCCGAGAAAAACAATACTCCGCAACTCTCGAGCGACAACGACCCACGCATCACCCGCGTGGGGCACTTCTTGCGCAAGTACCGCATCGACGAGTTGCCGCAGTTCTGGAATGTGCTCAAGGGCGACATGTCGCTTGTGGGGCCCAGACCTGAGCGGCAGTACTACATCGACCAGATTGTGGCCCGCAAGCCAGCCTACAGGCTCGTGCATCAGGTGCGACCTGGCATCACGTCGATGGGTCAGGTGAAGTTTGGCTATGCCAGCAGTGTCGATGAGATGCTTGAGCGCCTCGACTATGACCTGCTTTACATCGAGAACATGTCGCTATTGAACGATGTTAAGATTCTTGTCTATACCATTAAGATTGTATTAACAGGAAAAGGCGTGTGATGAGCAGTTACGGCAAGGTAAATAAAGCTGGCAGCGTGCCACAGGAAACATCATCGCAGCGATGGCTGGCTTCATTGCGCAGGTGGCGCGAGCGTCACATCAAGGAAAAGACGTTTGTCGTGGTTCTCGCTCTTGTTGTTGGTGCCGTATCGGGGCTTGCTGCGGTGCTGCTCAAGTTCTTGATAAGTTTCATTGCCGGCGTCTTGACCAAGCACGTGCACATTGCCGGCGGCAACTATGAGTACCTCATATTCCCCGTTGTTGGTATTCTGCTGGCAGGGCTCTATGTGCGGTATGTTGTCAAGGACGACATCTATCATGGTGTGACGCGTGTGCTATATGCCATTGCCCAGCGCAAGAGCCGCCTCAAGCCTCACAACATGTATGCCTCGTTGCTCTCCTCGTCGGTGACCATTGGGTTTGGCGGGTCGGTGGGAGCCGAGGGTCCCATCGTCTTCACTGGGGCTGCAATAGGCTCAAATTTAGGGCAGTTCTTCCGATTGTCGCCGCAAACTCTCATGCTGCTTGTAGGGTGTGGTGCCGCTGCGGGTATCGCAGGTATCTTCAAGGCACCCATAGCAGGTGTGCTGTTCACCATCGAGGTGCTGCTCATCGACTTGAACTCGCGCTCGGTTGTGCCATTGATAATCTCGTCGGTGACAGGAGCCACAGTGGCCTATGTCTTCACGGGCTATAATGTTGAGTTTTTCTTCTCGCAGAGCGAGCCATTCTTCACCTCGCGCATCCCGTTTGTGATTTTGCTGGGTCTCTTCTGCGGCTTTGTGTCGCTCTATTTCAACAAGTCGATTGAGATGATGGAGAACATGTTCGCGCGCATCTCTAACCATTGGATTCGTTTCGCCATTGGAGCAGTGATCTTGAGTTTGCTCATTTTCTTGTTTCCAGCTCTCTATGGCGAGGGTTATGGACCAATCAACAGTTTGCTCACAGGCGATGTGAAGCCGCTCTTCGACAACAGCCTCTTCTATAATCACCGTGGCAGCGTGTGGTGGGCGGTTGGGCTGGTGGGATGCCTGTGCCTGACTAAGGTGTTTGCAACCAGTGCTACCAATGGCGGTGGCGGTGTTGGCGGAACGTTTGCACCGTCGCTCTATGTGGGATGCATGGCAGGTTTTTTCTTTGCTTTCCTTCTAAACTCGCTGGGTGTGGTTGACCAGAGCCTGCCGCTCTCGCACAAAAACTTTGCCCTGCTGGGCATGGCGGGTGTGATGGCGGGTGTGATGCATGCTCCGCTCATGGCAATCTTTCTCACAGCCGAGATGACTGGTGGCTATGAACTCTTCTTGCCATTGCTCATAGTGGCGGTGGTGTCTTATCTCACTTCGCGCATCATTTTGCCCTACGGCATCTACTCTCGGCGTCTTGCAAAGCGCGGTGAGCTGCTCACTCATCACAAAGACCGCTCGGTGCTCACCTTGCTCAAGATAGACTCTCTCATCGAGACCGATTTCACTGCGGTGCATCCCAAGATGAGCCTTAAGCAGATGGTCGATGTTATTGCTAAAAGTTCTCGCAACCTCTTTCCTGTCACCGACGACGAGGGTCGACTGCTGGGCGTGGTGCTGCTCGACGACATTCGCAACATCATGTTCAGGCCCGACCTCTATCGCCGTATCTATGTGGAACGCTTCATGTCGTCGCCACCAGCTCTCATCGAGGTGGGTACGCCCATGGAGCAGGTGATGAAACTCTTTGAGGAAACTGGGGCGTGGAACTTGCCGGTGGTCGAAGATGGAAAATATGTGGGATTTGTGTCGAAGTCTAAGATTTTCAACTCCTACCGCGAGGTGCTCAAGCATTACAGCTACGATTAATGATGGTAACAATGGTGGCTATAAAAAAAACTACAACGACTATAGCTGCAATAATTTTATAGATATTTCCTGGAAATGAAAAAAGACGACCTTAGAATAGTGTTTTTTGGCACTCCCGACTTTGCTGTCGAGAGCCTGCGGCGGCTTGTGGAGGGAGGTTACAACATCGTGGGCGTGGTGACTATGCCCGACAAAGTGGCTGGCCGCGGTCACCGCATCATCCAGTCGGCGGTGAAGCAGTATGCCCTTGAGCATGGACTGCACCTCATGCAGCCCGAGCGGCTCAAGGACGAGGCTTTCGTCAGCCAGTTGAGGGACCTCAACGCCCAGCTTCACATTGTCATTGCATTCCGCATGCTCCCCGAGGTGGTGTGGTCCATGCCGCCGCTGGGCACCTTCAACCTGCATGCGTCGCTGCTGCCCAAGTATCGCGGAGCGGCACCCATCAACTGGGCTGTGATCAACGGCGACACCGTCACCGGCGTGACCACCTTCTTCCTCAAGCACGAAATCGATACGGGCGACATAATTCAGCAGAAATCAATCGAGATAGGCCGCACCGACAATGTTGAGATCGTTCACGACAAGCTGATGCTGCTCGGAGCCGACATGGTGCTCGACACAGTCGATGCCATCATTGCCGGCACAGTCGAGCCCATCCCACAGGAGCAGTTGCTCACCGCCGGCCAGCAGCCCACACCGGCTCCCAAAATCTTTACCGACACTTGTCGCATCTGCTGGAACCGCCCGGCCGAGGCGCTTTACAACCACATACGCGGCCTATCGCCTTATCCTGCCGCGTGGAGCCAAATCGTCGACGGCCAGGGCCGCTCTCACCACGTCAAAGTTTTTGCCACCTCCCAGCCCATCGCTTGCAGCCAGACGTCGCCCGGAGTCATCACCGCCGACGGCAAGCACCTTGTGGTGGATTGCGCCGACGGCCAGCTCGAGATCCTCTCGCTCCAGCTCTCGGGCAAGCGACGCATGCCAGCGCCCGACTTCATGAGAGGCTTTGACCTTGATGGCTGCCACTTCGAGTAGCTCGATGGGCAATAATGAGCGACAGGCAAAATAAAAGATATTAGTCTTAAAAGGTCGCAGGAGAAGCAATCTCTCTTGTGGCTTTTTTGTGCCGTGCCTTAAAAAACGGCAATAATTAATCAAAAAAATAAAAAAAAACGGTTTTTATCGTTTCATTTGGCAAATTAATTGCTATCTTTGTAGATTGCATGGGATGGGAAACCAGCTATGCTAATAGAAACGAGATAAAAAACGAGAACGACGGCCCCCGTTCGTGGGCAAGTCATCTATTTGTTAATGAAATAATTAGAGGTATATGTTAAAGAAATTCTTCCTTGTGGTTTGCGGCTCATTTGTGGGCGTGTTTCTTGCATTGATTTTCTTCACACTGACATCGGTGCTGATGAGTTTTGTGATTTTTGGCTCAATGTCGAGCTCGATGAATAAGGCACCTAAGATTGAGAAGAACTCAATCATGTACATCAACTTGGAGGGAACGCTCAATGAGCGCGACGGCGCAGGCATGAAGTCACTGCCGATGTTCGCTCAGAATCAATCATCGCAAAGCCTTATCACGCTTATTAAGGGATTGAAAATAGCTAAGGACGACAAGCGCATTAAGGGCCTCTATCTCGACTGCCGAGGCATGGCAAGCGGAATGTCGTCGCTCTACGAGCTGCGCGAGGCCATCAAGGATTTCAAGAAGAGCAAGAAGTTCATATATGCCTTTGGCGACGAGGGACTGATGCAGAGCGATTATTATCTGGCTTCGGTGGCCGACTCCATTTTTATCAACCCCGAAGGCATGGTCGACGTGCACGGACTGGCCTCGTCCACTCCCTACATGAAAGGGCTGCTCGACAAGGCAGGCATTGAGATGCAAGTGGTGAGAGTGGGTACCTATAAAAGTGCAGTAGAGCCCTTTATCCTGGACCAGATGAGCGATGCCAACCGTGAGCAGCAGATGCATTACTTAGGAAGCCTGTGGAATGTGATAGCAAGCGACATAGCAAAAGACCGAGGAATAGATTCTACAAAGTTCAATGCATTGACCGATAGTGTGATGGCAACCATGAGCTCCAAAGAGCTGTTAGAGAATAAAATAGTTGATCGCACATGCTACAGGTCGGAGTTTGAAGACAAGCTACGCGGCATGACCGACGTGGATAAAGAAGACGACCTCAAACTGGTTAATGCCGAGGACCTTGTGGCAACTGCCGACGACCCCATGGGAACCGGGAAGGATGTAGTGGCTGTGCTCTATGCCACGGGCGAAATAAACAGTGGCTACAATAAAGGGAACCCCATGAGTGGCGTCAGCGGTGAAGCAATCTACAGCGAAGACATGGCCCGGCAAATCAGGGAGCTGCAATATAATGACGACGTGAAAGCTCTTGTGCTCAGGGTTAACTCGCCTGGCGGCAGCGCTTTTGGCAGCGAAGAGATATGGAAGGCTCTCGAGGAGTTCAAAGCCAGTGGCAAGCCTATGGCTGTGTCGATGGGCGACTATGCCGCTTCGGGAGGATACTACATCTCGGCAGGAGGGCAGCGCATCTTTGCCGAACCGCTCACTATTACAGGCAGCATTGGCATCTTTGGCATGATTCCTAATGCTAGTAACCTGTTTAACAATACATTAGGAGTAAATTTCGAAGAGGTGAAGACTAATGAGAACGCCATTGCCGGTGCTCTCTACAAGCCACTCACCGAGCAGCAAACTCAAGCGCTTCAGCGCATGGTTGAGCGAGGCTACGACACATTCACCAAGCGATGTGCTCAGGGCCGTAAGCTCACTCAAGACTCTATCAAGGCCATTGGCGAGGGACGTGTGTGGGATGCCGTTACTGCTAAGCGCTTAGGACTCGTCGATGAGTTGGGTGGACTGCAAGATGCCATCAAGTGGGTGGCCCAGAAAGCCAAGCTCAAGGAAGGTAGCTATCAGGTGAGTGACTGGCCCAATCAAGAAATGTCGTTTATCGACATGCTCAACTCCATGGGCTACATGAAGGTGGAGAACGACATGCGCCAGCGCATGGGCATCTTCTATAACACCTATGAGCAGCTGCAGGTCATCTTGGGGCGCGACAAGGTGCTGTGCATAATGGAACCCATCGAAATCAAGTTTTAAAGATAGGATAGTTTTTATTTAGTTTTGTAACGAGATTATATCAACTCCGTTTCATGGATTTTGATAACATATTAAGAATAAGTCGCAACGTGCTCGGAGCCACTGAGAGAGCGCTGCTCACACCATTGTCGTGGATTTATGGCGCTGGAGTGTGGCTGCGATACCAGGGCTTTAAGACAGGACTGCTCAAGCAGGAAGAGTTTGATGTGCCTGTGGTCTCGATTGGTAATGTGACGGTGGGAGGCACTGGCAAGACTCCGCATGTGGAATACATAGTCTCGAGACTTTGCCGCAAGTACGACATCGCTGTCCTGAGCCGCGGCTACAAGCGGCGCACCAAGGGCTTTGTTCTGGCAAGCGACAATCTCTCGCCGGTTGACTTGGGCGACGAACCTTACCAAATCTACCGCAAATTCCGTTCTATGGTCACCGTGGCAGTGTGTGAAGACCGCCGCAAGGGCATCAAGAACCTGCTGCGCATTAATCCCGACATCAACCTAATCATTATGGACGATGCCATGCAGCACCGCTATGTAAAGCCCAGAGTGAGTGTGGTAATGATAGACTACAACCGCCCTCCCTACGACGACAAGCTGTTGCCACTGGGAACGCTGCGTGAGCCAGCCGACCGCATCCTCAAGTGTGACATGGTGGTGGTGACTAAGTGCCCCGACGACATGAAGCCTGTGGACTTGCGCATGATGAAGGAGCACATGGACCTGTTCAAGTATCAACAGCTCTATTTCAGCAAGGTCAGATATGGCGCACCCGAACCTGTGTTCCCCATCGGAAACCCCGACCTCACGTCGCTCAACTGGCTCGACGAGGATGACCTGATTCTGGGAATCGCTGGTATTGCCAATCCTCGTCCCTTTGCCAAGTATCTCAAGCAGTTTGGCACAAGGCTCAAGGTTATTCACTACGACGACCACCACTCCTACACTCGCGACGACTTTCGCTACATCTTCAAGCTCTTCCACGAGCTTGAAGGCAAGCGCAAGTACATTGTCACTACCGAGAAAGATGCTGTGCGCATTCTCAATAGCCCCTACTTCCCGCCCACAAGGCAGAACAGCATCTACTTCATCCCGATTCAAGCCGACTTCCTCAACTATGAGGATCGCGACTTCATCTATGAGCTGCAAAAGAAGATTGAGGGACTCGACGACATGTATTGATGATTTTGAAGGGGAGGTTTATCTTTATAGAATTAGTCATTTTATTAATTTAAAATAGTGTAAATTATGACAAACGAAATTAACTGGCTTGACAAAATTCAAGAAACAGCTGCTTTTATCAAGGACAAGGTGGGCGGCGACATGCCCAAGGTTGCTATTGTGCTGGGATCTGGATTGGGAAACCTGGCCAATAAAATTGATATAAAGGTGGCCATACCTTATGGTGAGATTCCTAATTTCCCTATCAGCACGGTTGAGGGACACAAGGGACAACTCATCTTTGGTATGCTGGGCAGCAAGTACGTTATGGCTATGCAAGGACGCTTCCACTACTACGAGGGTTACTCGATGAAGGAGGCCACATTCCCCATCAGGGTTATGAAGGCTATTGGTGTGAAGGTGCTGTGCGTGAGCAACGCGGCAGGAGGCATGAATCCTAACTTCCGCGTGGGCGACGTAATGCTCATCACCGACCACATAAACCTCTTCCCCGACCATCCTCTGCGTGGCAAGAACTACAATGAGCTTGGACCACGTTTCCCAGCCATGAACGAGGCCTACAGCCATCGCATTATCGACCTGGCACGCTCAATTGCCAAGGAGAATAACATAAGGCTTATGGAAGGTGTGTATGTGGGAACTCAAGGGCCCACGTTTGAAACGCCATCGGAATACAGATTCTTCTATCGCATTGGGGGCGACGCTGTGGGCATGAGCACGGTGCCCGAGGTTATTGTGGCACGTCATGCCGGCATCGAAGTCTTTGGACTCAGTGTTATTACCGATCTGGGTGGTGAGGGCATCTTTGTCGACGTCTCTCACGAGGAGGTGCAGCAGGCAGCCACCAAGGCCGAGCCCATCATGACACTCATGGTGCAAGAGGTCATTAACCGCCTCGACGAGGTGTGATTTTTTTAAAAACATCATTTATAATCAGCCGATTGCTCAATCTTTAATGAACACACATTGCTCAAGGTTGAGCAATCGGCTTTTCAGTTGCATGAAACTCTTGAAGCGTATTTTCATCTTCGGCCTGATTGTAGTGATGCTGGCCGTGACTGTCGAAGTGGAGGGCAAGACCCGACGCAATCGCAGCCGCAAGCCACAAGTGTCGAGGCAGCAACTCAAGCGAGGCATCACCGTGGCCGATGTGTTGCAAGCCTACGATGTGGGATTCGGCGCTATGGCGTCGCAGTGCCCCATTGAGTGTGCTCCAGGAGTAGTACTGAAGACGGTGAGCTTCAAAAGCAAATGTGCGACTTTGGTCATGGCCTATACCAGCGAATGCATTGCTGGCAAGGGCAGCAATGGGCGCGATGACTCTGAACTGCTGGATTTTATTACCGATAGGGCACTAAAGATGCTGGCGGTAGGCTATATCAGGGATATGGAAATACCCATCGAGACTTTTGCAAAATCGGGAATACATTATAAACTCACCTTGCAAGATGATAAAGGAAATGTGTTAAGCACTAAGCAGATGTCTAATGCCCAAGTGCTGCAATGCTACAAGCAGGAGGTCGCCAGTGGCAAGGAAACAGGTGGTTTTGATCTTGAGTTTCTTAAGGGAGTAGTCGGAGAGCTGGATGAGACCACTCCCATCGATTTTGGTAATGGTATTGTAATCAACAGCGTTACAATGCAGGATAGAACCATCAGTTACAACATCAGTAGCAACAGCCCCGATGTTCAGGCAATTCTCATTAGCAATCCAGCCATCATGCGAGAGAGTATTAAGGAGTTCTTGCTCTCTGACATGCATCGCACTCTGAGCAAGAGTGGCATCCTCGACACAATGGTGGAACTCGGAATCACTTTCGAGATAAATATTTTTGCCCAAATTCATTCGGCTCCGGTTTACACATTTACCATCTCATCGAGCGACCTAAAAAAAATCAACGATAAGTAGTTCTCTGTTTCATTATGCTTTGTGTGGCATGTTGCAGCATGTTGCAGTCGAGGTAATCATCTAAACTTATCATTACGTCACTAAACACCTTGCATGTGTCATGTAGGGTGCTGAATATTTGTGTTTTAGCCTCTTCATGTTGTAATTTTGTAATGTCGAGAGAAAACATTTGAGTTGCAAATTGAGAATTATTTCTCTGTCCATTTTGATTACCTTTTAATATCTCGATTTATAAAGAATAAAAATTATCAACACTCTAAAACACATAACACAATGGATTATCAAGTATTAGTACTCTTAGAAGACATGGGCAAGGCTCGAGAAATCACCGAGCGCATTGAGTATGCTGGAATAGCTACTTACATCGAGGATTATACCGACTACACTCAGCAACCAGTCATCTGCCAGTGGGCTGTGATGGTCGAGGAAGATAAGCTCGACGCAGCAAAGTCAATGATAGAACAATTTGTTGACGATCAAGGTTCACCGTCTGCTACAGTTCCACCTACTTTGCCATCATCTGCTGAATCCATGTTGAGCGACATGGCTCAGGACGAATATGAGACATCGGGCGATTATGCCGGTGAAGGCGACTCAATGCCCAGCACTGATGACGACTCTTCGCGCTATGGATGCTTGAAGGCTTGGGGAAGCCTCGTTCTGATAGCAATTGTTCTTGGACTTTTAGTCACAAAATGCTATAATCGCGTAAATCGAGACACCGGCACTCCACCCATCTCGGAATTTGTTGAAACAGAATACCTGTCCGACTCAGATGCCGATACTGCAGTGGCCGTACCAAGTGAGAAATTGGATTCCGACACTACCAGCTCTGTTATGCTCTCAGATGTCGATGTCGTGGCCTCATATAAGTTCACTCTTGAGGATGTGAAAAAGCAAATAGAGATGGAGAACCAGTCTACTCCTAAGCCTATTGACGATGGCGTCGTGTTGAAGAGCGTCACCATGAAAGGTGTCAACATCTACTATGATTATGAGGTTTCTGAGGAGATTCTTCCAAGTGATATTTCACCCGAGGTCAAGGAGTCGATGACAAGATTGTTGACCAATGACCAAAAGCAACACTTTAAGGACAATCGTGCACACTTCATTGGTGAGGGCTTTAGCCAGGTGGTTGAGTTGGGCGTGATTTGCAACTATCGCTATTTTGCTAAGGGTGGAAAGATGCCCATCATAACAGTGAGCTTCCCTGCAAGCAAGATTCAGAGTATTGCCAAGCTGGGCGGCAAGTGACAACCATCCAATTAATAATCAGTTAAGTAATAAATAATACAAAAAAATCAAGAATCATGAGACAGTTAAAATATATCTTCACAATTGCTTTGATAGCAGTCATGGCTGCCACCACTTTCAGTGCTGGAGCCAAGTCAAGAACCACCAAGCGCAGCGGCCAGGTTTCTTTTTCTCGAGAGCTCTCGGTGCAGGACGTGATAGACATCTACACAGTCATGTGCGGCAGCTTGCAGAATGAGTGCCCATTTGAGAGAGAGGATGGAACAGTGCTACGTGCAGTGTCGTTCAAGAACAAATGCATGAAGTTTGAACTTTCAATTTCGCAATCTTATCTCGATTTATACGACACGATGATTGAAGACTTCGACATCTCAATAATTGGAGATGAAGCTATCAACACTATGGTCGATGTGTTTAGTCGCAACATTGATGTGCCCAAGAAGACTTTTGCCAAGACAAGTATCACCTATGCTCTGGTAATAAAGGACGAGAAAGGCAACGTGATCTATTCAAAAAGCAAAACCAATAAGGAAATTCTACTGGCAATGAAGTGATGCCTTGCCCCCATGATGTAATTAAACATCCATAAAACCATTGTGTCTTTTGATAATTATGCTTTTAGTGCATTGCGTCTTAAAAAATCGCAATGCACTATTACTTACTATAGCGGAAAAATTTGGCATTTTAAGCTTGTTTTTGTAACTTTGTGACTTGAAAAATAAAACAGTCATGAGCGAAACAGAAATTTCCACTTTGGGTGAATTTGGGCTTATCGATAGCCTAACGAGTGAGTTTAAGATAAAGAATCGGTCCACCGTCAAGGGGGTGGGAGATGATTGCGCCGTCATCGACGCAAACGGCAAGAAGACTCTTGTTACCACCGACCTCTTGCTCGAGGGCATTCACTTTGACTTGACCTATACGCCCCTAAAGCACCTGGGCTACAAAGCAGTGGCGGTGAACCTGAGCGACGTCTATGCCATGAATGGGACACCCAAGCAAATAACTGTGTCGCTTGGAATATCAAAGCGCTTCACTGTGGAGCACATCACTGAGCTCTACTCTGGCATCTATGCTGCATGCGAGCGTTATGGTGTGGACCTGGTGGGAGGCGACACTTCGGCATCGGTCACAGGATTGCTCATTAGCATCACTTGCCTGGGCGAGGGTAGCGACGATGAGATTGTGTATCGCAACGGCGCTCGCGACACCGACTTGATTTGCGTCAGCGGTGACCTGGGCGCTGCCTACATGGGCCTGCAGCTGCTCGAGCGTGAGCGTGCTGCCAGTGCGGGGCACAAGGATTTCCAGCCCGATTTCGCAGGTCGTGAATATCTGCTTGAGCGACAACTCAAACCCGAACCACGTGCCGATGTCGTCAAGGAAATGCATGAACTGGGAATTAAACCCACGGCAATGATGGACATCAGCGATGGGCTCTCGAGCGAGCTGTTGCACATCTGCAAGCAGAGTGGGGTGGGGTGCCGTGTGTATGAAGACCGCATTCCCATCGACTATCAGACTGCAGTTATGGCCGAGGAATTAAACATGAACTTGGTCACCGCAGCCATGAATGGAGGCGAGGATTATGAATTGCTCTTTACCGTGCCACTCATCGACCATGAGAAGGTGGAGCAAATGAAGACTGTTAAGCTAATAGGGCGCATCACTAAGCCAGAGCTGGGAGCCTACATGGTGACACGCGACGATGCCGAGATTGAAATTCGCGCTCAAGGCTGGAATGCCTTTGGCGATGTATGATTAATTATAAATGACAGCCATTATGAGAAATAGCATTTTAGTGGCATTGTTGCTCGTTATTGCAGGCGCAAGCAGTGCCTGCTATGCACAAAGTGACATAATCAGCAAGAATGCTTTAAAGTACAAGCAGCAACAGCAGCAACAACGGCAGCAACAGCAGCAAAAAACAAACACCGATGAGGTGCTCAAGACTGCCGCGACCATGCCCCAATTTCCGGGTGGCAATGCAGCGTTGATGAGATTTATTGCAATAAATCTTCGTTACCCTCAGACTGCTCAAGACAATAACATTCAGGGCAAAGTGGTTGTGCAGTTTGTCGTCACCAAGACTGGACAGGTGGGGCCAGTGAATGTAGTGAGAGGTGTGGACCCTGCTCTCGACGCCGAGGCTGTGAGGGTGTGCAAACTGCTGCCCGACTTTAACCCAGGGCGTAATTCTGCAGGCGAGCCAGTGAATGTGTGGTACACGCTACCAATCAATTTCAGACTTCAGAGTGCTAAGAGCGATCAGTGATGATGTGAGTGTTGGAGCTTGATGCTTGACTTGTGATGATGATGGCCATTGTGGTCCTCGTCCTCTTTGTCATTCCTGTCGTGGGAGTGCTCGTTGCTATCGGTTTTACTTGACTCTAATTCGGCTTTGAGTTTTACAGCCTCTTCATAGGCGGTGCGCAGGCTCTGCTTGCTATCGCTGTTGATGCCATATTTCTCGGCTGGAGGAATAACAATAACAGCTCCACTCGGCATCTCGTGGTAGTCGGGATATTTGTCCTGATTCTCTCTTGCGATATAAACCCAGAAGGCCTGGTCGCCATAGTGCTTCTGAGCCATGAGCACAATGCCATTGTTGCCCGTGAGGGTGTCGGTGACCACTTTGGGCACAGGTTTGGGCATGATGGCGCTGATCTTGGCAACTTGTTTCTCTTTATTGGCGCTATGGTTGCGGTTCATCACCACGCTGCCAGCAATCACTACTACAGCAAGTGCTGCCGCTGCTACTGCCATCCAGGGCTTGAACTTAAAGTTTCTGGCTGTAGCAATGGTATTGCCAGCAACAGAATCGGTAGCTTCGGCTGCTTGAGAAATCTCTTGCTTGGCTGCTTGCTCTTGCAGTGTTTTTTGAGGTTGAGATTGACAGTCCTCGTTATTGACAGCCTCTTGTGCTGAGGCCACCTCTTGAATTGGGTCTTGTGTGTTCTGTGCCTCGGCGACAGGTGGCTCGGCGACGGCAGTAGTTTGGTTCTTCTGAGTGTCGTCAGTGGCCTTAACAGCGGGTTTAGGCTCCATGCTATTGTCAATCTCAGCAAGCTGCTCGGCTGTGATGTCGTCGCTCAGTTCCACTGGCTTGAAGTGCTCGAAGGGCGCATTCACGTCTTTAGCAAGTTCAGAGTCGGGGCTAAACACCACTTGCCTCTCGCCGTCCTCTTTCACAGTCTTGAAAGTGCCTAATCCCTTTATTTTTACAGACTCACCAGCGCACAGTGCCTGCTCCACTGTAGCAAAGAGTTCTTGAAGGAACAGTTCGCTCATGCGTGTGGTGGTGCTGGCCTTTGATGCCACAAGTTCAACGAGTTGAGGAAATGCTATCTTCTCTTTCATTGCTTGTTGAGTTGTTTTTTGAGCACAGTGCTTGCGCTGAATTGCATTTCCACCCGTGGAGGCATGAGCATGCGTTTTCCGCTTTCGTT
This sequence comes from uncultured Prevotellaceae bacterium, assembly GCA_946186575.1. Lineage (GTDB taxonomy): Bacteria > Bacteroidota > Bacteroidia > Bacteroidales > Muribaculaceae > Sodaliphilus. The sequence goes on from CAMHNO010000048.1 coordinate 15,948, forward strand.
GTCAATTTCAATACTCTCGCGGTGCTTAACAGCCTCGATAGTGCCAAAGCGTGGCACACTGATACTGTCGAGCTCCGAGCAACGTTCGCCTACGACGTTGCTCAGAGCTTCGATGAGCTTGTTAATGTCGCTTTTGTTGCGATTGAGCGACTTTGAGAGCCTTTCGGCCAAATCCTTGTGCTGCATGCTTTGAGTAGTGAGTCCTTGAGTGCTGAGTTAAGAATTTGTGAGTTTTGTGGCATTCTGAAATCTCACTTAATACTTAGCTCTTAACTCTTATTTCTTCTGAGCCTTTGCCCAACTATCTTTTAAGCCAATGGTGCGGTTAAATACCAGATGCTCGGCGGTGCTGTCGAGGTCGACGCAGAAGTAGCCTATGCGCTGGAATTGGAACTTGTCCTCGGGTTTTGCAATCTGAGCCAAATAAGGCTCAACCTTGGCATTGGTGATAACCTTTAGAGAGTCGGGGTTGAGCAGCTCGCGAAAGTCTTTCTCGCTCTCGGCCGAGGGGTTCTCAACAGCAAAGAGACGGTCATAGAGTCTCACCTCGGCATCGACGGCGTGTCGGGCCGAAACCCAGTGCAGGGTGCCTTTCACCTTGCGCATGCTGCCTGGTGTTCCGCTCAGGGTGTCAGGGTCGTAGGTGCAGTGAATCTCGGTGATATTGCCCTGGTCATCCTTGACCACATCATTACACATTATTATATATCCACCTTTCAGGCGCACTTCCTTGCCTGGAGTGAGGCGGAAGAACTTCTTGGGAGGATTCTCCATGAAGTCGTCGCGCTCGATGTAGATTTCACGGCAGAAGGGCATCTCGTGAGTGCCGGCATTTTCTTGCTCGGGATTGTTGTCCATGGCAAGCATCTCAACCTTGTCGTCGGGATAATTGGTGATGACCACCTTCACGGGATTGAGAACGGCACACACGCGGTTGGCATTTTTGTTCAGGTCGTCGCGAATGTTGTGCTCGAGCAGGTCGATGTCGTTGAGGGCCTCATACTTGGTATAACCGATGTCGTCGAGGAAGTTCTTGATGGACTGTGGTGTGTAGCCACGGCGACGCAGGCCGCAAAGCGTGGGCATGCGTGGGTCGTCCCAGCCTGCTACTAACCCTTCCTTGACCAATTGCAGCAGCTTGCGTTTGCTCATCACGGTGTAGGTGAGGTTCAAGCGGTTAAACTCAATCTGCCTGGGGCAATACTGCTCCACAGTGTCGCCGGCAAGCAGCTTGGCAAAGTACTCATAGAGCGGACGGTGAGGCACAAACTCCAGGGTGCAAATTGAGTGAGTCACACCCTCGAAATAGTCGCTCTGGCCGTGCGCGAAGTCATACATTGGATACACCTTCCACTTGGTGCCGGTGCGCCAGTGTGGAGTCTTGATGATGCGATACATGATTGGGTCGCGGAAGTGCATGTTGCTCGATGCCATGTCAATCTTGGCGCGAAGCACGCGGCTTCCCTCGTCGAACTCACCAGAGTTCATGCGCTCAAAGAGGTCGAGGTTCTCCTCAACCGAGCGGTTGCGGTAGGGGCTCTCGGTACCCGCTTGAGTGGGAGTTCCCTTCTGCTGAGCTATCTGTTCGCTGCTTTGGTCATCAACGTAGGCAAGACCTCGCTTAATGAGTTCTATGGCAAAGTTATAAAGCTTCTCGAAATAGTCGCTGGCGTAGTATAGCCTGTCACCCCAGTCATAGCCGAGCCAGTGGATGTCGCGTTTAATGGCTTCGACATACTCGGTGTCCTCCTTCTGTGGGTTGGTGTCGTCGAAGCGCAAGTTGCACGTGCCGCCAAACATCTCGGCAACTCCAAAGTCCATGCATATAGCCTTGGCATGGCCAATGTGCAGATAGCCGTTTGGCTCAGGTGGGAAGCGGGTGTTAAGGCGTCCGCCGTTCTTGCCTGCTGCCAGGTCGTCGGCAACAATTTGCTGTACGAAGTTTAGTACTTTCTTCTCCTCGGCTGGTTTTATTTCGTTGTTCTCTGCCATAATAGTTTGAGATTATAATGTTATTCAATGATTTAGAATTTGAATCGCTTGGATTGGGCGTTATTCAACGTTGCAAAGGTACAAAAAAGTTTTTACAAAATCATGATGTGGTGGTAACAATAAGTTCAGAATTATATTCATCTCTAAGTTTTTGCGGTGATTATTAAACAAGAGGGTGTGTCATAATATGCTTATGTCACATCCTCTTTAAAAATAAACCGCCT
>CAMHNO010000049.1 GCA_946186575.1 uncultured Prevotellaceae bacterium
TAGCAAGTTGGCCCGCCGAGAGCTGGCCCGGCACCGAGGTAGCAAGTTGGCCCGCAGCTTAAAGTCCTAACTAACGTGAGTTCGACGAAAATAATCAAAAGAGAGTGAGCAGTTTATCAAATTCTCTGTATAGTTGTAGCATTGGTTTCTTAGGAAAGAAGCAGTATGCCGCAATGCCACCCATGAGATTGTTTACGAAATTGTGAATTCCTAATTTTCAGGTAATTAAATTTCATCGAGCTCACGTTAATTTAAGAAACTTCAATAATTCCACATAAAAAAATCAATAGTATTATGAAGAAATCATTTTTATTATTAGCCGTTGCAATTTCTTTAGTATGTAACGCACAATCTGGCATTACAAGTAAAGTGAGCCATGACAAGATGCTGGACCGGTTCCTGTCGTATGTAAAAATCGAGAGCCAGTCGATTGATGACGGAAATCCCGAGACATTCCCAATGACCGAGGGGCAGAAGAGGATTGCACAACACATTTACGATGAAGTCAAGGCGATGGGAGGCAAGGATGTGAAAGTGACACTTAGCGACGATTACTATGTATACATTGACATTCCTTCTAATGTAAAAACAACTGTGCCTTCTATCCTGTTTATGGCACATGTTGATGTCACCCCTGAGGCCCCAGGACAAGGTATAACCCCAATCGTGCACCGCAATTATGACGGTCTCGATATCAAATTGTCAAGTGGCATCACTATTAGCCCCAACGACCCAGGCAGAGAACATCTCAAAGATTTGAAAGGCAAGACTATTGTGACAAGCGATGGCAATACGTTACTTGGCGCCGACGACAAGACTGGCTGCGCAGTATTGGTGTCTATGGTTGAGGAGTTAATAAATAACCCCAAGTTCAAGCATGGTCGAGTGATGGTGATGCTTAGCCAGAATGAAGATGTTGGAAAAGCGGCACTACGATATCAACCTGAAATCTTTGGAGATAAGCCTGATGTGGTAATTGATGTTGACGGTGGTAATTATGACAGTTTCTCAGTAGCCAACTTCACAGCATTAAACCATATATACTATTTTAAGGGAAATGATGTTCACCCAGGACATGCTAAAAAAGGAAAATTTGCCGATGCACGCACTGCGGTAGCTTATTTTGTTGGACAAATTCCTCCCGAGATTCATCCCACCAACCGAGATGGTGAGCAGGGGTATATCCATTGTTACGCAATAGAGAATGCCACCGACGACAAGGGGAATATCATTAAAACCGACTATGTAGTCAAAATAAGACTTAGGTATTTCGACAAGAGCGAAGGAGAATATCAACGACAGCTTTTAGCCGAAAGCCTTACAAAAGCCAGACAGGCATTCCCCTACGTTCAAATTTCCAAAACCAGTGATGTTGTTCAGTATGAGAATATCGCATACACTTTGCCAGACTTCCTGCCTGCGATAATTAAGAAGGCATCGCAAGAAGCTGGACTGCCAATGCTCCCCGAGTACAAACGCGGTGGAACTACAGCCTCTCTAATCGTAGCTCGATTCCCCGATGCAATACCAGGTGGATCTGGAATCTATTCAGGTCAGCAATCAGCGCACTCACGCTACGAATGGGCATGCATCGACGAACTCCTTGATATTGTTAAAGTGACCGAAAATATTATAACTGAGGTTGTTAAGATGAAATAGGCATAAAACAAGTTAAAAAACAAAATTATCAAGTTCATTATTTTGTCATTTATGAAAAACACTTGTATTGACATTGAGAAGATAAAATTCAATAGCTTTCGAATAGGACTTGCTCTGCTCAGCGGTGTTTCAAAACACAACGCTGAGCAAGGGCAGGTGATAATTATGGATATGCACAATGGTTCAATAGTTGGCCATGTCTCGTTAAAGACACATCAAGGTGAAGGCGGGGTTGTGTATAGAGCCCAACGTGTGAAGGAATCCAATGGCTTTGAAATGGTTCTTGAAGAGACAGCTCAATATCTTGTGACCAATGATTTTTATTCAATGCCCCTGAGCATCATTATGCCAGTGATATCTTATCTGCTTCTTTTAGAGTTGGGCGCACATCCTAATAATTTAGTGACTTGGACTGGAGGAAAAACAAGTGTGCAGGATTTATTCTTGCTGGGGCATCACCAAACCTTAGTAGAAGCGGCAGAGAGATTTATTCCTAAAGGATTCAACACATTAAGAGCAGTAGCCAATGTGCTTGGTTTTTTGCCTATAGATTCTCCTCCAAACCTTGACCAACTACAAAGAACAAGGTTATATCCGTTTCAGATGCTTGAGTGGTTAAACCTGTTGGCACAAGGAAAAGGCCTATCCAAAATATTTAAAGCAACAACTGATAACCAAAATGAACCTCGAAAGAGTATAAAAATGCTGCAAGAACTCTTGCGCAGATGTGGCAATGAAGCAATGGCTAAGACATCTACTGAATTAAAGACGCCCATTAGCGGTTACTCTTTTGTCTCAATGCCTAACGGCAACTATTCACGAGACATAACTTTCTGTGGATCTTTTCCCGCCGACAATCCCAAGTATGGCATAATAACTTGGCTCTATCAAAAAGAAGAAGAATCCGAAACTCTCAATAGTGAGGAACGCATTGAACTTGGAGAACTTGCTATTGATGTGACCAAAATAGTAGTTGATTATATAATGAGTACAATTCAATAAAAAAGCAACTATAATACTTGATTGTGAAGGTGTGCCATCAATGTGCATGGCATATCTTTTTTTATAGGTTCACAGCACATTAAGAGCGTTCAATCGCAAAATCTCATCAAAAGCTACAAGGTTGTCATTAAAGATTCATGTAATATCAAGAAAGCCTTTATAAATTTGGAAATCGCATGGCCTCTGTTGTAATTTTGTAGTGTAATCATTAATCAATTAACCACACCGCAATGAAGATTTTTACTTTTACCTCCGCACTGGCGTCAAGTAACAACTCAATGGCTCTCGCCTTCAGTAGCGATAGCTCTAAAATGCAGCAGGCTTATGCCCGTGCGTTGCAGCTCAAGAACCAACATGGACTTGGCTGTGAGCAGATGATGTATGCCCTCAAGGCTTATAACTTGAGCAGTGCCGAAGCAATGACAATAATGTCGAAGCTTTATCAGGGTGATGATGCCAATCAAGAGGCGGGCTCTGGATTTAACCAGGAGTCAATTGTGGGAGGACTGCTCATGGCAAGTGTGGGTGCTGTGTTTACCTTTCTTAGCAGCTTCATTTTCATTGGTGTGATTGCCGTGGGGTTGAGCATGATTTTCAAAGGCACATTTAATGCTTAATGCCAAGCAGAGCACGATTTTTTCATAAGCACACTACATATATTCAGTTCGCGGCAATGGTCAGACCTGACCATTGCCGCGATTTCAATTATATTTTTAGAAGTCTAACGAAAGTCCCAGCTGCAGGTTGAAGTTGAGCGGGTGCTCGCTTCGCAACGTGCTCAACGGCATTGTGGTGATGTAATGCGAGAGCTTGGGGGCAAGGTATATGCCCAAATGTTGTGTGAAATTGTACTGAATCCCGGCAGTGGCATGAATTGACCACTGCAGGCGCTTGATGGTGACACTCTCACCATTGAATTTTGCCCACACCACCTTCTCCATTAGCCCTTCGGCGCCAATGAATGTTGTGAGCCCGCGATATTTCCAGAAGTTCCACTTAACGCCAAACGGCAGACCAATTAGGTTGATGTTCTGTTTGAAAGGCTCAGCACCATTGTCGGGGGTTACGTCGCTCGACATTGATGTGAAGTTGAGTCCAAGACTTCCGTATAGATTACGAGTGATGCGCTTGTTGAAGGTGATGCCTGCCGTCAGTGGCATGTGGTGATGGTACTTGTAGTTGACCGGTGGGGCTACGTTGCTCGTGGTTCCGGGAGCAGCTGGTGCCATCATCATCCCTTGAGAAGGCTTTGGAAGCATCATACTGGCCGAGGAGCTGTTGACAGTGGAATTGTGGTCGCTACTGATGAGCCCTGTTCCATGAGCGGCGAGCAGCACCGAAGGGTGTTTTTTCTTTTTCGAGAGTGCCATCTTCTCTCGGGCCACCTTTCGGGCATTGGCATCATAGGCAAGATGTTGCTGATAGGTGGTGTCGCTATAGGTCTTCCATGGCTCCATGGCTTCCTGGTTCATGACGTTGTCATAGTCGGCATATAGCTCCTCGAGTGCTTGCATCGTCTCAATGTCATAGAAGTACTCGTCGGGGTCGAACTGTTGTTCTTGAGCCAGGTTGCCGTTGTCATAGCTGTCACGACCAGTGGTGGCTGGTGCGGCATTAGTAGGCTTTGAGCCTTTGCTTGTGGTCGAGGGTTTGGGTGCGGCAGTGGTTGTTGCCTTTGGTGCTGATGGAGTGTTGTTCTTGGCCAGCGCAGCGCCTGGTGCCAGCGCAGGTTTGGGTGGAGTTGCTGTGGCTCTTGTCGAGTCGGCGGCGAGGCTATCGGCTGGTGTGGCGCTTGCAATCATGGGCCTCTTCTCTACTTTCTTGGTAAGCTGTGAGGGTTGTGAGAGGTTCTCCTCTTCTTGGATAAATATGAAGCCTGTGGTGGCTGCAATGGCAATGGCTGCAGCGGCTGCCATCGCTTTCCACCACATTGGTCTGAGGCGAGGCTGCTGCTTGTAAGCAACAGGATGCTCACTGGGCAGCTTGTTGCTGATTGCCTCCCAGGTGCCCTGTGGCACAGGCCTTGTTGCTTGCTCGGTCTTGTGCTTTAGGGCGTCAATCCAGTTGCTGTTGTTATTTATATCATTGCTCATTGCTTAGTCTTGTTATGCCTTGTTATTGATGTAGGAGTCTATTTTGCGCGCCAGCAAAGCTTTGGCTCTGGTGAGCTGTGAAGCCGACGTTTTCTCGCTGATGCCCAGTTGCGCCGCAATCTCTTGATGCGAATAGCCATCCAGGCAGTAGAGGTTGAACACAGTCCGATATCCGTCGGGCAGCTCGGCAACCATCTGCATTATAGTGCTCACGTCGATGTTGTCCACCTGTTCGGCGAGGTGGTCATTGTCGCTGTCGCTGGTGGTCTCGCCTAAAGCCTCAACAGGAACCGTAGTGGCTTTGAGTCTTTTTTTTCTGCGCAGGAAATTGAGCGACTGATTGACTGCGATGCGTGTGATCCATGCTCTGAGCGAGCCGTCCCCTTCCCATACAAAAGAGTGAATGGTGGTGTAAATCTTGAGAAACGTGTCTTGCATCACGTCGCTTGCATCATCGTCGCTACCCACATACCTGTAGATAACTGCCATCAGCGCAGGCGAGTATCTGTCAAAGAGCTCTCGCTGGGCACTTGCGATGCCCCGCTTGCAGCCATGACATATTTCTCGTTCACTCATCATAGTAATGCAGTTGTCTAACTCACGCAGTGCAAAATTAGTGCAAGCCGAGTGAAATACAAAATGAAAAGCTGATGATTTTCATCTTTATTTCCGAGGCGCAGCCTAATTTATCTAAAATTAGTGCAAGCCGAGTGAAATACAAAATGAAAAGCCGATGATTTTCATCTTTATTTCCGAGGCGCAGCCTAATTTATTTAAAATTACTGCATCATTTTTTTGAAAAAAACTATTTAATCAAAAAAAGTGAGTTCACGGCTACAGCAGGGTGATTGTTGTTTCCTCATTTGCTGTCATGACCAGTGGCTCATGCCATCAATAAACTTTCAAGCAATAAACACCTATGGTAACAAAATACTGCATCGGTTTAGGGGGAAAACCGACTTTTTAACACTTTTTAAATCTTTAGACTTTTATTTTATCTATTCATTCACAAAACAGAGGTCACCCCGTGATTACAATGGAGGCCTGGCGGGGCTGGGCCCCTCATAGGTGATGCCTGCCTGCTGCAGGTCTTGCCTTGTAACCCGCTGGAACACTACATCGCCAGGCTCGTTGCGGTCGACAACGACTGCCGTGAAAGGTCTCATGCTATAATTGGTGGCATGACCTTCCTCGATGATATACGAGAAATAAAGCCTGTCGTTCAGTCGGCGCACAAGGGCTGTCTCGATAACTGTCTGTCGGTTAGTGACCGGCAAGATGACTGCTACCACAAACTGATGCCTGAAGTCTACCTTTGTGGGCTGTCCGTTGCGCCCCATTACAGCTCCCTCGCCAAAGACCATGTCAAAGTCTTGCTGGTTTTCGATTACCAGCTTATGGGTCCCATCGGGGAAATTGTTGTTCACAAAGTAATTGCTGGCGCGATGGTAATTGGCCGTCACACCGCTCAAATTCACGGCGCACGAGCCCAGCAGCATGCCCAATGCAACTATAGAAAGAAAAATTGTCTTTTTCATAATATTGAATGATTCAGAGTTTTTTACCTTATTACTTATCACTTACTACTTACTACTTACTACTTATAACTTATTACTTACTACTTACCACTACTTCCCACTTATTTTGTCGTAATAGAAATTTAGCACATCGGTGGCTGCTACAAACGAAGATTGCTTGTTGGCCAGCACCATGTCTTGCTTGAGGTTGAGCAAGTGTTCAACTTCGGGGTCGTTGTAGAACCGCGCCTTGAGCTGCTCGTTGATGGTCTCATACATCCAGTACTTCTCTTGCTGGCTGCGTTTGTGCTCAAAATAATGGTTGTTGTGAACATGCTCAAAATAGCGGTCAATCATGCTCCACACCTCATCGATGCCCGTCTCGTAGTATCCAGAGTAGGTGAGCACCTCAGGTGTCCACTTGCTGGGTGGGATGGGGAACAGGTGCAGTGCATTTCGGAACTGAGCCGCTGCCAGGCGAGCGCGCTCTATGTTGTCGCCGTCGGCCTTGTTGATGACGATGCCGTCGGCCATCTCCATGATACCTCGCTTGATGCCTTGTAGCTCGTCGCCAGTACCCGCCAGCTGGATGAGAAGGAAAAAGTCAACCATTGAGTGCACGGCGGTCTCACTTTGTCCCACTCCCACAGTTTCGACAAAGATGTTGTTGTAGCCAGCGGCCTCACACAAAACAATGGTCTCCCTTGTCTTGCGCGCCACACCACCCAGCGAGCCTGCCGATGGTGAAGGCCTGATAAACGCGCGAGGATGCACTGCGAGTTTCTCCATGCGTGTTTTGTCGCCTAAGATCGAGCCATTGCTTCGCTCGCTGCTGGGGTCAATGGCCAGCACCGCGAGCTTAGCATTCTCATCGCTGAGCACATGCAGCCCAAAGACGTCGATCGAAGTACTCTTGCCGGCTCCAGGCACACCAGTGATACCTATTCTCCTGGAACTGCCAGTGTGTGGCAAGCATTTCTCAATCACTTCTTGGGCAATCACTTGATGGTCGGTGTTGAGGCTCTCAACCAGCGTCACTGCCTGACCCAGCACTGTGGTGTTTCCCTTGAGAATCCCCTCCACATAGTCGTTAACCGAGAGCTTGCGTTTGCGCTTGCGGTGCTTCATGTAAGGGTTTACTATGGGCATCTGCTCAATTCCGGCGTTCACTTGAAGCCCTGAGTATTGGTCATCGTTCTCGGGGTGCTCGATGCATGGCGACTCCTCGTTGCGGTGATGGTTGTTTATTTCTTTTAGCTCTTCCTGATTGAAGAAACGCTTGTCGCTTTCTTTCACGGTGTGCTGTGTTATTTTGCTGTTTGTGTTAGACATTTGTGAGTTTATCAGTTATGATTTTGTTTTTTGTGTAAGGACAGAGCATGCTCTGTCCACTGCGTGATTATCAATTTAAGTTTCACAAGTTGTTAACTTGCTCACTGTTTGTTGTTTATCACTTACTACTTACTACTTACTACTTACTACTTACTACTTACTACTTATTAATTGTCATCTTTCTCTGCCACCACTCTCACTGCGATGCGAGGGTTGTAAGGGTCGTTTGTGATCACCTCGATGTGCGAGTTAAGCAGCTTGCCCTCTACCATGTCGGGGTTCACCATGACCGTGACAGTGGCCTTGTCGCCAGGTTTCAAAAGCGTGGAGTCGCATTTGCATTTCACCGCCTTGTCAAGTGGCATAGCCCTGTGCACCACCAGGTCGCTCTTGCCTGTGTTTTCAATTGCAATCGTGCCTTGTGCCACAGTGCCTGCCACAAGCCCACGCATGAGCAAGTGCCGTGTCGACACACTGCACACCGGTGCCGCGGCAAGCTGCTCGGCGCTCATGCCCGAGAAGTCTTCCACCACATTGGTCACAATGCTTGCCCTGGCAACTGCCACAGTGTCGGCCTGCCCGAGTCGCCTTGCCACAATCGAGATTTCGTCATCGTTGATTCCCCACACCGGTGTGCGCCTGCTGTCGAAAAAGAAGGTCATCGTGGCCACACCGCTCGGAGCTATGGTGTCGGGGCTGGCATGAGCCTTGATGTGGCTCGTGTTGTTGTCAAAGGTAATGACCAGAGTGTCGCCTCCTGAGTTGTACACACTGGTGAGATTATTGCGCAGCTGCCCCTTCTTAACCTCTCCCGCAGCCATTGTCAGCGTCGTGAAATGAAGCGGCTCGCCAGCGCTCGCCGGAAAATAGCGGCTCACCGTCTCTTTGCTGCCCCTTACCACCCCTTTTATTGTGAGGCGATTGCGGTTCGGCGTCGAGTTAGTGTGCACCCACACGTCTTTCTCAAACGGGCCAGGTCTGCCAGTGGGCGTGAAAGTCACGTTCACAGTCCCCATCGAGCCTGGTGCAATGGGCTCGGTCGTATGCTCGGCTACAGTGCATCCGCACGACGATCGCACCCCCACAATCAGCAGTGCCGAGTCGCCAGTATTGGTGACGACAAACGAACACGACCGCTTCCCCTCCTTTTCGTCGAAGGTTCCAAAGTCGTGAGTAGTCGTGCGCCACGTTGCCGCACTCTGCGCAGCAGCCTGCACCGTCATCATCAGAGCAAGGCACGCCATCATCAGTTTTTGTAGAGTCACGGCATGCTCCGGCCATTGTCCATTATGCATTTCGCATTAAAAAGAATTGTGCATTGTGCATTGTAATTTGCGTCACCTCCCCTTGGGGATTATCGACCCCGTGATAGTCAGCGTCGACACCTTGTTCACCCCATTGGTCTTCACCTTGATTGTTTTTCTGAACGTGCCATTGCGGCCCGCTGGGCTGAAGGTCACTGTCACCTTGCCAGTCTTACCCGGCTTGATGGGCTTCGACTCGAAAGTGGGCTTCGTGCAGCCACACGAGGCCACCGCGTCCACGATGATCAGCGGTTTGTTGCCAGTGTTGGTAACCACAAAGGTGTGTTTCACCGCACCTTTGGCCTCCTTGATGGTCCCAAAGTCATAGACCGATTCCTTGAATGTGGCCTTTGGTTGTGCCCAAGCACCCACTTGGCACAGAACTGCTGCAATTAGCATTAGTAATATTCGTTTCATCATCATGAGATTGTGATATTGATTAAAACATTGATTAAAGTCAAAATTAGTGCAAACCGAGAGCAGAACAAAATAATAAACGAAGTTTTTTATTTTTTATGCCGAGGCGCAGCCTAATTTATCTAAAATTGTCTTACTTGTTGCAAAAGTACAAATAAAACATCTTATTATTGCAAAATTAACCTTTAATAAATTCTAAATAAATTAAAACCACTGCCACTTCGCCAGCGAGCGACTGGCGGGCTGTGCCGTTAGTAAATAAGACTATAGAAAACCGAAAAGGTTTACTCCCAATGCCGCGCCAGAATGGGGGCCGCCGCACACAAGCACCCGCAAGACGCTGTTTACAGTTTTTTAGAAATTCTGCAAAAAACTTGTTAAACTCGCTGATAAAAGTTGCGGCCCTTAACCACATTTACTATCTTTGCACCTGAATCTAATAAAAAACGAGTGATTATGCGAGTATATGTTTTAGCAGTTTTACTGTGTCTTTGTTCACTGCGCTGCCTGGCCGTTGACGATAACGATCAGGAAGTTAAGGTAGTGGGCGACAAGAACTACACAAACAATGCCGCACTGGTCTATGATGGCATTGATATCTCTAATTATCAAAAGGATATCAATTGGGATGCCACAGCCAAGGACAAGCACATCAAGTATGTCTACATCAAGGCTACCGAGGGTGCTTCGCACAAGCAGCACCGCTACAGGCGCAACATAGAGCACGCACGGCAGCGCGGCATCAAGGTGGGCAGCTACCACTTCATGACAACCACAGCACCCATCCAGAAGCAATTTGAGAACTTCATCAGCGTGGCACGACGCGAGGAGCAAGACCTCATTCCCCTGCTCGATGTGGAAAAACGCAATGGCTGGTCCATCAAGCAGCTGCAAGACAGCGTGATGAAATTTGCCAAACTCTTAGAGAATTACTACGGCTGCAAGCCCATGATATATGCCAGCAGCAACTATTTCAACAACTACCTGGGCGCACAGTTCAAGCACTACCCGCTCTTCATTGCCAGATACTCAAAGTCGGAACCGCAGCTGAGCTATGGCGCAAAGTGGATACTGTGGCAATTCAGCGACTGCGGACGCATCGAGGGAATAGATGCGCTGGTCGACCTGAGCCGCTTCAACAAGGGGTGTGGCGTGAAAGACATCGCCTATCATCACAAGGGCAGCCACCAGCCCAGCAAGCCGCGACGCAACAATGGCGACGTGCCTCGACCCAGGCCGCGTGAGAAGAAAGAGCAGCCTGCAGTGCCACCACAACAACGCGGCAATGCCGGCACTCAGCCCACCCGCACCGAGAAGAGCGAAGCTCAAAAGCGCGGTGAGGAGAACGAGCGCCGACGCCAGAAGCAAGAGGAAGAGCGCCGCAAGAAGGAGGAAGAGAAGCGCCGCAAAGAAGAGGAGAAGCGTCGCAAAGAAGAGGAGAAGCGTCGCAAAGAAGAAGAAAAAAAGCGTCAAGAGCAGGAAAAGAAGCGCCAGGAGCAAGAAAAGAAGCGTCAGGAGCAGGAGAAGAAGCGCCAGGAGCAGGAGCGAAAGCGCCAGGAGCAAGAAAAGCAGCGCCAGGCCGCCGAAATGAAGCAGCAGGCTCAGGAGCGTAGGCACCAAGAAGAACTTGCAAGGCAACGTCAACTCGAGGAGGACAAGCGCTTGGCCGAGCAACAGCGACAGCAGCAAGAGCGAGACCGCCAGCGCTCGCAAGCTCAGGCTCAAGAGAGAATGCGACGCGAGAAGCAGCGCCAGCAGCAGGAGCTTGCACAAGAGCAAGAAAAGCGAGACAGGCAACGCAAGGACGAGCTGGAGCAAGCACGACAGGAGCGCATCGAGAAGCAGCGTCACCAGCAGCAAGCTGCGGGCAATCAGTCAAAGCCCGCGAGCGGCAAGCAGCAGCAAGTGGCCAGCACTCAACTTCCGGCATCGCGGCATCAGGCGCCCGCCCGCCCTCAGGCTCCGCGGCCTCGCAAGCCGGGTGGTAACCAGAGTAGCGCCGACAATGATGAGGTGCACTACAACTCGCAATGGCGCAGCCATGCCAAGAAAAAAGACAATGATGACGATGATTAAGTTCTAACGTAGGGCAACGCTCACATTGAACCTAATGCTCTAATAATGAATAATGAATGGTCAAAAAAATTGAGAAAATCAAAAAAAAATTTGGCCATTCATTTTTTTTTACTACCTTTGCAGGCATTAAAATTGAAAGGAGGTTGGATTTTACAACCAGAAACAACTGAAACACTGACATATAACCCCATTGTCACGGCAGCTCCGCACTGCCGCGCCGCTGTAGCAATCGAGTGATGATTGCGCCGCTGGCGGCCACCACACAAAGCGGAACCACTATAACACTTTTCACACAACAGGTGATTGCAATGTCTCACAAGGGCTTGCAAGCACAGCATCGCTGGCCACTGACCACGGCCAACATTCATTGTGATAAAAATCAAGAGAATAAATTTTTAATTAAAACATAAAAAACAATTAAACTATGATTATCGTTCCAGTAAAAGAAGGCGAGAACATCGAGCGCGCCTTGAAGAAATTTAAGAGAAAATCGGAGCGCACTGGCATCATCAAGCAGCTGCGCGCGCGTCAGCAATTTGAGAAACCAAGCGTTGTTAACCGCAAGAAGATGATGAAGGCTGTGTATGTTCAGCACCTTCACACCGCAGAGGAGCTCTAAAAAACCGAGCACTAAATTCTCTTAAAAAAGAATGCCAGAATCGCCGACAAAGCGGTTCTGGCTCGTTTTTTCCCGTTTCATTTTTCAGACCAATAAATACGATTAAAGACGATTGCGTATGCTTTGTTTGTTATTATTCGTGTCCGATAAAACAAAGGTGGGGCGCCCTTCGGGCGAAATTAAAGTGCTGCGCACTAAAATTGTGTAAGCACTTCGTGCTAAAATTTTGATGACTCTTATGTGAAAGATAGTACTATCGACATAGTCGCGGAAAATTTTAAAATAAAAATTTTAGAGCCGCAGGCTCTTTAATTTCCACTCCGAGCTAAGGAGTGGAAAAAATCATAGACATGATGTACAAGAGAAACAAGAGCGTTGGTCTCCTGTTGCTCCTGTACCTCCTGTCTAAAAAAATTATTATTGTCCGATAAAACAATGGGGGCGCAATAGCTACAGTAAAGGTGGTCACTCAGAAGTGTGGGCCTTAGTCAGAAATCAGCCTCATGAAAAGTAAGCCCCACGTTTTGTCTCTACCATTATCACATTGACTATCAATCGATAGCTCAAGATTCTAAAATAATTATCGGACACTAATGGTTTGTTATAGTTTTTAATCGTTTGACTTATTATTTTCGGTGTTTGGGGGAATTTGAAGTGCCAGCAATTGTTGCTCAATTATGTGTCAGATGGCATCGATGCTCGCAATCGTGTTCAGAATGTCGAGTGCCTGCAGCACACTTGTGACGTTGGCCACCACCATCGAACGCTTGTTGTTCTTCTGGCGGAGCTTGCAGCGCAACGGGTTTTGCTGCAAATAGTTGAGCATGCGTCCAAAGGCGCGCGACTGATAATAGGCTTTGTTTTCCTCACCCACAAAGTAAAGATACATCTGTCCCTTCATCAGAGCAATTTTCTCTACACCAAGTTGGCGGGCTGTGCGTCGCAATGGCACGATGCGAATTAGTTCCTTGCCCACATCGGGAATTTGACCGAAGCGGTCGCACAACCGCTCTTCGAAGTCGTCCACGTCGCGCTGGCTCTCCATGTTGTCGAGCTCGCGGTAGAGCGAGATGCGCTCGTTCTCCTGCGGCACATAGGTTGCCGGGAACATGAGTGTGAGGTCTGTGTCGATAATACAATCGGCTGCAAATTCCATCTCCTGCTCGCCAGTGAGGGCTGCCTCGTCTTGAGCCTGCTCGATAAAGGTGTCGGCAAACTCCTCGGTTTTCAGCTCAAGTACAGCTTCTTTGAGAATCTTTTGATAGGTTTCAAATCCCAGGTCGGCAATGAAACCGCTCTGTTCGGCTCCAAGCAGGTTGCCCGCTCCGCGAATGTCCAAGTCTTGCATGGCAATGTGGATGCCTGCTCCCAGATCGCTGAAACTCTCGATGGCCTGCAGGCGGCGTCGCGCTACAGCTGTGAGGGGCACACCTGGCGGCACCAGCAGGTAGCAGAAGGCCTTGCGGCTGCTTCGTCCCACCCTGCCGCGCAGCTGGTGCAGGTCGCTAAGGCCATAGTTCTGAGCATTGTTGATGATAATAGTGTTAACATTGGGCATGTCGATGCCACTCTCGATGATGGTCGTAGCCAGCAGCACATCGTAATCA
Organism: uncultured Prevotellaceae bacterium; assembly: GCA_946186575.1. Lineage (GTDB taxonomy): Bacteria > Bacteroidota > Bacteroidia > Bacteroidales > Muribaculaceae > Sodaliphilus. The sequence goes on from CAMHNO010000049.1 coordinate 13,627, forward strand.
TGATTGTTGAAGTCGATGATGCGCTGCTCGAGTTGCTCAGGTGGCATTTGGCCGTGAGCCACCACCACGCGCGCATCGGGCACGAGGCGGTCGATCATCGCCTTGAGGTTGAACAGCGGCTCAATGCGGTTGTTCACAAAGAACACCTGCCCGTTGCGCGAGAGCTCAAAGTTGATGGCCTCTTGCACCACATCGTCTTCGAGTGCATTGATGCTGGTGATGATGGGGTGACGGTTGGCGGGTGGGGTGTTGATGGTGCTCAGGTCGCGGGCTCCCATGAGCGAGAACTGCAATGTGCGAGGGATGGGGGTGGCGCTCATCGTAAGGGTGTCTACGTTCACCTTTAGCTGCTTGAGCTTGTCCTTGACGGCGACACCAAACTTTTGTTCTTCGTCCACCACGAGCAGACCCAAGTCCTTGAACTTGACTGTCTTGCCAATGAGTTTGTGAGTTCCTATGATGATGTCGATCTTGCCTTGGGCAAGGTCGGCAATAATCTGCTTTACATCCTTGGGCTTGCGGGCACGGCTCAGATAGTCGACACGCACCGGGAAGTTCTTCAATCGCTCGCTAAAGGTGTTGTAATGCTGGAATGCCAGCACAGTGGTGGGAACCAGAACTGCAGTTTGCTTGCCATCGACGGCAGCTTTAAAAGCGGCTCTGATGGCCACTTCGGTTTTGCCGAAGCCCACATCGCCACACACCAGACGGTCCATTGGCTTGTCGCGTTCCATGTCGGCTTTCACAGCCTGTGAAGCCTTGAGCTGATCGGGAGTGTCTTCGTAAATGAACGATGCCTCAAGCTCCTGTTGCAGATAACTATCAGGGCTGAAGGCATAGCCCTTCTCCTGGCGCCGCTGGGCATAGAGTTTGATGAGATCGCGTGCAATGTCCTTCAAGCGCCCCTTGGTACGGCTCTTGATGCGCTCCCACTTGCCAGTTCCCAGCTTGCTGAGTTTGGGTGGTACACCTTCCTTGCCACGATATTTCGACAACTTGTGCAGCGCATGAATCGAAACAAAAATCACGTCGCCGTTCAAATATGAGAGCTTAATCATCTCCTGCATTGTGCCGTTGATGCTGGTGCGCAACAGGCCTTCAAAGCGGCCTATGCCATGGTCCTCGTGAACGATATAGTCACCAGTCTCAATTTGGTTGAGCTCCTTGAGCGACAGCGCGAGTTTGCCCGACCGTGCTCTCTCGCTTTTGAGGTTGTACTTGTGAAAGCGGTCAAAAATCTGGTGGTCGGTGAAAACACACATCTTCATGTCGTTGTCGACAAAACCCTCGTGCACGGTCTTTGCCACTGGCGTGAACTCTATGTTGTCGTGACGGTCATCAAAGATCACGCGCAAGCGTTGTATTTGCTTCTCGCTGTCGCTCAATATATAAATGGTGTAGCCCTCTTCTATGAAATGAGTGAACGACTCGCTGATGAGGTCGAAATTCTTATGATAGATGCCCTGTGGCGAGCAGTGTAGCGACAACTTGGCATTACCAGTGGCTTTGTTCTCGCCATAGTAGTATTCCAGACGGCGCATGCCATCAAGCGACTGCATGAAGTGCTCCACGTTCACCACCTTGAGCAAGGCTTGGGCGTCGCAATCTTGAGCCTGGATGGCGCTCTGGCTCATGGTCTCGTTGCCAATGGCTGCCACGCGCTGCTTTAGCCACTCGAGGTCGCGCAGCACCAGCACCACATCTTGCCCTACATAGTCGAGCAGCGACACGCCGCTGGCCATGGCTTCGGCCGATGTGTTGTTGATGATACTCACCTGGTTGATGTTCTCGAGCGAGAGCTGAGTTTCCACATTGAAGGTGCGCAGGCTGTCGATTTCATCGCCAAAGAAATCGATGCGGTAAGGATATTCGTTGCTAAAAGAGTAAACGTCGAGGATGGAGCCGCGCAGCGAGAACTGGCCAGGCTCGTACACGTAGTCCACTTCCTGGAATTGTAGCTCACGCAGCTTCATGCACACTTGAGTGAGGTCATATTCTTTGCCCACCTGCAGCGACACTGAGTGGCTGGCCACACTGCTGGGTGGTGCCACTTTCTCGGCAAGTGCCTCGGGATAGGTGACCACCCAGCGCAGGTTCTTGTCGCTGTTCCAGCGGTTGAGGACTTCGGTGCGCAGAATTTCCTGCGGAGCGTCGACCTGACCATACTTGATGTCGCGCTTGTAGCCCGATGGGAACAAGAGCACGCTTTCCTCGTTGGTGAGCTGGCACAGGTCGTTATAGACATATCCTGCCTCGTCGAGGTCACAAGCCACAATCAGGTAGGGATGCTGCAGACGTGGCAGGGCATTAAATAGCATGGCTGGTGCCGAACCTGCCAGGCCATCGACCACAACCACGCGATTGCTCGTGGCGCTAAGCATCTTTTTGATGGCCGCTTGCCTGGGCTTTGCGTTCAGGAGCTGGGCAAGAGAGTTTAGAGTGATGAACTGCGGCATTAGTTGTTTATTTCTTGGAAGAGCGACGGTTGTTTTTGGGTTTGGCGGCAGTGGCAGGCTTTGGTGCCTGATATGGCAAGTTCAGAATTTTCTCATATTCGCCAGGCTTGTTAAACATCTCGCTCGCCGCCTGAGTGAACTTGTCCTGCCTGAGTCCATATATCATTTGACCTCGTTGATAATAATAGTTCTTCAAGATTTCTCGTGCAAGAATCTTCTCAATGTCGTCGCGATGAATGTCGAGGTCCTTGTTAAGGTCGTGCTTGAGCAGCTTTTCCAGCTTGTCAAACTCGGCTCTGGTTTCGTCGTTAAGATAGCCCTCGGCCTCGGCAGTCTTCTTTAACGAGGTGAAGCTTGTTTCGCACACCTTATCATAGTCAAAACGCTTAGGGTCGATAAAGGCCTTGAAGTCGTTGAATATCTCGTCGGTGATAGTAAATTGCTCGGGGCTGGCAATGGTGGGATGCTCGGCGGCATACTTCACGGCATAGTCAAAAGCCCAGCCGTCGCGCACTATGTTATAGGCCAGTCGGCTTGCAGGGGTGATTTCCATCTTGATGTCGGGGGTGATGCCTCCGCCGCCGGTCACCTTGCGGCCGTGGGCGGTGCTGTAGTGTGCGGTGCTGTCGGCGGTGTGCTTGTGGGTGCCATCGTCGTTCTTGCTCGAGTAGTCAATCTCTTGTATCAAGCGGCCGCTGGGAATATAGTACTTTGCCACTGTCACCTTGAAGAGGGCGTCAAATGGCAACTGACGGGTGGCCTGCACCAGACCCTTGCCAAAGGAGCGAGTGCCTATTACCACTGCACGGTCAAGGTCTTGGAGGGCACCGGCCGTTATCTCGGCAGCCGAGGCGGTGCCTCCATCGATGAGCACTGCCAGCGGAATCTTGGTGTCGACGGGCTCATCGGTGGTCTTGTAAGTGCGTTCTTGCTGCTTGGTTTTGCCACGGGTTTGAAGCACTTGAGTGCCCTTAGGCACGAAGAGACCCACCATCTGAATGGCACTCTCGAGCAGTCCGCCACCGTTGCCTCGCAAGTCCAGCACTATATATTTCACGTCGGGATTCTGTTTCAGGGCAATGAGGGCATTCTTCACATTGGTAGCCGAGTGTTCGTTAAAAGTTTCGAGGGCAATATATCCCACATTGCCATGAGTGAGGCCATAGTAGCTAACAGGGTCGACCTTGATTTTCTCTCTAATGATGGAGAAGTGCATGAGGCTGTCGGGGGCGGCTGTCTTGCGCGAAATCACAAGGTCGAGAGTGGTGCTTGCCTGGCCGCGAAGTTTGTCGCTCACCTTGTCGCTCGACCAGCCTGTCACCGAGTCGCCATCAATCATCACAATGCGGTCGCCTGGCTTGAGGCCCGCTTTAGCAGCTGGGCTGTCCTGATAGGGTTCGCTGATGTAGACGCTGCCGTTGCGCTCATAGATATAGGACCCTATGCCGCCATATTCGCCAGTGGAGATTACCATGAACTCTTCGCTCTTCTTAGCTGGGATATATTCGGTGTAGGGGTCCACGTCTTCGAGCATCGCATCGATGGCGGTTTGCATGGTTTTGTCAATATCGAGTGTGTCCACATAGAACATGTTTAATTCCTTGAACAAGCTGTTGAAGATGTCGAGGTTGCGTGCTATGCGTGCGTCGCGGCTGCCCGAACTCTCGTCGCTCAGTTGTTGAGCCCAAAGCGAGTTGCCAAGCATCAGTGCGGCGGCAAAGACCAGTATGTTGATTGTTTTTTTGTTCATAGCGATTATTATTAAAAAGTGTCTGGTAATCTCAATTCAGACTGCTAAAGTAATACTTCTGCTTGAAATAGGCATGGTAAAAGTGCTTAAAAATACCTTAATCAAGATTTTTTTTCAATATTTTGGCTAAAAGTGTTGCACAATTCAAATTTTGGCTGTAATTTTGCACCGCAATTCTCGAAAAGTCGAGTCATTTTTATTGCAATACTGCTTCAATAGCTCAGTTGGTTAGAGCACCTGACTGTTAATCAGGGGGTCGTT
>CAMHNO010000050.1 GCA_946186575.1 uncultured Prevotellaceae bacterium
TTGATTCGATCGACAATGCTCCCGAGGAGAAAGAGCGTGGTATCACTATCAACACAGCTCACGTTGAGTATGAGACTGCGAATCGTCACTATGCACACGTTGACTGCCCTGGACACGCCGACTATGTAAAGAACATGGTAACTGGTGCTGCTCAGATGGACGGTGCTATCGTAGTTATTGCTGCTACCGACGGTGTTATGCCACAGACTCGCGAGCACATCCTTCTTGCACGCCAAGTAAATGTGCCTCGTCTGGTTATCTTCCTGAACAAGTGCGACTCTCCCGACGTTGACGAGGAGATGATCGAGCTCGTAGAGATGGACGTTCGTGACCTGCTGAGCGAGTATGAGTATGATGGCGAGAACACCCCAGTTATCAAGGGTTCGGCTCTTGGTGCACTGAATGGTGAGCCCAAGTGGGAGGAGACAGTTCTTGAGCTTATGAAGGCTGTTGACGAGTGGATTCCACTGCCCCCACGTGACATCGACAAACCATTCTTGATGCCTATCGAGGACGTATTCTCTATCACTGGCCGTGGTACTGTTGCAACTGGTCGTATCGAGACTGGTATCATCAAGGTTGGTGACGCTGTTCAAATCATGGGTCTTGGCGCTGACCTCAAGTCGGTTGTTACCGGTGTTGAGATGTTCCGCAAGCTTCTCGACCAGGGTGAGGCTGGCGATAACGTAGGTCTGTTGCTGCGTGGTATCGACTACAAGGAGATCAAGCGCGGTATGGTAATCTGCCATCCAGGACTTGTTAAGCCACACGATCACTTCACTGCTTCGGTTTACGTGCTGAAGAAGGAAGAGGGTGGCCGTCACACTCCATTCCACAACAAGTATCGTCCACAGTTCTACATCCGCACACTTGACGTGACTGGCGAGATTACTCTGCCCGAGGGTGTAGAGATGGTAATGCCTGGTGACCACGTTGAGATCAACGTTAAGCTCATCACTCCAGTTGCTTGCAGCGAAGGTCTGCGTTTCGCAATCCGTGAGGGTGGCCGCACCGTTGGTTCGGGTCAAATCACCAAGATCATCGACGATTAATATTGCGACAGGCACCATTAAGGTGACATAACAATTTCAAAAGCCGGCTGCCAAGTGCAGCGCAAGGCTCCAGGCAGCCGGCTTTGTTTTACACGGGAATAGTTCAGTTGGTAGAACGACGGTCTCCAAAACCGTAGGTCGTGAGTTCGAGTCTTACTTCCCGTGCTAATTATCTCAAAGAAACAATGAAGAAAAACAAATTACTTACGGATATCGAGGAATCTTACAACGAGCTCGTTCATAAGGTTTCTTGGCCAACCAGAAAAGAACTGGTCAACAGCACAATCGTGGTTATGGTTGCTTCCATCATAGCAGCGATTGCAATATGGCTGGTTGACATGGGTATCAACGTGGTGATGGAGCGCGTTTACGACCTGGCTATCTAAGAGTGTGTTAAGAGAATATAGCTCTATTGTGTTAGGGCTGTTTTTTCTGTCACAGGCTTAATAGTGGTTCAGGCGATGAATGTGCTTCGTCGTGCAATGACGATGCTCGTGTGAGAAAGAGAGTGTGAAATAATTTTCAATGAAGCTAAAGTTAACGATCAATGGCTGAAAACAAAAAACTTCAGTGGTACGTTCTGCGTGCTATCTCTGGAAAAGAGGCTAAAGTCAAGGAAATGCTTGACGCAGCCTGCAAGAACACCGACTTGGGCAAGTATGTTGCTCAAGTGATGGTTCCTACCGAGAAGGTCTACACCACTCGTGGTGGCAAGAAGGTGCTCAAGGAGCGCAATCTCTTCTCGGGATATGTTTTTGTGCAGGCCATCCTTCGTGGCGACGTTGAAGATTACTTGCGCAACACAACCAACGTTATTGACTTTGTGCGCAGTCGCGATGCCGACCGCAAGCCCGACCCCATTCGCGAGAGCGAGATCGCGCGCATGCTTAATGCCGCCGAGGGTGAGCAGGCCAGCGACGAGGCATCTCCCAACGATTACATCGTGGGTGAGACTGTGAAGGTCAATGACGGGCCGTTCAATGGTTTCACTGGTGAAATCGAGGCGGTGAACCGCGAGAAGAGAAAGCTCACGGTGATGGTGAAGGTGTTTGGTCGCAAGACTCCGCTCGAGTTGGACAATTCGCAGGTAACGCGAGAGTGAGCCTCTTAATGTTACGTGGGAGGGCACGTATCGCAACTTGTTTATCAATTATATAAACATTTTAGAAATTTTAGAGAACAATGGCTAAAGAAATTGCTGGACAGATCAAATTACAGATTAAAGGTGGAGCGGCCAACCCTTCACCCCCAGTAGGACCTGCACTTGGTGCTAAGGGTATCAACATCATGGAGTTTTGTAAGCAATTCAATGCCCGCACGCAAGCAAGCGCCGGCAAGGTGTTGCCAGTGGTAATTACCTACTATGCCGACAAGAGCTTCGACTTCATCGTTAAGACTTCTCCTGCCGCAGTACAGCTTCTGGCTGCTGCTAAGGTGAAGAGCGGCTCGGGTGAGCCCAACCGCAAGAAGGTGGCAAGCGTGACTTGGGATCAGATCAAGGAGATTGCTGAGGACAAAATGCCTGATTTGAACTGTTTTACTCTGGCTTCGGCTATGAGAATGGTGGCTGGTACAGCAAGAAGTATGGGTATCACTGTAAAGGGCGAATTCCCTGAAAACATTTAAAACTTCAATTGAAAAATGAGTAAACTTACAAAAAATCACAAGTTAGCAAAAGAGAAGATTGAAGCCGGGAAGAGTTACACCCTTTTAGAGGCAGCTACTTTGTTGAAGGAGATTACCTACACAAAGTTTGATGCTTCGGCTGATATCGATGTACGTCTTGGTGTAGACCCCCGCAAGGCCGACCAGAACGTGCGTGGCGTGGTTTCGCTGCCTAACGGCACAGGTAAAACCGTTCGCGTGCTCGTGATGTGTACTGCCGATGCTGAGGCTGCCGCCAAGGAGGCTGGTGCCGACTACGTGGGTCTTGACGAATATGTTGAGAAAATCAAAGGTGGCTGGACCGATGTTGATGTAATCATCACTCAGCCCCAGTGCATGGGCAAGCTTGGTCCCTTGGGCCGCATTCTGGGTCCACGTGGCTTGATGCCCAACCCCAAGAGTGGCACTGTAACCCCCGACGTGGCCAAGGCCGTTAAGGAGGTTAAGCAAGGTAAGATTGACTTCAAGGTTGACAAGAAGGGTATCGTTCACACCTCTATAGGCAGAATGTCGTTTACCCCAGAGCAGATTAAGGAGAACGCTCAGGCGTTTATCAACACCCTTATCAAGCTCAAGCCTAACACCGCCAAGGGTGCATATCTGAAGAGCATTTATCTTTCAAGTACAATGAGTCCTGGTATCAAGATTGATGTAAAGTCGATTGATGCTTAAATTTTAAAAAAATCGGAGAAAAATGAGAAAGGAAGATAAAGCAAAACAGATTGAAGCAATAAAGAATATACTTGCTGAATATAGCTGTGTTTACTTGACCGAGACCACCGCTCTCAACGCCGAGAAGACTGTGGAGCTGCGCCGTGCAGCTTTCAAGAACGACGTGAAGATGATGGTTGTCAAGAACACCCTGCTCAAGAAGGCAATGGAGCAGATGGATGTGGACTACAGCGGCCTCTATGAGGCTCTTGCCGGTCCCACCACCTTGATGCTTAGCAACACTGGTAATGCTCCTGCTAAACTTATCAAGAGTTTCCGTCAGAAGAAAGAGACCTTGCCAGCCCTGAAGGCTGCCTATGTTGAGGAGACTGCCTATGTAGGCGCCGATCAACTCGAGACCCTGGCAACCATCAAGAGCAAGAACGAGCTTATCGCCGACGTTGTGGCTCTGCTGCAATCGCCAGCTAAGAACGTTATCAGCGCTCTCCAGAGCGGAGGCAACAAGCTGCACGGAATTCTGGAAACATTATCTAATAAAGAAAATTAATAACAACACAATTAAATCATACAAAAATGGCAGATTTAAAAGCTTTTGCAGAACAATTAGTGAATCTTTCAGTTAAGGAAGTAAACGAGCTCGCTCAGATCCTTAAGGATGAATATGGTATCGAACCAGCTGCTGCTGCTGTTGCAGTTGCTGCAGGTCCCGCCGCTGGTGGTGCTGCTGCCGAGGAGGAGAAGACTTCGTTCGACGTAGTGCTCAAGGCTGCTGGTGCCGAGAAGCTCAAAGTTATCAAACTCGTTAAGGAACTCACTGGTCTTGGTTTGAAGGACGCTAAGGCTCTGGTTGACAACGCACCCGGCAACGTTAAGGAAGGTCTTGCAAAGGCCGAGGCTGAGGGCATGAAGAAACAACTCGAGGAGCTCGGAGCTGAAGTTGAACTTAAATAATACTACCTGTTAATCAGGTATATAGGTTAAGAATCCCAAGAGATTGTCGATTCTTAACCTTTTTGTGTCTTTTTTTTATTTTGAGTTCACCTTAATTTTATTTTTCAATGTCAGTTTCCAAAACCAATAGAGTAAATTTTGCACGCGTCAAGAATCCCTATCCTTATCCCGATTTTCTTGAAGTGCAATTACAATCTTTCAGAGATTTTCTGCAATTAGATACTCCCACAGAGAAAAGAAAAAACGAGGGACTCTATAAAGTGTTCAGTGAGAACTTCCCCATTGCGGACACTCGCAACAACTTTGTCCTTGAATTCCTTGATTATTTTATTGATCCACCACGCTACACTGTTGAGGAATGTCTTGACAGGGGATTGACTTATAGCGTTCCGCTCAAAGCCAAGCTCAAGCTTTACTGTACCGACCCCGACCACGAGGACTTTGCCACGGTGGTTCAGGACGTGTATTTGGGTGCTATTCCTTATATGACCGACAAGGGCACCTTTGTTATCAATGGTGCTGAGCGTGTTATTGTGTCGCAGCTGCATCGCTCGCCAGGCGTGTTCTTTGGCCAGAGCGTGCATGCCAACGGCACCAAGCTCTATTCGGCTCGCATCATTCCATTCCGCGGCAGCTGGATTGAGTTTGCCACCGATATCAATAATGTGATGTATGCCTACATCGACCGCAAGAAGAAATTGCCCGTGACCACTCTGTTGCGTGCCATTGGCCTTGAGACCGATAACGACATCATCAAGATATTTGGACTGGCCGAAGAGATTAAAGTGAACAAAACCAACCTCAAGAAGGCAGTTGGTCGCAAGCTTGCTGCCCGTGTCCTGAAATCTTGGAACGAGGACTTCGTTGACGAGGACACCGGCGAGGTTGTTTCTATCGAGCGCAACGATGTTGTCATCGACCGCGACACCATCATCGAGGAGGATAACATTGAAGAGATCCTCGACTCGGGCGTTCAAACCATTCTCCTGCACAAGGAGGACATCAACACTGGTGAATACCAGATTATTTTCAACACATTAAACAAGGATGCCTGCAATAGCGAGAAGGAGGCCATCAACTACGTCTATCGCCAGTTGCGCAACGCCGAGCCACCCGATGACGCAAGTGCCCGTGAGGTGATCAACAACCTGTTCTTCAGTGAGAAGCGTTATGACCTGGGCGATGTGGGTCGCTTCCGCATCAACAAGAAGCTTGGTCTGTTGACCCCCGACGAGGTGCGCGTGCTCACTAAGGAAGACATCATCGAGATCATTAAGTATCTCATTGGCCTTATCAACAGCAAGACCGATGTCGATGATATCGACCACTTGAGCAATCGTCGTGTGCGCACCGTGGGCGAGCAGTTGTACAACCAGTTTGGCGTGGGTCTTGCCCGCATGGCTCGCACCATCAGGGAGCGCATGAACGTGCGCGACAACGAGGTGTTCACTCCCATCGACTTGATTAACGCTAAGACCATCTCGTCGGTTATCAACACCTTCTTTGGCACTAATGCTCTGTCGCAGTTCATGGACCAGACCAATCCTCTGGCTGAGATCACCCACAAGCGCCGCATGAGTGCGCTGGGGCCTGGTGGCTTGTCGCGCGAGCGTGCCGGCTTTGAGGTGCGCGACGTGCACTACACTCACTATGGCCGTCTGTGCCCAATCGAGACTCCTGAGGGACCTAACATTGGTCTTATCTCGTCGCTGTGCATCTATGCTAAGATTAACAAGCTGGGATTTATCGAGACTCCTTACCGCAAGGTTGAGAACTCAAAGGTGAATCTCAACAATGATGAAATAGTTTATCTCACTGCCGAGAGCGAGGAGAGCAATATCATTGCTCAGGGTAACGCTCCGCTTAACGACGACGGAACATTCCAGAAAACACGCGTGAAGGCGCGTCTGGATGCCGACTTCCCAGTGGTGTCGCCCGACCAAATCTCGCTTATGGACGTGTCGCCGCAACAGATTGCATCGATTGCGGCAGCCATGATTCCATTCCTTGAGCACGACGATGCTAACCGTGCCCTGATGGGTGCCAACATGATGCGCCAGGCAGTGCCACTGCTGCGCAGCGAATCGCCCATTGTGGGAACTGGCATCGAGGAGCGACTGGCATTTGACAGCCGCACCCAGATTCAGGCTGAGGGCAAGGGTGTGATAGAATATGTCGACGCCGACGTGATTCGCATCCGCTATGAGCAGACCGAGGACGAGGCCTTTGTGAGCTTCGACGAGCCAGTCAAGGAGTATCACTTGCCCAAGTTCCGCAAGACCAACCAGAGCACCACTATCGACCTGCGTCCGGTGTGTGATCGTGGCCAGCATGTGGAGAAGGGCGACATTCTCACCGAGGGCTACTCAACCTGCGATGGTGAGCTCGCTCTGGGCCGCAACCTCAAGGTGGCCTACATGCCATGGAAGGGCTATAACTATGAGGACGCCATCGTGCTCAACGAGCGCATGGTGCGTGAGGACATCCTCACCTCGGTTCACGTGGACGAGTACACCCTTGAGGTGCGCGAGACCAAGCGAGGCATGGAGGAGCTCACCAGCGATATTCCCAATGTGAGCGAGGATGCCACAAAGGACCTCGACGAGCGCGGAATCATCAGGGTGGGTGCTCACATCCAGCCAGGCGACATCCTCATTGGCAAGATCACTCCTAAGGGAGAGAGCGACCCAACACCCGAGGAGAAACTGCTGCGTGCCATCTTTGGCGACAAGGCCGGCGACGTGAAAGACGCTTCGCTCAAGGCCAACCCCTCGCTCAAGGGTGTGATTATCAACACTCGCCTCTTCACACGTGCGGTTAAGAAGAGAAAAGGCAAGGGTGGAGACCCCGTGCTGCAAAAGCTTGAGGAGGACTACAACAGCCGCCTCGACGAGCTCAAGCAGAAGCTGGTGGAGAAGCTGCTCATCCTCACCGAGGGCAAGAAGTCGAACTGCGTGAAAGACTTCCTCGACACCGAGGTCATTGCCAAGGACTCGAAGTTCACAGCCGAGATGCTCAAGGGTCTTGACTACGACTCGTTGAACCTGAGCAAATGGACGAGCGACAACCACACTAACGACATGATTCGCGCCTGTATCATGAACTACTTGCGCAAGAGCAAGGCCATTGATGCCGAGCTGCGTCGCAAGAAGTTTGACATCTCGATTGGCGACGACCTGCCATCGGGCATCATGCAGATGGCTAAGGTCTATGTAGCCAAGAAGCGCAAGATTGGCGTTGGCGATAAGATGGCCGGACGCCATGGTAACAAGGGTATTGTTTCGCGCGTAGTGCGCCAGGAAGACATGCCGTTCCTTGCCGATGGTACTCCAGTCGACATTGTACTCAACCCACTGGGTGTGCCTTCACGAATGAATCTGGGTCAGATTTTCGAGGCAGTTCTTGGATGGGCAGGACGTGAGTTGAATGTGAAGTTCGCGACTCCAATCTTTGACGGTGCTTCGCTCGACGACCTCAATGAGTGGACCGACAAGGCCGGCCTGCCACGTGTGGGCAAGACATGGCTCTATGACGGCGGCACTGGCGAACGCTTCGACCAGCAAGCCACAGTGGGCGTGACCTACATGCTCAAGCTGGGCCACATGGTAGAAGACAAGATGCATGCTCGCAGCATTGGTCCTTACTCGCTCATCACTCAGCAGCCACTTGGTGGTAAAGCTCAGTTTGGTGGTCAGCGTTTCGGAGAGATGGAGGTTTGGGCCCTTGAGGCATTTGGTGCCAGCCACGTGCTTCAGGAGATCCTCACCATCAAGAGCGACGATGTCACCGGCCGCAGCCGTGCCTACGAGGCCATCGTCAAGGGCGATTCCATGCCCACTCCTGGCATCCCCGAGTCTCTCAACGTGCTCTTGCATGAGTTGCGTGGATTGTGCTTAAGTGTCACACTCGATTAATAGTTAAAACGTTATCTCTTTTCATTAAAATATCATCATGGCTTTTAAGAAAGACAACAAGATAAGAAGTAACTTCTCAAAGATTACCATTGGACTGGCGTCGCCCGACGACATCCTGGGTAACTCGAAGGGTGAGGTACTTAAGCCCGAGACCATCAACTATCGTACCTATAAGCCTGAGCGTGACGGCTTGTTCTGCGAGCGCATCTTCGGTCCCGTGAAGGACTATGAGTGCCATTGCGGCAAGTACAAGCGCATCCGCTATCGCAACATTGTGTGCGACCGTTGTGGTGTTGAGGTTACCGAAAAGAAGGTGCGTCGTGAGCGCAGCGGCCACATCCAGCTTGTGGTGCCCGTGGCTCACATCTGGTATTTCCGTTCGTTGCCCAACAAGATTGGTTACCTGCTGGGGCTTCCCACCAAGAAGCTCGACTCGGTAATCTACTACGAGCGCTATATCGTTATCAACCCCGGTAATGTGGTGGTTGACGATCAGGATGGTTCGTTCAAGGTGGTGCCAGGCGTAGCCGAGAGCACCAAAGCTCGCGACCAGGTTGGACGCTTGCAGAAGTATGACCTCCTGAGCGAGGAAGAATATCTTGCCATCCAGGAGAAGTTGCCCGAGGGCAACCGCAATCTTGATGACAGCGATCCCAATAAGTTTGTCGCAAAGATGGGTGCCGAGGCAATCTACGATCTGCTGTCGGAGCTCAACCTCGACAAGCTCTCTAACGAGTTGCGCGACCGTGCCAGTCACGAGACATCGCAGCAGCGCAAGACCGATGCTCTGAAGCGTCGTCAGGTGGTGGAGATGTTCCGCTCAAGCAAGAACATGAATCGCCCCGAGTGGATGATCTTGAAGGTGATTCCAGTGATTCCGCCCGATTTGCGTCCACTCGTGCCCCTCGATGGTGGCCGTTTTGCCACCAGCGACTTGAACGACCTGTATCGTCGCGTTATCATTCGCAACAACCGCCTCAAGCGCCTCATTGAGATTAAGGCTCCCGAGGTAATCTTGCGCAATGAGAAGCGCATGCTTCAAGAGGCCGTCGACTCGCTGCTCGACAACTCTCGCAAGTCGAGTGCTGTCAAGAGCGATGCCAACCGTCCCTTGAAGTCGCTCAGCGACAGTCTTAAGGGCAAGCAAGGTCGTTTCCGTCAGAACTTGCTGGGTAAGCGCGTTGACTATTCGGCCCGTTCGGTTATCGTGGTTGGCCCAGAGCTTAAGATGGGCGAGTGCGGTATTCCCAAGGACATGGCAGCCGAGCTCTACAAGCCCTTCGTGATTCGCAAGCTCATTGAGCGCGGCATTGTCAAGACAGTGAAGAGCGCCAAGAAGATTGTCGACCGCAAGGAGCCAGTGGTTTGGGACATTCTTGAGAACGTGATGAAGGGTCATCCCGTGCTCTTGAACCGTGCCCCGACACTGCACCGCCTGGGTATTCAGGCATTCCAGCCCAAGCTCATCGAGGGTAAGGCAATTCAGCTTCACCCACTGGCATGTACACCATTTAATGCCGACTTCGATGGTGACCAGATGGCCGTGCACCTGCCACTGGGCAACGAGGCTATTGTCGAGGCTCAGATGCTCATGCTCATGCCTCACAACATCCTTAATCCTGCCAATGGTGAGCCTATCACCGTGCCTTCGCAGGATATGGTACTGGGACTGTACTACATCACCAAGCTGCGCGAAGGCGCCAAGGGTGAGGGCCTCACGTTCTACGGTCCTGAAGAGGCTAACATTGCCTTCAACGAGGGCAAGCTGGCGATGAACGCCATTATCTCGGTAATGGTCGACGACGTGGATGCCGATGGCAACCCCATCCGTCACATCGTTAAAGACACCTCGGTGGGCCGCATCATCTTTAACAACTGCGTGCCCGAGGAGCTGGGATATGTCAACGAGGTGATTTCGAAGAAATCGCTCAAGAAGATTATTACTAAGGTTATCCGCAACTGTGGTGTGCCTCGCAGTGCCAAGTTCCTTGACGACATCAAGAACCTGGGTTACTACATGGCATTCAAGGGCGGTCTGTCGTTCAACCTTGACGACGTGCTCGTGCCCCCCGAGAAGCAGAAGCTCATCGAGGAAGGCGATGCCCAAGTCGAGGAAGTGATGAACAACTACAATATGGGCTTCATCACCAACAACGAGCGCTATAACCAGATTATCGATATCTGGACTCACGTCAACAGTCGCTTGACCGACACCCTGATGAAGCAGATTTCGGCCGACAAGCAAGGCTTTAACTCGGTCTACATGATGCTTGACTCGGGTGCTCGTGGATCGCGCGACCAGATTCGCCAGCTCTCAGGAATGCGTGGTCTGATGGCCAAGCCTCAGAAGAGTGGTGTGGAAGGCGGACACCAGATTATTGAGAACCCAATTCTTGCAAACTTCAAGGAGGGCCTCTCGGTGCTGGAGTACTTTATCTCTACTCATGGTGCCCGCAAGGGTCTTGCCGATACCGCCTTGAAGACTGCCGATGCCGGTTACCTGACTCGCCGTCTTGTTGACGTGGCTCACGACGTGATTATCAACGAGGAGGACTGTGGCACGCTGCGCGGACTCGTTTGCCGCGAGGTTAAGAACAACGACGATGTGGTGGCCACTCTGGGCGAGCGCATCGTGGGACGCGTGTCGGTTCACGACGTTGTCGACCCCACCACCGGAGAGATAATCGTCGAGGCTGGCGAGGAGATTGGCGACGCTGCCGCCGAGCGCATCAACAATTCTCCCATCGAGAGTGTGGAGATTCGTTCGGTGCTCACCTGCGAGTCGAAGCATGGTGTGTGCGCCAAGTGCTATGGTCGCAACCTTGCTAACCACCGCTTGGTTCAGAAGGGCGAGGCAGTGGGTGTGATTGCCGCTCAGTCGATTGGCGAGCCTGGTACTCAGCTCACGCTGCGAACCTTCCACGTGGGTGGTGTGGCAAGCAACATTGCTGCCGTTAGCAACATGACATCGAAGTATGATGGTCGTCTTGAGATTGACGAGCTTCGCACCGTTGCCGACAAGGACGGTCACGACATCGTGATTGGTCGTATGGCCGAGATGCGCATCGTTGATCCTAACACCAACATGATGCTCACCAGTGCCAACATCGTCTATGGCTCGAAACTCTTCTTCAAGCCAGGCGACATGCTCAAGAAGGGCGACATTATTTGCGAGTGGGACCCATTCAACGCCGTTATCGTGAGCGAGGTGGGTGGTCGCTTGAAGTTCAAGAACCTCATCGAGGGTGTTACTTATCGCAACGAGGTGGATGAGACCTCTAACAAGAGTGAGATGATTGTGATAGAGTCGAAGGACCACACACGCATCCCCGAGGCTCAGCTCTTCGCTGTTGAGGACTACGACAACCCCGACGCTGCACCCATCAAGACCTACTCATTGCCAGTGGGCGCTCATCTGATGAAGGTTGAGGGCGAGGAAATCACTCCAGGCGAGGTGTTCGTTAAGATTCCACGCGCATCGAGCGGTGGTGCCGGTGATATTACCGGTGGTCTGCCACGCGTCACCGAGCTCTTCGAGGCTCGCAACCCGTCGAACCCCGCTATCGTGAGCGAGATTGACGGTGTGGTAACCTTCGGAAAGATCAAGCGTGGTAACCGCGAGATTATTGTCACCAGCAAGAATGGTGAGGAGAAGAAGTATCTTGTGCCTATGTCGAAGCAGATTCTCGTGCTCGAGAACGACTCGGTGCGTGCCGGTACTCCACTTTCTGACGGTGCCATCACTCCCGCCGACATCCTGCGCATCAAGGGCCCAACGGCCGTTCAGGACTACATCGTTAACGAGGTTCAGGACGTTTATCGCCTGCAGGGTGTGAAGATCAACGACAAGCACTTTGAGGTAATCGTGCGCCAGATGATGCGCAAGGTTAACATCATCGATCCGGGCGACACCAACTTCCTGGAGCAGCAAATTGTTGACAAGCGCGACTTCATGGACGAGAACGACCGCATCTGGGGCAAGAAGATTGTCATCGACTGTGGCGACTCGCTCGACGTGGACAAGGGTCAGATGATCACTCCGCGCAAGCTGCGTGACCTCAACTCTATGCTCAAGCGCAAGGCGCTGCGCGAGGTTAAGGTGCGCGACGCTGTTCCCGCTACCAGCGAGCAGATTCTGCAAGGTATCACTCGTGCCGCTCTGCAGACCAAGAGCTTTATCTCGGCAGCATCGTTCCAGGAGACTACCAAGGTGCTCAACGAGGCTGCTATCAGTGGCAAGGTTGACTACCTCGAGGGCATGAAGGAGAACGTGATTTGCGGTCACCTCATCCCTGCCGGTACAGGTCTGCGCGAGTATCAAACCCTGGTTGTGGGCAGCAAGGACGACTTTGACCGCGCTGCCGTGATCAAGGACGTGGAAGTGGTTGACCAGTTCTCGGTGAAATAACTTGTTGGGAAAAAGCGTTTCTCTACAAGTTAAGAATTTAAAAGGCCTCTGGATCCTGAACAGGTTCCAGAGGCCTTTATTTATTGTATATAGGTTTTTTAAAAATGGACTAAAATGGATTTTTTTTTCCAGAATTTTTATTATATTTTTGTGCCTTGAAAGCTTGTTTAATCTCATAAAAAACTAAATCATGAAAAAGTTATTGAATTGCATCAGTATTATGTCTCTGCTCGTGCTCACAGCATGTGGTGGGGCAACGGTTATTAATCCTGAGAAAAATGCCGTCGATTTCACCATCGAGGGCGGTGAGGAAAAGGTGGATGTCAAGGCCGACGGCACCTGGAACGTTAAGGAGTGTCCTGAGTGGGTTACTGCCGAGATTCAGGACAGCATCCTGGTGATAAAGACTGCTCGCAACGAGACTGGCGCCGTGCGTGAGGGTGACATAGTGCTTGCCGGCAAGGGCCAAGTGCAGGCCGCAATCAAGGTGACACAGGCAGCAAAGTGCACACGCATCAACCCCGAGACCGACAAGGTGGAGTTTGAGAAGGAGGGCGGCACCCAGACCGTGAGAATCGACACCGACGGCAGTCCGCAGGTCGAGGCTCCCGAGGGTTTCACCGCCACCTACGCCGGCGGTGTGCTCACCATCAACGCCCCCGCCAACGAAGAGGGAGCCAAGAACGGCGAGATAAAACTCACCGGCGACGATCAGAGCGCAACCATCGCAGTCACCCAGAAAGGCAACATCTGCCCAAAATGTAATGGCACAGGCAAGGTGAAGTGCTCGAAATGCGGCGGTCAAGGTGAATATTTTAGTGAAGCTTATATGTCAGTATTCGGTTGTTCAAAGTGTGGTGGCGGTGGTCAATTAGAAAAGCCAGGAAGTTCTGAAGAGGACTGGTACGATTATGGTTTCCACAAAGGCTCTGGCAAGATGAAATGCCCTCAATGTGGCGGCAGCGGTCATTAATGGCATTAAACCAAGAATATTATGAAAAAGTTATTGAATTGCATCAGTATTATGGCTCTGCTCGCGCTCACAGCATGTGGTGGGGCAACGGTTATTAATCCTGAGAAAAATGCCGTCGATTTCACCATCGAGGGCGGCGAGAACACTGTTAGCATCAGTGCCGACGGTAGTTGGAAGGTTGCTGAATGCCCCGAGTGGGTTACTGCCAATATTCAGGACAGCACTCTTGTTATAACGACCGCTCGTAACGAGAGTGGCGCAGTGCGTGAGGGAAACATCGTGCTTACAGGTAAGGACAACGTGCAGGCTGTCATAAAGGTCACCCAGGCATCAAAGTGCACCCGCATCAACCCCGAGACCGACAAGGTGGAGTTTGAAAAGGAGGGCGGCACGCAAACCGTGAAAATCGACACCGACGGCAGTCCTAAAGTGGAAGCTCCCGAGGGATTCACCGCCATCTATGCCGGCGGTGTACTCACCATCAACGCCCCCGCCAACGAAGCAGGTGGCAAGAACGGCGAGATAAAACTCACCGGTGACGATCAGAGCGCAACCATCGCAGTCACCCAGAAAGGCAACATCTGCCCCAAGTGCAACGGCACGGGCAAGGTGAAATGCTCAAAGTGTGGGGGCAAAGGCTATTATTACAGTGATTACACCCGTTCTGATTATGGATGTAAAAATTGTGGAGGAAGAGGTGAGAGAACTCAGTTAAGAGGTAGTGGTTGGTGGAGTGGAACGTTTGAAGATTCGGGACCTTCCTACGAAAACAATGGTTTTCACAAGGGCTCAGGCAAGATGTCCTGCCCTCAATGCGGCGGCAGCGGTCATTGATAACGTTAAACCAAGAATATTATGAAAAAGTTATTAAATTGCATCAGTATTATGGCTCTGCTCGTGCTCACAGCATGTGGTGGGGCAATGGTTATTAATCCTGAGAAAAATGCCGTCGATTTCACCATCGAGGGCGGTGAGGAAAAGGTGGATGTCAAGGCCGACGGCACCTGGAACGTTAAGGAGTGTCCTGAGTGGGTTACTGCCGAGATTCAGGACAGCATCCTGGTGATAAAGACTGCTCGCAACGAGACTGGCGCCGTGCGTGAGGGTGACATAGTGCTTGCCGGCAAGGGCCAAGTGCAGGCCGCAATCAAGGTGACACAGGCAGCAAAGTGCACACGCATCAACCCCGAGACCGACAAGGTGGAGTTTGAGAAAGAAGGCGGCACGCAAACCGTGAAAATCGACACCGACGGCAGTCCACAAGTGGAGGCTCCCGAAGGCTTTACCGCCACCTATGCCGGCGGTGTACTCACCATCAACGCCCCATCCAACGAAGGTGGGGGCAAGAGCGGCGAGATAAAACTCACCAGCGACGATCAGAGCGCAACCATCGCAGTCACCCAGAAAGGCAACATCTGCCCCAAATGCAACGGCACAGGCAAAGTTAAGTGCTCAAAATGTCATGGTAGAGGCAAAGTATCGTATGGTGGTGATGCTGAATGGGGATGTACAAAATGTGGGGGAAGAGGTTATTATGGTGAAGGCATGGAATATGGAGATTATATTGTTAAAGGCTCTGGCAAGATGAAATGCCCACAATGCGGCGGCAGCGGCCATTGATAAACTTATGAAACGAAAAAGAGGAAACTATATCACTCTAAGATTTGTTGTATAGATCACGGCAGAGCCGTGGTACAGGGAATCTCCTTGCTGCTCCTTTTTTCCTTGCGGTTTTGTTCGAGGGTTTCCCTGTACTGCGGCTTTGCCGCGGTCTTTCCTCAACGAGAGGATTATTTTGAAAAAAGTCTTGCTTGCAAGAAGTGTTTTTTCTGTTTTTGTGACATGGATTGGGAAAGGTATAAAAGAAAAAAACGATGGGCTGGCGAGTTAAAGCCATCGATGAAGCGCAGGCGCATTGGACATGACTATAGGTCGCGCTGCATCTACATGATAACACTCGTTGTTGAAGGTCGCAGACCCTTGCTTGGCACTATCACCGGTGACGGCATGTCGCAACCAGCAAAGATGAAACGCAGCCCACTTGGTGATGCTGTGGTTAAAGCTCTCTTAAACATTCCTCAGTTCTATCCCTCGGTTGAGATATGGACACAGCAAATCATGCCCGACCACTTGCACGCCATTATTTTTGTGAAAGAGGAAATCCCTGTTCATTTAGGTACTATTATCAATGGGTTCAAGGTGGCTTGCAACCGTGAGTATCGCTTGCTCAAAGAGAAAGGCGACATCACAAGCGACTATGCTACACTTTGGGAACAAGGATATAACGATAGGATTCTTGACCATGAGGGGCAGTTGCAGCGCATGAAAGATTATATCCACGACAATCCTCGTCGCAGAGCGATAAAGAGTTGCCGCCCCGAGTATTTCAAAGTGCGCCACAATGTGAAAGTGGGAGATTTCACCTTTGCCGCACAGGGAAATATATTTCTGCTTGATGCCCCTTGTCTCTTGCAGGTGCAATGCTCACAAAGGCTCACCCCAGAGCAAATCAAAGAATTGTGCCAGCAATTTATTGCTAAGGCCATGGATGGTGCAGTCCTTGTGTCGCCGAGCATAAGCCCAGGCGAAAAGAAAATCATGAAAACAGCTTTCGGAATGGGATTCCCGGTTATTGTATTGCAAGAGAACGGGTTTGCTCCGCTTGCAAAACCTGGAGGACAAAGATTTGACGCTTGTGCGCAAGGTAAATTGTTAATGCTCGCACCCTGGCAACACCATAACGACCGGCGTACGATAAAACGCAACCAGTGCCTCATGCTAAATGAGATGGCGAGAGTGATATGTAGCCAAGAGCATGGAGAGAACACTTGACCCGGAGCGAGAGGACTGACCACGGCAGAGCCGTGGTACATAGGACCACCATGAGGCTTCTTTCACTTACGGTGCTTTTTCTTGTCTTTTGTGATGAGCCTGTAAAAAACTAACCAACTAATGCCTAATAACTAAAAACTTTTTACTATCTTTGCACCGCATTTTGGTGCTGTGAGGATTAACGGCCCCGCAGTTAAAAGGGAATCGGGTGAGAATCCTGGACAGACCACGCTGCTGTATTTCCCGCAACCAAGTTGCAGCACAATCACGACTATCGTCACTGTCAAGATAATGATGGGAAGGCGGTGCTGCAACGGGATAAGTCAGAAGACCTGCCACAATGCATTGATTTTTAACAAACTAACGGGGTTTAAAGAGTTATGTTAAAACGTTTTGCTATCACATTGTTGGCTATTGTTGCGTGCATCTTGGGCTCACAAGCTCAAGACACTAATGATGCGCCGTTAGG
>CAMHNO010000051.1 GCA_946186575.1 uncultured Prevotellaceae bacterium
TTTCACCATGTTACCCCGATATAGCGGAAAGACAGGGATTCGAACCCTGGAACCCCGTAAGGGGTTAACGGTTTTCGAGACCGCCCCGATCGACCACTCCGGCATCTTTCCAAAGGTCTATTTTTGTTTTGCGGGTGCAAAGTTAGTACTTTTTTCTTAAAATTCGAAAAATCTGATGAGTTTTTTTACAAATTATATAAAGTGTCGATGGCTGCGATAGGATTGCTTGCCTTGAAAACATAGTTTCCTGCAACAAGAATCTGAGCACCCGCTTGTGCTAATTGTTTGCCAGTCACCTCATTCACACCTCCATCAACTTCGATTACTGCATTTGACCCTTTCTCTTTTATCAAACTCTTGAGTTCCTTCACTTTGTTTAGTGTGTTGGGTATAAATTGTTGTCCACCAAAGCCTGGATTTACCGACATCAGAAGCACCAAGTCGAGTTGATTAATGATGTCGCTTAGCAGACACACTGGTGTAGCTGGATTGATTGTGACTCCTGCCTTCATTCCCGCATCGTGAATTTGTTGCACCACACGATCAAGATGGTTGCAAGCCTCAAGATGCACGTTCATGATGTGTGCACCACAATCGCGAACTTGTGTGACAAACTTTTGCGGTTCGACAATCATCAGATGCACATCAAGCTGTTTCTCACACAACTGCTGCACGTGCTTTATTACTGGAAATCCAAAGGATATATTAGGCACAAACACTCCATCCATCACGTCAAGGTGAAGCATCTGAGCCTTGCTCTGGTTTATCATTTCTATGTCACGAGCGAGGTTGCCAAAATCGGCGCTGAGCAAAGATGGTGAAACAATCATGACTTTTTATTATTCTTGATTTTTTTATTTTTATATACTTTATATATAATGTAAGCTATTGCACATCCAAGCAGAGCGAAGCCTGCAATTTTCAGGTAGTGGTTGTAGTGCTCAAGTTGAGCAAAGAACTGGGTGTCGTCGGGGACAACTCGGAACAGCAAATATCCGAGACCTGCGAGTACTATATTCCAAATACCAGCTCCAATTATTGTGAAGAAACTGAAAGTTCCAAAATTCATGCGAGACAGTCCCGCTGGTATCGAAATCAAGTGTCGAACAGCAGGCAGCAGTCTTCCAAAAAAGATTGAAATGGATCCTTTCTTCTGAAAATATTCTTCGGCGTGCTCCATCTTTTCTTTCGACAGATGCAAAAAGTGCCCCACTTTGCTGTCGGCGAAGGCATAAATGATTGGGCGCCCTATAATCACCGACAGTCCGTAGTTTATGGCCGACCCTAAATAAGCGCCAGCAGTTGCCACAAGTATCACCACCCAGAAATCGAGGCTACTGTTGGCTTGCAGCGAGAAATATGCAGCTGGAGGCACAACCACTTCGCTGGGCAGTGGTATCACAGAACTCTCGATGGCCATGAGCACGAGAATCGTCCAGTAGTTCATGTGTTCTTTGAACCAAAGATATAGCTCCTCGGCCCACGACATTTCACCAGTTGCTGCCACTTGCTGAGCATCTTGAGCATAACATTCGTTAGCTACAATCATTATTGTCATTAACGCCAACGCGGTTATTATAGTTTTGTTATTCTTCATTGTATTTTTCAAATACTTTATATTGACCGCAAAGGTACGAATTAATTATTAGACTTCATAACCAAGCTGCAAGAACATTGAGCGATAGGCAGCGGCTTTTTTCTCAAGCGCTAAAGGATAGGCGCGTGAGGATGATGGCATGCGGAAGAGCACAAATTTATGGCCATGATATTCACAGGCAACACACTCTCCATTCTTAGGCACCTCTACCCCAGCCTTTTGAGCTATTACGCTTGTTGCCTTTTCACCTGCTGTGGCTATTGCCTTAATTGATGGGCGAAGCTCAAAAAACTCATCTAAATTAATTGTTTCTACAATATCGAGGTACTTGTCGCTGGCATTGTCTTTTAAACGACGAACTCTTTTGGCAGTGTCATAGAGTGCGATTTTTTGTTGAGTCAAGAACTTCTTAAGTAATGGCAAGTCAAAACGTTTTTCTTGTTCAATCCAAAAGTAATCCTTGTCAGCATAAAAGACCAGTCCAGCTATACGCCACATCTCATTCGTTTTGTTTGGATAATAGAACTTCATCGACCAGCGCTCAGGCCTGGGCGGAAAGGTTCCAAGCATTAGTAATTTTGCTTCTTGTGGAAGAAAAGGCTCAAACGGATGGTTCTCAATTTTTATATTTTCATTCATGTGAAATAATTTTATGCACAAAAGTACAAAAAACTCTCCAAATCACTATCTCAAAGAATAATGAAAAGTAAAAAAATTATAAAGATTTGTAGATATTGACTCAACTTTGTGTAATTTTGCATGATGACTTTAATATCCTGAGGTGATCAATGAAACAACTTGTTGATATATTGCGATTAAACCACCACTTGGACTCAAGTGGATATGCTGCGTTGCTCACATGCGACAGTGTCACCGAACAATATCTGCATGGACAGGCGCAGCAAGTGACTCAGCAAGTGTTTGGCAAAGGGATTTTCGTCAGGGGGCTAATTGAGTTGACCAATGTGTGCCAAAACGACTGCCTGTATTGTGGCATACGCAAGAGCAATAGCAACGTGGAACGCTATCTGCTTACAACTGAGCAGGTGCTGCAATGCTGCCGCCAGGGATACGAGCTGGGTTTCAGAACCTTTGTTCTTCAGGGCGGAGAGCTGCCTCGTGACAAGGCACCATGGCTGATTGAGCTCGTTAGCTCGATAAGGCACCACTATCCTGACTGCGCCATCACGCTGTCGCTGGGCGAGTGGCCGCGCGAGGTGTACCAGCAGATGCGTGAGGCTGGTGCCGACCGTTACTTGCTCAGGCACGAGACACATAATGCCGAGCACTATGGCAAGCTACATCCAGCTGAGATGTCGCTTTACAACCGCTTGCAATGCCTGAAGTGGCTTAAAGAACTTGGCTACCAGGTAGGCACAGGAATCATGGTTGGTAGTCCTCGCCAGACGCTTAATAATATAGTCGAAGACATCGAGTTCATTGAGCAATTTGAGCCAGAAATGATAGGGCTTGGCCCTTTTATACCCCAACATGCCACACCACTGAGCAAATATCCAGTTGGTAGTGCCGATTTGACCACTAAGCTTTATTCCATTTTTAGACTCATGTTCCCATGCTCGCTCATTCCCAGCACCACCGCACTCAACACCATTCACCCAAGAGGACGCATATTGGGAATAATTGCAGGTGCCAATGTTGTGATGCCTAACCTCTCCCCTGCTGCTATTAGGCCGAGTTATGCCCTATATGATGGTAAAGTCTCATCAAATGCCGAGGCGGCAGAAGGCATCAATGAATTAGAAACTCAACTCTCATCAATAGGTTACCACATCAACTGGGATCGTGGAGATTATAAAATCACTAATTAATACTTGACTATTTAATTAATAAAACAATACTCAACAACATGTATAACCCAAAATCAGCTCATGCCGAGGAATTCATCTGCCACGGCGAAATTTTAGAGACTCTCGACTATGCTGCACGCAACCGCAGTAATCGTGAGCTAATCATAGAAATAATAAACAAGGCGGCCACATGCAAGGGATTGACCCATCGTGAGGCTGCAGTGCTGCTCGAGTGTGACCAGCCCGACCTTATCGAACGTTTTGAGAATTTAGCTCGTGAAGTAAAACAAAAGCTATATGGCAACCGCATTGTTCTGTTTGCACCGCTCTATCTATCAAACTACTGTATCAACGGTTGCGTCTATTGCCCTTATCATGGAAAGAACCGAACTATCCCTCGCAAAAAATTGTCACAAGACGAGATTAGACAAGAGGTGATTGCCCTTGAGCAGATGGGCCACAAGCGGTTAGCCCTTGAGGCTGGTGAGCATCCCATTATCAACCCCATCGAGTATATACTTGAATCGATAAAAACAATCTATGATACTAAGGTGGGCAACGGTGCCATTCGCCGTGTAAACGTTAATATAGCGGCAACCACTGTCGAGAACTATCAGAAGCTCAAACAAGCGGGCATAGGCACTTACATCCTCTTTCAGGAAACATATAACAAAGAAAATTATGAGAAGCTTCATCCTACCGGCCCCAAGAGCGACTATTGCTATCACACCGAGGCAATGGATCGAGCTATGGAAGGAGGCTGCGACGATGTGGGGATTGGTGTTCTCTATGGACTTTCAACCTACCGCTATGATCTTGTAGGACTACTAATGCATGCCGAGCACCTCGAGGCTCGAATGGGAGTTGGTCCTCACACCATCAGTGTGCCACGCATCTGCCCCGCCGATGACATTTCGCTCGATGAGTTCCCCGATACGCTGCCCGACGACATCTTTTGCAAGATTGTTGCCATAATTCGTTTGGCAGCACCCTATACTGGTATGATCATATCCACTCGTGAGTCGCAAAAGGTCAGAGAGAAGGTCCTTGATTTGGGCATCTCACAAATCAGTGGCGGCTCACGCACAAGTGTGGGCGGCTACACCACTCAGGAGCGTCACGACGACACAGCCCAGTTTGATGTTAGTGACCAGCGCTCGCTCGATGAAGTGATTTCATGGTTGCTCGACATTGATTATCTGCCCAGTTTCTGTACGGCATGCTATCGTGAAGGTCGCACTGGCGACCGTTTTATGTCGCTCGTCAAGCGAGGCAAGATTAGCTACTGCTGTACCCCCAATGCTATGATAACACTCAAGGAATATCTCGAGGATTATGCCTCTGCCGCCACCCGTGAGAGGGGTGAAGCGCTCATTCGTCGTGAACTTGAGCGGCTTCCTGATGACAGAATTCGAGATCTTGTCAATCGTCGCTTGGGTGATATTGCTAATGGCGAGCGTGATTTCAGATTTTAAATAAACCTCTTAAAGCTCTTTTCAAAGACCGATGAACACAACTCCGCAGTCATTGCGGCGACACATAGCTTTATTTGGACGACGCAATGTTGGCAAGTCTACATTGATTAATGCTCTTGCTGGGCAGCAGGTTGCAATTGTCTCACCTCATGCTGGGACAACTACTGATCCCGTAAAACGTGCGATGGAAATTCTTCCATTGGGGCCCTGCCTTCTCATCGACACAGCAGGCTTTGACGATGAAGGCGTGGTAGGACAGCTTCGCAACGAGCGCACTCGCAAGGTGCTCGATCAAACCGATTTTGCCATTCTTGTAGTAGACCAGAGTGTAAATCTTGAATTGGAAAAGCTTTGGATTAATGAGCTTAACAGGCTGGAGATACCATTTGTGGCTGTACTCAATAAGAGTGATAGTTTTAAAGATATTGAACTTGAGTCACAAGCAATACGCAATGAATTGGGCACCACTCCAGTTGTTGTTAGTGCTATCAGCGGCAAGGGCCTGGATGATTTGCGCAATGCAATAACCATTACGGCTGGTAGCGGCCAAGAAACAAGTCTCACGCAGGGACTTGCTGCGCCAGGCGATAGTGTGTTGCTCGTAATGCCTCAAGATCCTCAAGCCCCCAAGGGGAGGCTCATTCTGCCCCAGGTGCAAACGATTCGGGATCTGCTGGACAAACGTTGTATTGTCACTTGCTGTGATGTTGACTCAATAGAACAATCCCTTTCGTCTATGCTCAAGCCCCCGGCACTCGTCATAACCGACTCTCAAGTTTTCGCGCAAGTTTACAAGGCTAAGCCGTCAACCAGCAAGCTCACGTCCTTCTCGGTGCTCATGGCAGCGTCAAAGGGAAATCTTAGCATACTCATCGATGGCGCAAGGCATATTGCCAACCTCAAACCAAGCTCTAAAGTGCTCATAGCTGAGGCTTGCACTCACGCTCCTATGAGCGAAGACATTGGGCGAGTGAAGATTCCGCGACTTATTCGTAAGAAATATGGGGATGGCATTGTCTTTGACGTACATGCCGGTAAGGATTACCCAATAGATCTGAATCGATATGACTTAATAGTTCACTGTGGAGCTTGCATGTTCAACAGGCGACTCATGCTTTCTCGCATCAAGAGAGCTCAAGACCAAGGTGTACCCATCACCAACTATGGTCTTGCCATTGCACATTTGCAAGGTATTCTTGACAAAGTTGATTTGCCTGCATAGTGCAACTATTATAAAAACAGACCCACTCATTATCATCTTCGTTGAATAGAGTGGGTCAGTTTTTTTACAAATTTGAAGAGTCAGATGAGCGATTGAACGATTTTCTTAACATCCTCGCCCAGTTGCTGAGCTTTCTCCATTGTGTGAGCTTCACTATATATACGAATAATTGGTTCTGTGTTACTCTTTCGCAAGTGTGCCCATCCATCGGCAAAGTCAATCTTCACACCATCAATTGTGGTGAGATTTTCATTCTTATAATGTTGCTCAACGGCCTTGAGTATCTTGTCAACATCCATATCAGGGGTAAGTTGCAATTTAGTCTTTGATATACTATACTGAGGATAAGTAGCTTTAAGTTCACTAACCTTCTTGCCGCTCTTGGCGAGCAGTGTCAGGAACAACGCAACTCCCACAAGTGCGTCACGTCCATAGTGCAACTCAGGATAAATTACTCCCCCATTGCCTTCACCCCCTATCACGGCTCCTGTGCGACGCATCTCTGAAGTCACATTCACCTCGCCTACAGCTGCTGCGGTATAGCTACACCCATGGGCATTGGTCACATCGCGTAGGGCGCGTGATGACGACAGGTTAGAAACCGTTGCTCCTGGAGTGTGACTTAGCACATAATCAGCTACGGCCACTAACGTGTACTCCTCAACAAAGAACTCTCCATTTTCCATCACAATCGCAAGTCGGTCAACATCGGGGTCGACAACAAATCCCACATTGGCTTTTCCTTCTTTCATCAAATTCTGAATACCAATTAGGTTCTCAGGTATAGGCTCTGGAGTGTGACCAAAATTGCCTGTAGGATCGCAAAAGAGTTTGATGATATTTTCCTTCTTTACACCTAACGACTCCAACAGCTGAGGTATAGCAACGCCACCCACCGAGTTCACAGCATCTACAGCAACCACAAAATTTGCATTGGCAATAGCTTCAACATCAACAAGTTTTAACGATTTTACTGCATCGATGTGGCGTCGCAGATAAGTGTAGTTCTTCATCTCACGGCCCAAATTGTCGACTGTTGCATAATCGAAATCTTCGCTCTCAGCTATTCTAAGAACTTCCTTGCCTTGAGCGTCGTCAAGAAATTCTCCATTCTCGTTCAACAGCTTAAGCGCATTCCATTGCTTGGGATTATGAGATGCGGTAATGATGATTCCGCCGCATGCATTCTCACCCACAACAGCAAGCTCGGTAGTGGGTGTGGTGGCAAGACCTATGTTTACCACGTCAAATCCCATGCCTGTTAGAGTGCCAACCACAATGTTAAGCACCATGCGCCCCGACATTCGGGCATCACGGCCAACTACAATTACATTAGATCTCTTGCTGCTGTTGCGTTTGATAAAAGTTGCATATGCAGTTGTGAATTTCACAATGTCGAGAGGCGACAATCCATCGCCAGCTCTACCACCTATGGTACCACGAATACCTGATATTGATTTTATTAGCGACATGTTTTTGAGTTTTAAAGTTTTGAGACTAAACACTAAAAATACTACACATCAAGGTTCGGAGAGTGTCCTGAAACTTGAGTTAAGTTACACCTGATTACGGAAGTATCTTATGTGATACAAATAAGGCTGAACTCCCGACATCTCGGCCGCAAGTCCATATTGTGACTTGATAATCAAGTTCACTTCACTCTCTACGCCTAAGAAGTTAAGAGGCAACTGAATGCCGTAGCCCCATTGAGCCGATGTAGCCAATGAGTAGTTGTTATACATGAAGTAGGTAGAAGCATAGCTCATGTCGTTCTCGTTACCCTCACCAAGCATTTCATTGTAGGAGTACCAATAGAGGAGATTGTAACGCATGTAACGGAAATAGATGCGTTCTGAGGGTTTAGCTTTGTCGGTCTTACGATCGCTGGCTTTCAACACTTGCATGTAGACATTACCGTCCTTGTCGATGCGATAATATGGAGCATTTGTACCAACTTCAAACACCGTATCACTTGGTATATCGTTTACTACTCGGCAATTTGCAAGATAAGCATTGGTCGCATGTCGCTCCTTATTGAGAAGGTCGGCATAACTGTCATTGTCTTTGCATGATGAAAGCTCAACCAGTGATAATGCCAACATCAACATTAAATAAAAACTCTTTCTCATTATTTATTATCTATCTTTTTTAATATGTTCAACAATATTATGATATAGCGATATGGCTTCTTCTAAAGTGCCTGAAAATTCGCCAGCAGCAGCATGCTTGTGCCCACCGCCATTGAAATAAGTGCTGCACAGTGTGTCGACAGCGAAGTCGCCCTCGCTGCGCATCGAGACCTTGATACAAGTGGAATCTTCACGCATGAATGTGCTCCACTTTATCCCTTTAACCGAGAGCGGACGGTTTACCAGTCGCTCGGTATCGCCAGTCTTGTAGTTAAACTTTTCAAGATCATTTTTATCAAGCACAATCAGCGCATATTCATTGTCAGTCACCGTCATCTTGTTCAGCAGAGCATAGCTCTGCAACAGCAGGCTGTCAAGCGACACTGTGTCCATTGCCATCTTATAAAGGCGGGGTTTGTCGATGCCATATCTCATCAGGTCGGCCATCACCTCATATACCTCGGGATAGGACGAGCTGAACGAGAGGTTGCCTGTATCGGTCATGATGCCAACAAAAATGCTCGATGCAATGTCCTTGTCCACCAGTGACTGCCAGCCGCTCTCAACTATGAGCCTATAAACAAGCTCGCAAGTCGATGACAATTCAGGATGTGAAATCATCACTTCAAAGCATTTGTCGGGATTTAGATGGTGGTCAATTAGCACCTTGGGGACCGACGATGACAGCAGCAGCTGAGTCATACCTCCCACTCTATCAAGGCAGTTGTAATCAAGCGCGATGATGAGTTGAGTGTTCCTGATGATGTTGCCTGCCATCACTTCGTTGCGGCTAAAAGTCACATAATCGAAATTTTCTGCCACAAATGAGAGCGACGCCGCAAGCTGGTCGGGGATTATGACAGTGGCATTTTTACCAAGCTTGCGCAGAACCATACACAATGCCAGCGATGACCCTATAGCATCACCATCGGGTTTCTTATGGCATGTTATCACGATGCGCGACACGCCATCGATCAATGCATGCAACTTGGTAAGTTCACCATTGTCTATGATTCTTTCTAACATCAGTATTTTTACTTTTGAGCACAAAGGTATGAATAAATTTCATATAATAGCACCTTGTTCTGTTTTTTTTTCTTTAATAAATTGCAAAAAGTAAATCTACTCATTAACTTTGCAAATTGAAACCAATAATATCAAGAGCACATGAATACTAAAAGACTTCTTTACTTTTTGCTTGCGGTGACACTGTACAGTGTTTTGGCTCAAGCGCAGATTATTAATCCTGTTAAATGGACTAATTCGTTAAAAATGACCGATGCCACCAACGGTGTAATCACTTTCACTGCCAACATTAAGAGTGGCTGGCACATGTATTCTAACGACAGTCCCAGCGATGGCCCTGTGCCCTTGAGCATCAAGTGGAAGACGCTCGAGGGAGTTAAACTTGTGGGTGGACTCAAGCCCAGCAAGTCGCCTGTAACCATCGACGACAAGAATTTTGAAATGAAAGTTAGGCAATGGGAAGGGACTGTAACTCTTACTCAAAAATTCACAGTAACGGCTCCTAAATATAAGATAAATGGCGAACTCTCTTTCATGAGTTGCAGTGGAGAAACCTGCACTGCTCCCACCAAGGAGCAATTCGATTTTGCCGGAGCGGCAGCACTGCCGCAAGATGCTGCAGCTCAAAATCCTGCTGCGGCCCAAGACCCTGCTTTGGCTGCCGAGACGCCAACAGCTGCTGTCGACTCATTGCCAAATGCAATCCCGGCTGATCCCACGACCGAAACCGACACAGCATCGCTTGCACCGACCACTGTGATATCAAGTAACTTGTGGGCTCCTGTAACTTTTAACGATAAGGCAGCTCTCGATACTGCCGGTAAAGACAGCTCGTTGTGGTTTCTCTTCTGGGCATGCTTCCTGGGTGGATTGCTTGCACTGCTCACTCCTTGCGTATGGCCAATTATACCACTCACTGTAAGCTTTTTCCTCAAGAAAGGTAATAGTAAGTCAAAATCATTAAGCAGCGCCATCACCTATGGTCTATCCATTATCGTCATCTATGTGCTTCTTGGATTGATTGTTACCGCTATTTTCGGTGCCAATGGCCTCAATGCACTGGCTACTAATGCAGTGTGCAATATAATTTTCTTCTTGCTCCTTGTCTTGTTTGCAGTATCATTCCTTGGAGCGTTTGAAATCAAACTGCCCGACTCTTGGTCGAGCAAGATTGACAGCAAGGCCGAAAAAACCACCGGATTGCTAAGCATTTTCTTTATGGCATTCACCTTGGTGATTGTTTCATTCTCATGCACAGGTCCTATTATAGGCACCCTTCTGGTTGAGACTGCAAGCAGCGGCAGTCTGTTGGGCCCCATCGTGGGCATGTTTGGTTTCGCTCTTGCACTTGCGATTCCGTTCTCACTCTTCGCATTATTCCCCTCAATCCTGAAGAAACTGCCCCGATCGGGTAGCTGGCTCAACACTGTCAAAGTGGTTCTTGGCTTCCTTGAGCTTGCACTTTCTCTCAAGTTTCTCTCAGTTGCCGACCTTGCCTACGGGTGGCACATCCTGGATCGTGAAACATTCCTTGCACTCTGGATTGCAATATTCTTCCTCTTAGGGCTTTATTTGCTTGGTTCGATATGGCTCAAGAGCGATGGCGAAAGAAAACCCATTGGCGTGGTGCGCCTCTTGCTTGCTCTTGTCTCACTGGCTTTCACTGCCTATCTTGTGCCAGGTCTGTGGGGAGCTCCGCTCAGGGTCACAAGTGCCTTTGTGCCTCCTCTTTACACTCAAGACTATACCACTAACCCCGAGGTGTCGCAAGAATATGAAGACTTCGAACAAGGTATCACTGTTGCAAAGCGCAATGGCAAGCCTGTGTTCCTGGAGTTCTCGGGATATGGATGTGTGAATTGCCGTAAGATGGAAACTGCAGTTATGGGACTTGATGAAGTTAAGGGCAAATTAAAAGACGACTTTGTTCACATAAGGCTTATGGTTGACGACAAGGCCGAGCTTGCCAAGCCCATGATTGTGGAGCGTAATGGTAAGAGGACGGAACTCACCACTGTGGGCGACAAGTGGAGCTATTTGCAAGAAGTGAAATTTAATTCTAACTCCCAACCCTATTATGTAGTACTTGACACCGATGGCAATCTGATGTCTGGACCTTTTGCATATAAAGAAGATGTGCAAGGGTTTATGGATTTCTTGAATCGCGGTATAAAAAAATATGAACAGCAAAAATAATAGACAACAAAAACTGGAAGCCTTCGGCAAGCTGCTTGACGTAGTGGACAACCTCAGGGAAAAATGTCCTTGGGATTCGGTCCAAACCAACGAGAGTATGCGCCCTAACACTATTGAGGAAGCTATGGAGCTTGCCGATGCTTTACTTGGAAACGATAACGAAAAGATTAAAAAAGAGCTTGGCGACGTGCTCCTGCACGTGGTTCTGTATGCACGTATTGGAGAGGAAACCGGCGCTTATGACATCGCTACTGTGTGTGACGCACTAAGGGAGAAACTCATCTTTAGGCATCCTCACATCTATGGCAACGACAAGGTGAGTGGTGTGGACGAATTGCTTCATCACTGGGAAGTGATTAAAATGAAAGAAAAGGATGGCAACAAGACCATCCTCGCAGGTGTGCCAGAAACTTTGCCGTCGCTGATTAAGGCCGAAAGAATTCAGGAGAAAGCTGCCAATGTGGGCTTTGACTGGGAAAAGAAAGAGGACGTGTGGGACAAGGTGAAAGAAGAAATCAGCGAGGTTGAAGCCGAGATGAAATTGGGCAATGAAACAAACATCGAGAAGGAGTTTGGCGACCTTTTCTTCGCTCTGGTCAATGCGGCAAGACTCTATGGCATAAGGCCCGATAATGCTCTTGAGAAAACAAATCTCAAGTTCATAGCACGTTTCAACCATGTCGAAGCACGAGCCAGTGCTCAGGGCAAGCATCTCAATGAAATGACGCTTCAGGAGATGGATAAACTCTGGGACGAAGCTAAACTTTTAAGATTAGGAGAATGAAAGTTTGTGTTACTGAGAAACCAAGTGTCGCAAGAGATATCGCACGACTGTTAGGTGCAAAAGACCGCCACGACGGTTACTATGAAGGCAATGGATATCAAGTGACATGGACTTTCGGACACTTGTGTTGCCTGAAAGAACCAAATGATTACACTGACCAGTGGAAGCGGTGGTCGCTCGCTGCACTGCCAATGATACCCCAGCGATTTGGCATTAAGCTCATTGAAGACGATGGAATCAAGAAGCAGTTTAAAGTAATCGAATCGCTTATCGCTAATGCCGATGAGGTTATTAACTGTGGCGATGCGGGGCAAGAAGGCGAACTCATTCAGCGATGGGTTTATCAGAAGGCGCGATGCAACAAGCCTGTTAAGCGGCTATGGATTTCGTCGCTTACTGACGAGAGCATTATAGAAGGATTCTCGAAGCTGCAAGATGCTGCCAACTTCGACAATCTTTATTATGCAGGACTGTCAAGAGCTATTGGCGACTGGATATTGGGCATGAACGCAACAAGGCTCTACACGCTCAAGTATGCCAAGCGCGAAGTGGGTTCGCAGAGCGTGCTATCTATTGGGCGGGTTCAGACTCCTACTCTCGCTCTGATTGTAGCTAAGCAACGCGAAATTGAACATTTCATTCCTGAAGACTATTGGGAAATTAAAACAAGATATCGCGATACCATCTTTAATTCTACTAAAGGTAAATTCAAGCTCGAAAGCGCGGCAAGTGAGATTGTTACAACAATCAAGGATTTACCTCTGAAAGTGACCTCTGTTTCAAAAAAGAAAGGACGAGAAGCACCTCCACGACTCTTCGACTTGACGAGCTTGCAGGTCGAGTGCAACAAGAAATTTGGTTACAGTGCCGATGAGACCTTGAGGCTCATTCAGTCGCTTTATGAGAAAAAAGTGACTACCTATCCGCGTGTCGACACCACCTTCTTGAGCGACGACATCTATCCTAAGATTCCAGGCATTATGCAGGCAATGAGACCTTATGCTCCCATTGTCGAGCCTTTGCTTGGTGGCGCAAAGTTGCCCAAGAGCAAAAAAGTGTTTGACAACAGCAAGGTGACCGACCACCATGCCATAATACCCACCAATGTGGACCCGTCTTCGGTTTTCTTGTCACGCGAGGAGAAGATGGTTTATGACATAATTGCCAAGCGATTTATCGCAGCGTTCTACCCTGATTGTGAATTTTCTACCACAACTGTGATGGCTCAAGTGGGAGACTTTGAATTCAAAGCCACAGGAAAAGAGATTATCAAAGAAGGCTGGAGAGTCATTTTCAATAAAGACAAAAATTCCACCTCCGACACGAAAGACAATGACGAGAACGACAATGGCATAATGCCTTCGTTTTCCGAAGGCGAGAGCGGACCTCACGAGCCATCACTGCTTAAAAAGACAACTCAACCGCCCAAACCTTACACCGAGGGAACATTGCTCAGGGCAATGGAAACTGCCGGAAAACTTGTCGATGACGATGAGCTTCGAGATGCTATGAAGGAGAACGGCATTGGCAGGCCTTCAACACGGGCTGCAATCATCGAGACGCTTCATAAACGCCACTACATAGCAAAGCAACGCAAGAGTCTTGTTGCTACTGCTGCTGGCATTATGCTCATCGATACCATCAAAGAAGAACTGCTCAAGTCGGCAAAACTCACTGGACTGTGGGAGAACAAGCTCAGGAAGATTGAACGTGGTGATTTCAGTGCCGGACAATTCATCGATGAACTAAAAGTGTTAGTAAATGACATAGTACTGAATGTTCTCAAGGACAACTCAGCCACAACCATTGCTGTTCAATCTCTCGTGAAGAAACCGAAGCCCACTGAAAAAGAGAAGAAACCTCGCAAACCTCGTGTGAGGCTTAAGTCGATTGAAGAAATTAAATGTCCTAAGTGCGGCAAAGGCCACATTATCAAGGGCCACACAGCCTATGGATGCAGCGAGTTCAGGTCAGGGTGCGACATGCGACTGCTATTCGACAACTACCCGGCCGACCTCACGCCAGCAAAACTCAACAATTTGATCAAGAAAAACTTCAAAACACAATGAGCGATTACTGGCAGTTAATAATTGTAGCCCTTGTGGTTACACTGGCTTTATTTCTTGCAGCAAGGAGCATTTATCGCGCTGTCACTCACAAGAAGTCGGCTTTAAATCAATGCTCGTTATGCAAGCTCAAAGACTGCTGCGACAAGTCTCACCCCTCACAGGGATGCAACGATGAGTTGCCAAATGAAAAATAACACTCTTACTGATACAGTATTACGAGTGTAAAATCTTGTAAATCAATTCACGCAGCAAGGCATTTGAGTCTTGGCGCGACCCCATGCCCTTGCTCTTAACGTCGCACTCTCTTATCCATGAGATAATGTTAACGCATGCTGCAGTACTGTAATACTTGCTGGCATCGCCTATTTTTCTCACTCTGAAACTCGATTTAGTGCCTAATGCTTTCATTAGCCCGTCGGCTGAGCGGTCCTTGACGGTGCGGTAAATGAGCAGTTTTGAAAAATAAGAAAACAGCATGCTCACCGTCATTATTGTGGGATTGGCTTTGGGATTCTTTTCATAATAAGTGATAATCTCAAATGCCTTTTTAGCGTTGCGAGTGCCAAGAGCCTCTTCAAGCTCAAAGTTGTTATAGTCCTTGCTTATGCCAATGTGCTTCTCTATTAGCTCAGGAGTGATTTTACGGTCATCACTAACCACAATTTTGAGCTTGTCAATCTCAGTATATAGTCGTGAGATGTCGTTTCCCACGTTCGCCGCTATCATCGACAATGCCTTGTCGTCGATTGTGCAACCTAACGATTTGATGTAATCGAGGGCGGCGAGCTCCATCGGACGACCCTCACGCAGCTTGTCGCTGCGAAACACCACACCTGTTTTACCCTTCTTTACTGCATCAACAAAATCCTTGCCTGCTATAGCCCCATTCTTGTTGCACACCACCAAGATGGTAGTGGGCATGGGCTGTGTGGCATAATGTTTCAAAACATTGAGCTCGCTGGCATTGCCTCTGCTATTATAGCGTCCCACATTCTGAGCCTCTCTAAGAACCACTACTTGATATCTTGCCATAGCAGGATATTGCTTGCACATGCTTATTATCGACCTGATATCATCAACGTCGGCACCATACATAATGCTTAGATTGAAGTCGCGTTCATCGGGCGTGAGTGCGTTCTGAACGATAGCCTCTTCGAGCCTGTCGATGAAGTAAGCCTCCTCGCCGTGCAGTATGTAAATAGGTTTAAAATTCTTTGATTCAATCTCATTGAGCAGCGAAATGAAATTGACGTCTTCTCGTTTAACGGCCATAATATTATTTTTTTAACAAGGGCAATTATAGTTAGTCCGAATTTTTTTTGTAAATTTACAACATATTT
>CAMHNO010000052.1 GCA_946186575.1 uncultured Prevotellaceae bacterium
GACATAGAACAATTTTTTTGCCGAAATTTTATTAAATTTGATTGTTAGTGATTAATTTTGCACATCTAAACTTTAAAACAACTATTTTATTGCAATATGAAAAACGTTTTAGTTATTGGGTCAACAGGGCAGATAGGCTCTGAACTCACCATGAAACTAAGAAGTATTTATGGCAACAATGCCGTAGTAGCCGGATATATTCCTGGCGCAGAACCCAAAGGAGAACTTGCCGAGTCAGGTCCAAAGGAAGTGGTTGACATCACTAATGCTCAGCAGATTGCCGATGCTGTGAAGAAATATGACATCGACAGTATCTATAACCTGGCAGCTCTTCTCTCGGCAGTAGCCGAGAGCAAACCATTGCTTGCATGGAAGATAGGCATTGGTGGCTTGATGAACACCCTGGAGGTTGCCCGCGAGTTCAAGTGCGCTGTGTTCACCCCCAGCTCTATTGGATCCTTTGGTCCCAATGCTCCCAAGGACGGCACCCCACAAGACACAATCCAGCAGCCTCGCACCATGTATGGTGTGACTAAGGTGAGTGGTGAGCTGCTGAGCAACTATTATTTCACCCGCTTTGGCGTTGACACCCGCTCGGTACGCTTCCCTGGCCTTATCTCCTATGTAGCACCTCCTGGAGGCGGCACTACCGACTATGCTGTGGACATCTACTACAGTGCAGTTAAGGGCGAGAAGTTCCAGTGCCCCATCAAGGCCGGCACCTTCATGGACATGATGTACATGCCCGACGCATTGCGCGCAGCCATCGAGATTATGGAAGCTAACCC
The DNA here is from genome assembly GCA_946186575.1 of uncultured Prevotellaceae bacterium. GTDB lineage: Bacteria > Bacteroidota > Bacteroidia > Bacteroidales > Muribaculaceae > Sodaliphilus. Next base: position 789 of record CAMHNO010000052.1, read on the forward strand.
CGAAAGACTTGTTCACCGCAACTCGTTTAATATTGCTTCGATGAGTTTCGACCCCGAAATCATCTACAAGTGCATCAAGAAGTATATTCCCGGCTTTGAGATGGAATATGTCGATGACCCATTGCGTCAGGGCATTGCCGACTCGTGGCCAAACCGCCTGGACGACACATGCGCTCGTGTGGAGTGGGACTGGAAGCCAGAGTACGACCTTGACTCCATGACCCAAGACATGATCGAGAAGCTGAAGGTTAAGTTTGGAATGTAAGTTTCATTACATTATAGATAATGCTACGCAGTGTTCTGAAATGCAAGAGCGCTGCGTAGTTTTTATTGTTATCGGGTTAGAGGCAAGGGTGTGGAAGCCTTTTCAGTGTCAGTTGAGTGTGATGGTAGTCGCCCACTGGGTTATGCCTTGAGCTGTGCCGCTCGAAGGTGAGAGGTGCTATGAAGCTTGCTCGTCGCTTTTGTCCTGTGGGTTAAGAGTGACAGTGACGAGTTCGAGTCGTGCACCAGTTTTCTTGTTGATTGTGATGGTGTAATTGTCGATGCGATGTTCCTCGCCCTGGTTGGGGATTACCTCCAGTTTGTTAACTATATATCCGGCAATGGTCTGGTAGTCGTCGCTCTCGGGCAGATCCAGGTCGAAAAGTTCGTTGATGCGTTCGATTTCCATTCGTCCCGAAAGCTCATAGGTGTTGTCGCCCACCTTGCGGGCCACCAGCTTGCGACGGTCGTGCTCGTCCTCGATGTCTCCAAAAATTTCCTCGACCAGATCTTCGAGAGTTACCATTCCGGCAGTGCCACCGAACTCGTCGACCACAATTGCCATGCTCTTTTTCTCCTTGAGCAAGTTCTGCATCATTTTCTTGGCAAGCATGGTCTCGGGTGCTATAATCACTGGTTTTATTTGGTCTTTCCAGTTCACGCTCTCGGGCTTGAACATCTCGCTCACCTGTATGAAGCCGAGCACATTGTCGATGTCGTCGTGATAGACCACGAGTTTTGATAGTCCCGACCGCGTGAAGATGTCGCTTAGTTGCTCGCGGTTGGTCTCTGCAATGTCGACTCCCACAATCTCGTTGCGCGGAATCATGCAGTCGCGCAGTCGCGTGTCGCTAAAGTCGAGTGCATTTTCAAAGATTTTCACTTCTCTGTCTACTTCTCGATTCTCGTCCTCGCTCTTGTCGATGTTTTCCTGCAGGTAGTCGTCGAGTTCGCCCACCGAGATGAGCTTGATTTCCTTTTTCTCGTTCTTGATGCCAAAGAGTCGCATAAGCACGGTCGAGAGCCATGAGGTGAATTGCGATATGGGATAGAGGATGAGATAGAGGAAAAGCAGTGGCACAGCAAAGATGCGCAGTGAGCGGTTGGGGTTGATGCGGAATGTTGTCTTAGGCAGGAATTCGGCCATCACCAGCACGATGGCAGTAGAGATGAGAGTCTGCACAAGCAGAATCAAAGCTTCGTTTTTCTCTCCAAGCCATGCTTCAAGAGGTGTCTTGAGCAGCCAAGCGATGCTAATACCGTAAACTACATTCACTATGTTATTGCCCACGAGCATGGTTGAGATGAAAGTCTCGCGGTGAGTGTAGAAGATGTTGAGAATCTGGCTTACCAGTCCTCCTTTCTTAATGTCGATCTCGGTTTTCACTTTATTGGCTGAGACAAAAGCAATTTCCATCCCAGAGAAGAACGCTCCGAGTATCAGTGCTACTGCTGTGATAATGATGTATGGAATCAGTTGATCCACGTCATATTTAGGTTTTAAAAGTAATATAGAACTCCGTAAACATTAAGCGCACTCAGAACGAAGGCAGACTTGTGCTTCCCACAGGCACCATTGCCTGCACCTTGCGCACCTTGTAGTTGGTGAGTTTGTCGTTAGATTCATAGCCATAGCCTTCGAGCACCTTGTCTTGCGACTGCATTCTGATGAACGAGTCGCTATAGTACTTGTTGTTCTTTCGGTCCCAGTACATTTGGTTGGTTTCGATTTTGCCACCGTTAGCGTTGGTGATGGTGACCATGCTGTTGAGGCTCCAGAGTGCTTTTTCCTCGTCGTAGTAGGCCGAGTCGCAAGTAATCTCCCCTCCGGTGTTGTCGTGGATGGTTATGTTGCCTACTAAATTGAGCATGCGCGTGTTGCGGTCGTAGTGTGCCGAGTCGCATTTCATAGACAGTTTCACCTTGAAGTCGGGTGAGCTGTAGTCGAGTTCCTCGGCAATGATGCCGTCGGGGAAAATCCAGTGAGGGTTTTTAGGGTCTTCAAATGCCAGCCAGGTCTTGGTGGTGATGCGGTATCGCGTCTGCCCTGAGTCGCTGAGCAGCGTTTGCACATTTTTTGAAATCATCGTTGGCAACTTGCTTGGGTCAATTTTTTTGCCCGACACCGAGTCAACCTCGTCTTTGCATCCTGTGGCAATGAGGATAATAATTATTATGGCTATGACAAAATAATATCTGCTTTGTTTCATTTATGTTGTTGCCCAGTGCGGTCATGATAGCTTCCCTGCTCCGGGTCAGAAAAGTGAAATTGTTATCTAATCTTGTTTTTCCAGAACCACATTTCGTTGAAGTTCACACTCAGGGTGATGTTGAGGTAGTTCTCATTGATGAGTGAGTTGGGGGTGGTGTAGCGGTGTTTCCACTCCAATCCCAGGTTGACGAGCGTCTTGTTGCCGCTCAGTGCCGGGAACGAGAAACCAATGCCCACGCCATAGTCCTTGACATCGTTGCCGTTAACGTTCATGTAGTCGTTGTTGTAGAATGCACCCATGCGGTAGGTCATGCGCTTGAGGTAGCTTCCACGCGGATTTGGCGTGTAGCTCACACCGGCAGCCACTTTCCAGCGGTCGTTCCACTTAGTGTCGGGGTCCTCGAAGTAGTTGATGGGTGTGTATTTGGCCTTGGACCACTGCTGATAGGTGTAGTCGACCTCGATGTTGAGTCGGTTGTCGTAGGTGTAGCTCACACCGGCGCCAATTGTGGTTGGCAGCTCGTAGTTGCCCTTGAGTGTCATAAAAGCAACAGTGTCGACCTTGGTGTCCTGGTTCACGTCGTTCATAGTGCCCCAAGCGTTGCCATGCAGCGACTTCTTGGGCGAATAGGTGGCACCCAGCACCACTCGACTCTTTTTTGCCACATTAAAGCCATACTGGATGCCCACCTTCATGTTCCAGTCTCTCACCTCAAGGTTTCTTGAGAACTGCGAAGTTGAAGACGAGTAGACGGCCGTGGTGTTAGTAGTCGTGCCAAAGAGATAGGAGAAGTTGGCACCTATCGACAGTCCTTTCACGGGTTGCCATCCCACACCGGCAAAGACTTCGCTCAAGCCACCGGTACCGGTTCGTGAGTCGGCTCCATTTTCGATTTCACCGCCAAAGCTGTACCCCACGCTCGAGAATGGCACCACACCAATGGCACCACCCACATTCTTGGCGAGCCTGAATTCTGATGTGATGTAGTCGAGACCGCCGCCCAGGTTGTAGCCTTTCTTTGTACCTTCTTTTGACCAGGAGTTAGTCACGTCAATTCCCATGTCGAAGAGGAAGGTCAAAGAGTCGACCCCGGCATAGCTTGCCGGGTTCATGACGTTGATTTGCCTGCCGTTCTGCATGGCATATCCCACTCCTCCCATAGATCGTTGAATGCCAGTGGCGTTATCGCTGATGACGCCATATCCCAGTTTGGAATAGGGAGTGGTGGACGATTGCGCATTTGCGGTCAATGCCCCTGCAAGAATTGCCAAGCTGGCAACTATATTGAATTTAGAGATTTTCATTGTTGAGTTGAAATTTTACTACAGAGTGCAAAGTTACTAAATACTATTCAAATAAAATGTAATTCTACATTTTTTAGCATTTTGCTTTGAACAATCTTGTTTCATTAAATCTCTGAGCTCACTGTTTTATTTCTTGCTCTTGTCAAGGAGTTTGCCAGTCATGAGGGTGGAGTAGATGTGAAGTATCGCCCCCGCGAGCAAGAAAGCTACCCAGCTGTTTTGCATGTCCTGGCTTCGGGTGAAGAGGCATGCTGCCGAGACACAGTAGAGCACTCCTGCCCACACGCCCATGTGGTGCAGTCGTTTGATTCTCAATTCATTGCTTGGCGATTTGGTGAACAGCAAGGCAATGAAGCTCAAAACCGCTCCCGCGGCGAAGATGTAGCGTAGTGCGGCCCATTTAATGCCAATGATGGGTAAGAATGCGGTGACGAGCAACGCCGTCATGCCGCAGCATATCATGATGTTGATGACCTTTGTACTGAAAATATTCTTCATTAGTCGAGAGTTGTCAGGGAATATCGGTGATGAAGACGTCCTCGTTGGTACGCTTCATGTTGTATTGTTCGCGAGCGAGTTTCTCAAGCGTTTCCTTGTCGGTGTTGAGCTCTTGCGTCTTGCGCTCATAGTACTTTGCCGAGTCCTCTTGGTGCTTGATTAGCGCATTGAGCTTGTCAATTTCCTTCTGCTGCTCATTGATCACGAGATAGTTGTTCTCGCCGAAGAAGAGCAGCATTGCAATAAATGCCATGAAGATGATGAATGGCAGGTTGAGCCATCGTGGAATCCATTTGGGCCGCTTGATGTTCTTGAGTGTCATATTGTTTCGTTTTACTAAATGGTGAGCCAATGATTGTGCGAAGTTACTAATAAAATCGCTTCCTCGCAACGGCGCTGGTAGTTGTTTAACAATTATTTCAATCTTTGAGCAAGTCGGGTCGCAGTTTCTTGGTGCGCTCTAATGCCTGCTGCATTTTCCACTCTTCGATTTTAGGAAAATTGCCGCTGAGCAAGATTTCGGGCACCTGCCATCCGTTGAAGTCGGCGGGCCTGGTGTAGACTGGCGCTTCGAGCAGGTTGTCCTGAAACGAGTCGTTGAGTGCGCTTTGCTCGTCGCCTATGGCACCTGGAATGAGCCTTATCACAGCATCGGCAATGACAGCTGCTGGCAGTTCGCCCCCGGTGAGCACATAGTTCCCAATCGAGATTTCGCGTGTGATCAGGTGCTCTCTGATGCGATAGTCCACACCCTTGTAGTGTCCGCACAGGATGATGATGTTCTGTGCCATCGAGAGCTGGTTGGCTATGGGCTGGTCGAGCAGTTCGCCGTCGGGCGAGGTGAATATCACCTCGTCGTATTGCCTCTCGCTCTTGAGGTGCTCTATGCAGCGAAACACGGGTTCGATTTGCATCACCATTCCCGCTTCGCCACCAAATGGGTAGTCGTCCACCTTGCGGTGCTTGCGCAGCGACCAGTCGCGCAGGTTGTGTATGTGTATTTCAACCAGTCCCTTGTCTTGAGCTCGCTGCACTATGCTGCAGTGCAGTGGCGACTCAAGAGCCTCGGGCATCACAGTGAGTATGTCAATTCGCATCATAATAGATTTTCGGATTTCGGACTTGATAGGTTGTTATTTATTCTGTTTTGTTTTTATCACTTTGTCGTAGTCATATTTGTCGTAGACTATGCGCTTAGTGGGCTTGTACGCAGGACTTGAGATGTCGCGCTGCGGCAAGTAGTAACTGCTGCTCACTCCCGCGAGCCTGAGCATCAAGAAGCTTGCGTCGTTGATCATTCCCGGCTTGCTTGCCGCCTGCCGCAATTGGGCCACCAGTTGTGGATGCTTGCCTATGAAGGTGTCGCTGCACCAAATCATGAACGGCACGTCGTTGTCGCAGTGGAAGAGGTTTGCGTCGGGCTCGGTGACGTTGCCCCTGCCCACGTGGTCGCGGTAGTCGTAGGCCTCGTCGCCGTGGTCCGAGAAGTAAATCACCACCGTGTTCTTCTCCCTCCAGAGGTCAAAGATTTGATGCATCACGTCGTCGTTGTATAGCGTGGCGTTGTCGTACTGGGCGATGTACTGCTTCTTTTTCTTATCGAGATAGGCAGCTTTGCTCTTGACCGAGTCGGCGTTGAAGACGTCAAACCCCGACTTCTTGGGATAGCGCCCAAGTGGGTGCACGTGCTGGCCCATGAGGTGGAAGATGAAGAAGTTGTACTTGCCTCGAGGCACATTGCTTTTCTTCTTGAAATCGTAAATCAGATTTCCGTCGATTGAGATGCTGCGATTTGAGATTTCGTCATAGCTCAGAGCGGCAATCTCGTGATTGTAGATGAAGGAGTTGACGGTGATAGTGAAGAGCTCATTCTTGCTGTAGTTGCGCTGGTTGTCCCAGAAGAACACTTTGTAGCCGGCTTGCTTTAGAAGCGTGGGCACCATGGGTTTCTCATACCACATCTCGCCAGCACTCAAGTCATTGAGCGCAAACACATTTTTTTGCACCGTAGAGGTGGCATTGTAGGGCGAAATCATGTCGTCGAACACAATCAGGTTGCCACGCTCTCTCTCCTTGCAGAGCTTTGGGGTAGTGTTCAGGTAGTAGCCATACAGGGCCGAGTGACTCTTGATGTAGCTCTCGCCCAGGACAAACACCACATTGAGCGAGTCGGGCTCGGTGATGGTGGGGGCCGTGCTCCTCACTTGCTTGGCAACTGCGACGGCCTGCGCAATGTCGGCATCGCTCACGTGCAAGTAGCACAAGCTGTAGAACGAGGTGCTCAGGTGGTCGAGTGCGTCCACCCCAAAGTTTCTTACCCACCGGTTGAGCTCTTTAGAGTGCTTGCACATTGCGAGCTTAACGTAGTTGCTGCTCAAGCGTGCGCCCACCACTATGGGCGGCAACAGCAGCACGGCGCACACCCACCTCATTGCCTTGCCTCTTGTGAGCGAGTTCAGTGCCTTGCGCTGCCATTCGAGCAGGATGGCCAGCGCAACGATGGTCACCATTATGGCATAAGTCCACAAACTCGGGGCCGATAGGGCATAGGTGCCGATGAACTCGCTCGACTCTTTGCCATTAGTTTCGGCCAGCAGAATGAGCACTTTAGGCCCCAAGCACATGTCGAAGTTCAGCTCAATGAACACAAACACCGCTTGGAGTGCGACAATCACAGTATATGCAATGCACTTGACGGTGGTTCTCAACCATTTCTTCTTGCACCAGTGCAGAATGGCTGTTATCGCGTAGCTCACAAAAGTGCCCAATGCTAAACATCGCAGGCCATGAGCAGTGCTGTTTTCCTCGATGAAGAAGCATCCCACTAAGTAGCCAAAAGCTAAGCAGCAGTTCAGCAACCAGAACACCAAGAAGAAGTTAAACTCCTTAAACACAGGTCCGAGGAGCCAGATAGCGGTGCGTTTTATGTAGTAGTAAAGCCCTTTCATTATAATCAAAAATGCGATTAAGCGAGTCAAAGTATGAACTTGTTCAAAACCTTGCGAGCGTGAGCATTTTATTCAAAAAAACATGCAAAATTAGTGCAAGTCGAGTGAAGAACAAAATGAAAAATCACATTTTTCTTTTTTTATTGGGCAATAATAATAATTTTAGACAGGAGAGACAGGAGTAACAGGAGACCAACGCTCTTGTTTCTCTTGTACATCATGTCTATGATTTTTTAGACAGGAGCGACAGGATGCCAACTGCTCTTGTTTCTCTTGTACATCATGTCTCTGATTTTTTAGACAGGAGAGACAGGAGAGACAGGAGATCAACTGATCTTGTATCACTTGTGCATCATGTCTCTGATTTTTTAGACAGGAGAGACAGGAGAGACAGGAGATCAACTGATCTTGTATCACTTGTGCATCATGTCTCTGATTTTTTTGACAGGAGTGACAGGGGGCCAGCTGCTCTTGTCTCTCTTGTACATCATGTCTATGATTTTTTGCCACTCCCGTTGGAGTGGAAATTAAAGAGCCAGAGGCTCTAAAATTCTTATTTTAAAATTTTCAGCAACGATGTCGCTAAAATGATGGTATACATGCACAAAACTGTGTTAGGTTGAGACATTGGGCATCGAAGATGCCGGGCGGGTCGTTGACCCGACTTCAATCGCAAGACCATGCAAGAACCCCAAAGGGGTTCGCAGCTTGGTCCATGTGTATCAATCGTATGTGGGTGCATCGAAGATGAACTTTGGTTGTACTCTGAATCAACAAATGACTAAACATCACCTGTGACGAAGTTCGCCTTCGGCGCACCTTTCTTTAGATTCGAATAGGACCAAGCTGCGAGGGTCTTCAACCCTCAATGTTGGGTCGAGTTCAAATGCCCTTCGGGCACCGCCCACCGCACTTCGTGCGACTATGGCTTTTGAATCTCCCCGAGCACTTCGTGGTTGCTTGGTCTTAGCGACAAATAGCATCTCCGATGCATTCAGCGTCTTCGACGCTCATTGACTCATCAACATTAAACACAGGTTTTTGCAGGTGCCCCAAAATTATCTTTTATTTCATATTAGAGTTACCAAAATTTTAGCGCGAAGCGCTTACACAATTTTAGTGCGCAGCACTTTAATTTCGCCCGAAGGGCGCCATCACCTTGTTTTATCGGGCACTACTAAAAAAAAGTGTGTTTTTTCTAAAAATGGACTAAAATGGGTTGGGTTTTCCAAATTTTTTATTATATTTTTGTGGCCTGAAATAATAATCATTAATATAGTAAAATCATGAAGAAAGTTTTTCTATTATTTGTAGTGGCAGCTGCCATGGCTTTGGTCTCGTGTGGCGGCTCGTCGAGTGAAGAAGCCTCGGCTTCGTCGTCTAATTCTTATTCAATCGATGCTGATACAACAGCTCCCGTTCAATCATCAGCTCCCGCTGAGCAGATGAACAATTCTGCTGCTACCGAGGCACCAGCGGCTGAGCAGGCGGCCAGCGAGCCCGCTACTTGTGCCAAGTGCGGCGGCTCGGGCAAGGTGAAGTGCTCGAAGTGCCATGGAAGAGGTACCACTCGCGATTCTGGTGGAGACGGTTGTACTTATGGATGCAAAAAATGTGGTGGTTCGGGTTATGCCGAAGGCGACTATAACAATGTGCGCAGAGGCTCAGGAAAGATGAAATGTCCTGAGTGCGGCGGTAGTGGAAAAGTATAATTTTTAGCTATTATAATAAACCTAAAATTATGAAGAAATTATTTTTATTGTTTTTTGCGACAGCAGCGATGACGCTGGTGTCGTGTGGAGGTAGTAGTAGCGATGGTTCAGAATCGGCAAGTGAGAGTTCAGTTCTGAATGTACCAGAAAGAGTTCAGGCTATAGATAATAATTTTTCAGTCGATACGACTTCGGTTGCTGTTCCTGATACTGCTTTTGTTCCTGAAACTGGTGTTGCTCAAGAAACTGCCAGCGAGCCAGCTACTTGCTCTAAGTGTGGTGGCAGTGGCAAGGTGAAATGCAGCAAATGTAAAGGTAAAGGAACCTATTTTGTAGCTGTTGATGCTGGTATGGGAGGTTGGTTTGTAGGATGTAAGAAATGTGGAGGCCGTGGTGATGATTGCCGTGGTATTAATGGAGAGTTCAGAAATAATATTAAAAAAGGTTCTGGCAAGATGAAATGCCCCAAGTGCCACGGTAGTGGGAAAGTTTGATTAATTAGATAAAATCCACCCAATATTTACCCCTCACAGCCAATGTTTTTGTCCGTGAGGGGTTTGTTATGTGCTTTAACGTGAGTCACAAAAACTCTTTATTCCGGCCACCCTCCTGCAATGTGCTACGGTTCTTGTCTCTCTTGTACATCATGTCTTTGAATTTTATTTTGACAGGAGGTACAGGAGAAACATGAGGCCAATTGTTCTTGTTCCCCTTGTGCATTATGTCTCTGATCTTTTTGCCACTGCTTGCGCAGTGGAAATTAAAGAGCCAGAGGCTCTAAAATTCTTATTTTAAAATTTTCCGCAACGATGTCGCTAAAATGATGGTACACATGCACAAAACTGTGTTAGGTTGAGACATTGGGCATCGAAGATGCCGGGCGGGTCGATGACCCGACTTCAATCGCAAGACCATGCAAGAACCCCAAAGGGGTTCGTAGCTTGGTCCCTGATGAATCTTACGAAAAGTTCCTCTTACGAGGCACTTTTTCATTAGATAGCACAAGGACCAAGCTGCGAGGGTCTTCAACCCTCTTGCTTGGTCTTAGCGACAAATAGCATCTCCGATGCATTCAGCGCCTTCGACGCTCATTGGCTCATCAACATTAAACACAGTTTTTTGCAGGTGACCCATAAAAGTATTATATTTGCGGAAAATTTTAAAATAAAATAATATATGCTCAATGGAGAATGGACGCTGGTCAGAGCATGCTCTGACCCGGCAGCCAGATGTTAATTGACCCGTTTTTTTTATTAACTAAACAAATATTGCATTATGAAGAAATTTTTACTTGCACTTTTAGCGATTGCCGCTTGCAATATAGCGGCGAGTGCTGCCATCAAGGGCGACGTGGATGGCGACGGAGAGGTGACATCGGGCGATGTCACAGTGCTTTACAACTATCTGCTCATGAGCGACGATTCCAGTATGGTCAATGGTGATGTTGACGGCGACGGCGAGATCACCAGTGGCGACCTCACCGTTGTTTATAACATACTGCTGGGAGTGGACACTCCCGTCGAGCCTCCCGCACCTGTCATCGAGTTCACAGTTAATGGCGTCACCTTCAAGATGGTGGAGGTGGAGGGCGGCACCTTTGTGATGGGCACCCCATCTCAGGAAGGCGTAGTGAATCCCACTGCAGCCCACGATGTGACGTTGACTACCTATTGCATAGGTCAAACCGAGGTCACTCAAGAGTTGTGGGTAGCAGTGATGGGCTACAATCCCAGCTATTTCAATGAGAAGGGAAATCCCGATTATTACTCTTATCATGAGCAGTATGAGTGCGGCATCAATCTGCAACGCCCTGTCGACTACATCAATATAGCCGATTGCGAGGCATTTATCGCCAAGCTCAATGAGCTCACCGGTTGCACCTTCCGCATCCCCACCGAGGCCGAATGGGAGTTTGCCGCTCGTGGTGGCAACCTTTCACAGGGCTACACCTATCCAGGCAGCAACAACGTGGATGAGGTGGCATGGTATCGCGAGACAATTCCCACAATGGTGCTTGGCGGCGAGGGCTGGGGCCCTCAGAGTGTTGCCACATTGCTGCCTAACGAGCTGGGAATCTACGATATGGGTGGTAATGACGAGGAGTGGTGCAACGACTGGTATGGCAACTACCCTGCCGACCCCGTGACCAACCCCACTGGCCCCGCAACGGGCAATTACCGTGTGACACGAGGTGGCAAGTGGAACAGCTACGCAATATCGTGCACCCCACAGTTGCGCGCCTTCAACAATGCTGCTGTGCGTGGCAACTCACGCACTCTGCGCTTGGCAATGACTAAGTAGAGAGAGTAGGGCTAAAGCATAGATAGAAATACTAATCACCGCACCAGCGGCCAGCATGAAATGGCCATGGTGCGGTGATGATTTTCTTGCTATAGTGATGGTGAGCAGTGATGGCTCACGCCACCACAGGATTACTTGTTCTTGAGCAGGTCGCGAATCTCGCCCAGGAGTTTCTCCTCGTTGGTGGGTTCGGGCTCGGGAGCGGGCTCTTCCTCTTTCTTCTTAGTAATCTTGTTGATGGCTTTGATCATCAAGAAGATGCACAGCGCGATGATAAGAAAGTCGATTACATTCTGGATAAAAGTGCCATACTTGAGCACTGCAGCACCCTCGCCATCGCCTATCTTGAGTGCGAGGCCGGTGAAGTCGACGTTGCCAGTGAGCATGCCAATTGCCGGCATGAGCACGTCGTCGACCAGCGAGCTCACAATCTTGCCAAAAGCACCGCCAATGATTACACCAACAGCCATGTCCATCACGTTGCCTTTCATGGCAAACTCTTTAAATTCTTTGATAAAACCCATAGTGATTTAGATATTTAAAAATTAATAAAAAGTTAGTTACAATTCAAAGTGGCATTGAACTATTAAACAATCTTAATTGAGGTGATAAATGCCATTATTTTATTGCCAATGAGTGCTGATTTGCAAAAAAATATATTAATTTTGCAGTCGTAAACTATGGCAAAAAAAGGAGTGACCTTATCACACTATTGCAATAGTTTGTGCAAAGATAATAATTTTTTAGGTAATTATATTATTTAATTTAAACAAATTATCAAATTATGAGTAAAATTAAAATCGGTATTAACGGATTTGGACGCATCGGTCGTTTCGTTTTCCGTGCTTCTTTGGAAGAGGCTAACAAGAATGACGTGGTTGTAGTGGGTATCAACGACTTGCTGCCAGTTGACTACATGGCTTACATGCTCAAGTATGACACCATGCACGGCCAGTTCTGTGGCGACATCAAGGCCGACGTTGAGAACAACAAGCTCATCGTTAACGGTAACGAAATCCGTGT
>CAMHNO010000053.1 GCA_946186575.1 uncultured Prevotellaceae bacterium
GCAAAACTATTCACTGATGAATTTTGGGTGACGCAATGACGAAGTCAGGAAAAAGTGCCTCGTAAGAGGAACTTCATCACCACTGTTGTTGCCCATGTAAATGATTTTCACTACCTTTGCCAAGACAAAACAATATTGACATGAGTGCCGTAAACTCAATCTATCACATAGTCATCAACACCTACCGCCGTGAGATGACCATCCCCGACGAGACCAGCGAGCACATGTACCGTTACATCTGGTCAATCATAAACAACCGCAACTGTAAGCTCTACCGCATTGGCGGCATAGGCAACCACATACACATGCTGGTTGAGCTGTCGCCGACGATAGCACTCAGCGACTTGGTGCGTGACATCAAACAGGGCAGCAGCAAGTGGGCGAAACAGCAGGTTTACTTTCCCATGTTCAGCGGATGGGGTAAGGAATATGGCGCATTCTCGTGCAGCGTGCGCGACAAGGAGAGAATCGTTAACTATATTAACCGCCAGCGTGAGCATCACAAAGAATACACTTTTGAGCAGGAGTACAAAGAGATGATAGATCGCTCAGGGCTGGAATGGAATGATTATAGGCTCACATGAAAAGCCTGTCGTGGAAGTTCCTCTTCGAGGCACTTTTCGTAAGATTCATCAGGGACCAAGCTACGAACCCCTTTGGGGTTCTTGCATGGTCTTGCGATTGAAGTCGGGTCTTCGACCCGCCCGGCATCTTCGATGCCCAATGTCTCAACCCTAACACATGTTTTTGCAGGTGACCCCATTTTTCTGATTAATCTGATATGTTATGTAATTTTATTAGCTTGTGCATGAGTTTGTTATAAATCCGAAATTCAGATTAATCCGTAGTTTTTTTATTTGTCGTGGAATTTTGCAACAACCGCCCCTCCTGTTCTCTCCTGTACCTCCTGTCAAAAAATCAAAGACATGATGTACAAGAGCAACAAGAGCGCAGTGCTTGGCGAGCTGAGTTCTGAAGTTATTTTTGCCATTTTGAAAAAAATCACTATATTTGTGACCTAAAACAGAAAAACTGCAGTATTCACTGACTATAAACTACTATCTATGAAAAAGATAACGAAAGTGGTGCTCACTGGCGGACCATGCGCCGGCAAGACCACAGCTCTGGCCAAGGTGGTGGAGCATTTCTCCAACCTGGGTTATCAAGTGTATACCGTCCCCGAAGTGCCAACAATGTTTGCCGTGGGCGGCGTTAACTACCTCACCAAGAACCAGGCACAGTTCTATCAGGCCGAGAAAGCCACGCTGCAGCTGCAGCTCGAGCTCGAGGACCGCTTTGCCGCCATTGCCGCCGAGAGCGAGAAGCCAGTGCTGCTGGTGTGCGACCGTGGCACTATGGACATCTCGGTTTATCTCAGCCCCGAGACATGGCAGGCCATCACTGCCGAGATTGACGTGCCCATCGAGAAGCTGCGCGACAGCCGCTACGACGCTGTGCTCCACTTAGTGACCGCCGCCGATGGAGCTGCCGAGTTCTACACCACGAGCAACAACGAGGCCCGCACCGAGGGCGTGGATCTGGCCTGCACTCTCGACAAGAAGCTGCGCGGTGCCTGGACCGGGCACCCCCACTTGCGCGTGATAAGCAACAGCGAGAACTTTGAGAACAAAATCAGGCGCGTGCTGCGCGAGATCTCAAACGTGCTGGGCATCCCCGCCCCCATCGAGAACGAGCGCAAGTTCATGGTTGAGCTCACTGGCGAGATACCCAACGCCATCGAGACCGACATAGTGCAGACCTACCTCATGAGCGAGCCAGGCACTGTGGTGCGCCTGAGGAAGCGCATGATGCAAGGCAAATATGTCTACCTGCAGACTACCACCAAGACCGTGGGCGACAACGAGCGCATCGTCACCGAGCGCAACATCAGCTACAACCAGTACATGAGCATGATGGCGCTTGCCGACCCCACCCGCCAGTCGATTCACAAGAAGCGCAAGAGCTTCATCTGGGAAGGTCAGTACTACGAGCTCGACCAGTTCATCGACCCCGACCCCGGCTTCAGCATCCTTGAGATGGACAGCGAGGCGCAGGGCGAGGAGACCAAGTTCCCGCCATTCATCAAGGTGATAAAAGACGTGACCGGCAAGACCAAGTACTACAACATCAACCTTGCGGTGAAGACCTTGTACGAGTAATTTGTGCTGAACTTAACACAAATTACCATAAATTGCCCATAAATTATCAACAATGCATAATTAATGGATGCTTGGGTTTGCAAAGACTTAGTATACAAAATTGTAGGAGCAGCAATGGAGGTTCACAATGAGCTAAACTGGGGGCTCTTAGAACCCGTTTATAACGAAGCACTTCATCGTGAGCTGAAAAATCAAGGTGTCGACAGCCAATGCGAAGTGACTTTGCCTTGTTATTACAAAGGCGAACTAATGGATAAATATTATCGATTAGACTTAGTTGTTGTCGACATTATAGTTGAGTTAAAATCAGTCACCGAACTAACACCTGCACACAGGGCTCAACTCTTTAATTATTTGCGCCTTACAATGAAACCAATGGGCATATTATTCAATTTTGGCGAAGAGGGTTTGAGAACAGAAAGATATTATTTTGATCGAGCCTCAAACGAATGTATATTAGTTGATGTAAACATGAAACCTGTTAAGAAAAAAACTTATCCGCATTATTAAATAATAATTTGTGGATAATTTGTGATAATTTGTGTGAACAACAAGTGAAGAAGGCATACTATTTTAACCCGCAGAACGACCTGGCGCTGGCCACGGGGGGCATCAACTATGTGGCCCCGCCGTTTGCCGTGCGCATGGCTGCCGACATGGCTGTGCTGCCAGCCTTCATTGCCGAGCCAGGTTCACTTGTGATTACCGACAGCGACCTCGACGCCGAGTGGCTCGAGGGGCTGAACTCGAAGTTTGCCCTCGATGTGCATGCCGTCAGGCGCACCGAGCTGCGTCACCTGAGCGACTACCGCATCATGCCATGGGGTTGGTGCTTGGACATGCGCCGGCGGCTGCTCAAGTGGGGTGCCAGCAGCGCCAGCCTGCCCTCGAAAGAAGCTATTTACCACCTGCGAGGATTGTCGCACCGGCGAGTGACCACACTCATCCATCTGCGCCTGCAAGAGCTGCTGGGCCGGCGGCTGTGCCCAGCGCCCGTGGAGCTTGCCACCACCGCCGAGGTGATGGCCTTTGTCGAGCAGCACCGCCAGTGCTACATCAAGACTCCGTGGTCGAGCAGTGGCCGCGGCATCTATCACACCACCAATGGCGTCGCACCCGAACTGGAGCAGTGGTGCCACGGCGCACTCAAGCGCCAAGGGTCGGTGATGTGTGAGCAAGCACTCGACAAACTCATGGACTTTGCTGTGGAGTTTCACTGCAGCGATGGCAAGGCCACAGTGCGCGGCTACTCGGTGTTTGCCACCGACAGCCACAGCCAGTACAGCCACGGCAAGGTGGCCGAGACCCAAATGTTGACTAACGAAATCATGGCACGCTATCCCCAGTTCAACGAGGTGGTTGCCGCCCTCACACAGGTGCTCAACGAGATGGTGGCGCCGCACTACAGTGGTTGGATGGGTGTGGACATGCTGCTCTACAACAACGCTCAAGCGCCAGAAGGCACGCTGGTGGGCATTGACCCTTGCGTGGAGATGAACTTGAGGCCCACAATGGGAGCTGTGACCATCCAGCTGGGCGACAGAATTATTGCCCCTGGGTGCTGTGGCACGTTCACCATTGAGCAACGCTCAAGCACGAGCGAGCAGTGGCGCCCACTGCCCACTGCCGAGTTCAGAGATGGCCGCATAGCCTCGGGCGCCATGAGCCTCACGCCATCGAGCCCCACCGCGCTCTACCGCGCCGTGCTCGAGCTGAAACACCCCTCAACTATTTGAGCAATTTCTTACCGTAAGGTGTGAGCAGCTTTTTGGCTCTGAGAGTCTTCAGCGAGATGGGAACCTCCACAATGCCATCGCTGAAGGGGCCTATGGCATAAGGCTGGAACACAAACACCATTTTCCCATCCTTGATAAAGAAGTTGTCGATATCGGTAACCTCGATGTTGTCCCACCACTTGCAGTCCTCGTCGCGATGGTCATATTTAGGAAGAATCTGGCGCAGCTTGCGTGGATTGCTGATGATGTCGGCCAAACGGATGGGCTTGTCGAGTGCAGCGTCAAAAGCCAGGAAAGTGGCTGCAAACACATCGTGAGCTCCTCCATAGTAGCATGAACCATTCTCAACAAAGAACACAAGATTGCCCACCGTGTGGCTCACTTTCAAATCGGTTGTCTCGAACCAGCAACTCATGTAATCTTCGTCACTGTCGATATCCTGAAGGCCGGACGTGCCATATTCTTTAATGGTGTACTCCTGAACCATTGTGTTGGTGCGCAGGTTGCCACTCACCCAGCTCCTGACACACTGGCACAGGGCATCGAAGTTGCGCGGCGTGGTGGGGAAACTGCCTGGATTGTAGCTGGCATAGAACACCTCCTCGACCAGGAAATCGTTCAGTGCAGTGCTACTCTTGCCGTTAATGGTCACAGGCCAGTCGATGCTCACCATCTTATTAAACTTGTAGCCTTGAGCCTGCGGGTCGTCTTTCTCGAAGATGCGAATGGAGTCGGCAAAGTCAAAATGCTTGGTGACGATTTTTGGGGCAGCCGAGGCCGAGAAAGCCACAAGCATGAAAAAAGCAATAACGATTTTTGTCTTCATAATGCGAATTTAATAATTGGGGTTAAATAATGCAGTAGAGTTAATATTGCAAAAGTATATAAAAAAAAATGGTCACGCAAGTTTTTATCACTCAAAATTGCCCAAACAGAGAATAAAATGTCCCATATTGCTACACCACCCAAAATGGTCAAAGCCCAAAACAACCATTTAGGAATTTTAAACCATCGAATTGGAATTTTTTACCTTTTCTATAAAAAATATTAAGAGTAATTTTGCACCGCATAATAATTAGGACAGCAATATTATATTGCACTTTTCTATACAGATTCTATTCATAAATTTAAAGTCCCACTCGTGAGAGCCGGGCTTTTTTTTGTTCACTCAAGTTTCTAAAGTAAAAAATGGAATATCAGTTACTGTATATCAAGCAAAAAAAACAGGCAATGACTGATATTTTTCGCCATTGCGGGTTGCAAATGACGGCAAAAAATGTTAAATTTGCAGTGATTTTTTGCCGCCCGGTTTCCGAGAGGCAGTTAAACTATTGAACAACAAATTAATAAATCAATTAATAACTAAATTCATCATTAACACTATGTGGTTATTTAAATCATCGGTAGGAAGGAAAGTGGTGATGAGCGTCACCGGACTTTTTCTAATCCTATTCTTAACATTCCATGCACTGATGAACGCCGTGGCAGTCTATTCGCTCGATGCTTATGAGGCCGTGTGCGAGTTTCTCGGTGCTAACTGGTATGCTCTGCTTGGCACAGCTGTGCTGGCAGCGGGTTTTGTGATTCACATCATCTATGCTTTTATCTTGACACTGCAAAACCGCAGTGCCCGTGGCAACGACCGCTATGCCGTTACTGCGCGCCCCAAGAGTGTGGAATGGGCATCTCAAAACATGCTCGTGTTGGGCATCATTGTGCTGTGCTTCCTCGTGTTGCACCTGTTCCAATTCTGGGCAAAGATGCAGCTGCCTGAGATCATGGGCGAGTACCCCACAACTGGCGAGCAGGCTCTTGAGGCTGTCTTCAGCCAGCCTTGGGTGTGCATCGTCTACTTGATTGGCTTCTGCGCCATCTGGTTCCACATCACTCACGGTTTCTGGAGTGCTTTCCAATCAATTGGTGTTAACAACGACAAGTGGATCAACCGCTGGAAATGCATTGGCTGGTGGTGGGCTACCATCGTTATGCTGCTCTTCGCTGTTGAAGTTATTGCCCTTACCGGCAAGTTTGCCTGGGGATGGGAATGCGTTGGCGCATGCTAATTGATGCTGAGTAATTGAGTAATTAACATTTTAAACATTACACAAGAAATGGAAGAAAACACTAAGAACAACGTTGCTCAGCCAGTTATTGACTCAAAGATCCCTGAGGGACCTATTGCTGAGAAATGGACTAACTATAAAGCACACCAAAAACTCGTTAACCCCGCCAACAAGCGTCGTCTCGACATCATAGTGGTGGGTACCGGTCTGGCAGGCGCCAGCGCCGCAGCCACACTGGGTGAGATGGGTTTCAAGGTGCTTAACTTCTGCATCCAGGATTCACCCCGCCGCGCCCACTCAATCGCTGCACAGGGTGGTATCAATGCCGCAAAAAACTATCAGAACGACGGCGACTCGGTCTACCGCCTCTTCTACGACACTGTTAAGGGTGGCGACTACCGTGCACGCGAGGCCAACGTTTATCGCCTTGCCGAGGTGTCGAACAACATTATCGACCAGTGCGTGGCACAGGGCGTTCCCTTTGCTCGCGAATATGGTGGCTTGCTCGCCAACCGCTCGTTTGGTGGCGCTCAGGTGAGCCGCACCTTCTACGCTAAGGGTCAGACTGGCCAACAGCTGCTGCTGGGCGCTTACTCGTCGCTCAACCGCCAGATCAAGATGGGCAATGTGAAGAGCTTCAACCGCTATGAGATGCACGACGTGGTTATCATCGACGGACGCGCACGCGGCATCATCGCCAAGAACCTGGTGACCGGCAAGCTCGAGCGCTTTGCCGCTCATGCTGTGGTAATCGCCACTGGTGGCTATGGCAACACCTACTTCCTGTCGACCAACGCAATGGCCTGCAACGTGAGCGCCGCTATGGCTTGCTATCGCAAGGGTGCTTACTTTGCCAATCCTGCCTATGTTCAGATTCACCCCACCTGCATTCCACGCCACGGCGACAAGCAGTCGAAGCTCACACTCATGAGTGAGTCGCTGCGTAACGATGGCCGCATCTGGGTGCCAAAGAATATTGAAGACGCCAAGCGCCTGCAAGCTGGCCAAATTAAGGGCAGCGACATTCCCGAAGAGGAGCGTGACTACTACCTGGAGCGCCGCTATCCAGCCTTCGGCAACCTCGTGCCACGCGACGTGGCCAGCCGCGCTGCTAAGGAGCGCTGCGACAAGGGCTATGGCGTGAACAACACCGGTCAAGCGGTGTTCCTCGACTTCAGCGAGGCCATCAACCGCCTGGGCATCGACGTGGTGCGCCAGCGCTATGGCAACCTCTTCGACATGTATGAGGAAATCACCGACGTTAATCCCGGCGAACTTGCCAACACCATCAACGGCGTGAACTACTACAACCCTATGATGATTTATCCCGCCATCCACTACACTATGGGCGGCATCTGGGTTGACTATGAGCTGCAGACCTCGATCAAGGGCCTCTTCGCCATTGGAGAGTGCAACTTCAGCGACCACGGAGCTAACCGCCTGGGAGCTTCGGCTCTGATGCAGGGACTTGCCGACGGCTACTTCGTGCTGCCCTACACCATCCAGAACTACCTGAGCGACCAAATCACAGTGCCCAGGTTCTCGACCGACCTGCCAGAGTTTGAGGAAGCCGAAGAGCGTGTGCAAGCCAACCTTGACCACCTGATGAACATCAAGGGAGCCCGCTCGGTTGACTCTATTCACAAGGAGCTGGGCAACATCATGTGGGACTACGTGGGCATGGCACGCACCAAGCAGAGCCTTGAGACCGCTCTCGAAAAGATCAAAGCCCTGCGCGAGGAGTTCGAGACCAACCTCTTTGTGCCTGGCACCCAAGAGGGCATGAATATCGAGCTTGACAAAGCATTCCGCCTGCGCGACTTCATCACTATGGGTGAGCTCATCGCCTACGATGCCCTCAACCGCCAGGAGTCGTGCGGTGGCCACTTCCGCGAGGAACATCAAACCGAGGAAGGCGAAGCCAAACGCGACGACGAGAACTACTTCTACGTCTCTTGCTGGAAGTACAACGACGACGACACCAAGGCGCCATCATTGATTAAGGAGCCACTCCACTACGAGGCAATAAAGGTACAAACACGTAACTACAAAAACTAAAGTGATATGGAGACTAATATAAATGTAAAGCTTAAGATTTGGAGGCAGGCAAACCCTCAGGCCAAAGGTGAATTTGTAACTTATGAGTTGCACGACATACCCACCGACACCTCGTTCCTCGAGACGCTCGATATTCTTAACGAACAACTCATTGAGCAAGGCGAAGAGCCTGTAGCCTTCGACCACGACTGCCGCGAGGGTATTTGCGGTATGTGCTCGCTTTATATCAACGGACATCCTCATGGACCCGCAACAGGAGCCACTACTTGCCAGCTCTACATGCGCCGCTTCCACGATGGCGAGACCATCACCGTTGAGCCCTGGCGCTCGGCAGCGTTCCCCGTTATCAAGGACTTGATGGTTAACCGCAACGCATTTGACCAAATTCAGCAAGCTGGTGGTTACGTGAGCTTCAACACCGGTGGTGCCCAGGATGCTAACGCCATTCCCATCAGCAAGGTGGATGCCGACGAGGCAATGGACAGCGCCACCTGCATTGGCTGCGGTGCTTGCGTGGCAGCGTGCAAGAATGGCTCGGCAATGCTCTTTGTTTCGGCCAAGGTGAGCCAGTTTGCTCTCCTGCCACAAGGCAAGGCCGAGGCTAAAAGGCGCGTTAAGGCCATGCTCAGCAAGATGGACGAGCTGGGATTTGGCAACTGCACCAACACTGGCGCATGTGCGGCCGAGTGCCCCAAGAACATCAAGCTCAGCAACATTGCCCGCTTGAACCGCGAGTTCATCTGCGCCAAGTGCGCCGACTAACAGCTCTGCACCAAGCTAAAAACAGCCAGCCCCGGTCATCCATCTTGGGGCTGGCAGTTTTTTTTTGTAGCCATGTCATTCTGCACTCTTGCGTGGATTCGGGATTTTTTCACTATATTTGCACCTAAATACAAAATGTTCGAGCTATGGGAGTAATACTGCAAGTAGAGAATTTAACCAAGTCGTTTGGCTACGACTTGCTCTTTGGCGACATCTCGTTTGGCATTGACGAGGGCGACAAGGTGGGGCTTATTGCCAAAAACGGCACTGGCAAGAGCACGTTGCTCAACCTGCTCGCTGGCATCGACAGCCCCGACGATGGCACCATCATCTATCGCAACAACCTGCGCACAGGCTACTTGAAGCAGATGCCCACCTTCAGCGACGCCAAGACCGTGATTGAGGCATGTCTTGAAGGCGACGACCCCGCGGCAAGGGCTGTGCTCAACTATGAGAAAGCACTCGCCACGGGCGATGCCCAGAGCATCACCCGAGCCATTGAGAGCATGGACAGCTATCACGCTTGGGATTATGAGGACCGCTTCAAGCAAGTGCTCAGCAAGCTCAAAATCGACGACTTCAACCAGCCCATCTCGGAGCTGAGTGGTGGCCAAGTGAAGCGCGTGGCGCTTGCCAAGATTCTCATCGACGAGCCTCAGTTCCTCATCCTCGACGAGCCCACCAACCACCTCGACATCGACATGATAGAATGGCTCGAGCAGTATCTCAAGCGCAGCAACATGACACTGCTCATGGTCACTCACGACCGCTACTTCCTCGACAACATCTGCAACCGCATCCTCGAGATGGACCAGCAGGCACTATTTGCCTACGACGGCAACTACAACTACTACCTCGAAAAGCGAGCCGAGCGCATCGAGGCGCAGAACGCGCAAGTCGAGAAAGCCCGCAACCTGCTGCGCACCGAGCTCGAGTGGATGCGCCGCCAGCCGCAGGCTCGCCAGCACAAGGCTCAATACCGCATCGACGCATTCTACGACCTCAAGGAGCGTGCCCGCGGCATTCGCGACCGTGGCGACGTGAGGCTCAACGTGAAATCGTCTTACATTGGCAAGAAGATTTTCACCGCCCACAACGTGTGCAAGTCCTATGGCGACAAGGTGATACTTCACAACTTTGAGTACACTTTTGCCCGCTACGAGAAGTTGGGCATTGTGGGCGACAACGGCGTGGGCAAGAGCACATTCATCAAGCTGCTGCTGGGCGAGGTGCCCTGCGACAGCGGCTCGTTTGAGCTGGGCAAGACGCTGAGGTTTGGCTATTACAGCCAGGAGGGCATGCACCTCGACGAGAGCAAGAAAGTGATCGACGCCGTGCGCGACATTGCCGAGTACATACAATTCGACGAAAAGACCCAATACACTGCCGCACAATTTCTTAATCACTTCTTGTTTAACAACAACGAGCAGCAAAAGTTCATCCACACCCTGAGCGGCGGCGAGAAGCGCCGCCTGTACCTGGCCATGGTGCTCATGAGCAAGCCCAATTTCCTCATCCTCGACGAGCCCACCAACGACCTCGACATCTCCACCCTCGAGATTCTTGAAGATTACTTGGCAAAGTTCAACGGCTGCGTGATAATTGTGAGCCACGACCGTTTCTTCATGGACCGCACTGTTGACCACACATTTGTGTTCATGGGCAACGGCGTTGTCAAGGATTTCCCTGGCAACTACAGCGAGTATCGCGCCTGGAAAGACTATCACGACCAGGTCGAGGCTCAGCAAGCACGAGCCAATGCCAAGCCCCGTGAGAAGGTGCAGTACAATGTGCGCGACAACAGCCACAAGCTCACCTTTAAAGAGAAACGCGAACTCGAGCAGCTCACAGCCGAGGTTGAACAGCTCAATGCCGAGAAGCAGGAGCTCGATGCCCTCTTTGCCAGCGGCGAGGTTATTACCGACATGGACACCAAGAGCGCCCGCTACAATCAGTTGCAACAGTTGCTCGAGGAGAAAGAGATGCGATGGCTTGAGCTGAGCGAGAAAGAATAACAACCACACACATTTCATTATTTATAATAGCCGCCCATGAAACGATTACTGCTACACATGCTGCTACTTGCTCTGACAATGGCCACTACCAGCGTGAGAGCCAATGCTAAAAAACCTGCCACCGACAGCACAGCCACCGCCACATCGCCTGTCAAGGTGAGCCTCATCACGTTCTATCCTGGCAACGAAATCTTCGAAGTGTTTGGACACAGCGAGATATTAGTGACCGACTCCACAGGGAGCTACTATATTAATTATGGAGTCTTTGACTTCAACTCTCCTGGTTTCTTAGGACGCTACATCATGGGCGAGACCGACTACTTGTGCGCCGTCATGCCACCTGAGGTAGATGGCGGAGTGAAGCCTGGCCGCAAGATGATCAGGCAAGACCTGAACCTGACCCCCCAGCAAGCCCAGTTGGTGTGGGACAAACTCAAGGAAAACGTGCAACCCCAGAACCGGGAATATCGCTACCGCCACTTCAGCGACAACTGCTCAACACGGCCTCGCGACATGATAGAGGCTGCATTAGGCCATGAGCTTGACTACTCGCGTTGCAACTATGTGGTGGGCAAGACTCTAAGGCAAGTGATGAGCCACTACACCCGCAACTACCCCTGGGAACAATTTGGCATCGACTTGGCGCTTGGTGCGGCATGCGACACGCTGATTGACTCTCGCACCCAGACCTTTGTGCCGCTGTTTCTGATGCACGCGCTCGACGGCATTACCATCGAGGGCTCTCCCTTAGTGCTGAAAAGCAGCGTCATCGAGCCTGGCAGCGACCAGGGCCTGGTCGAGCCCCCCACCCCATGGTATCTCAGTCCGCTGGCCATGTCGCTGCTGGTGGCAGCCTTAGTCATAGTGCTGAGCGTGCGCGACTGGCGCTCAAAACGCCCCACGCGATGGTTCGACAGCGCGCTCTACGGCATAGCCGGACTGAGCGGCTGCATAATCTTCTTCCTGGTGTTTATCTCCACCCACGAGGCCACAAGCCCCAACTACAACATCCTGTGGCTGCATCCGCTGCTATTGCTGCTGGCTGTGCTGCCTTGGATAAAGAGAGCCAGCACCACCCTGCGCTGGTGCCACTGGTTTAATATCGCCCTAATCGCCACAATGGCGATGGTGTGGGTCTCGGGGCTGCAAGCACCCAATGCCGCCTTTATTCCTCTGGCATTCTCACTGCTGCTGCGCTCGGTCATCAACGTGATGAAACGATAAAAAAACATTAGTGTCCGATTAAATTTTTAGAATCTTTTGCTATCAATTGATAGTCAATGTAATAATGGTAGAAACAGGAGACCAACGCTCTTGTTTCTCTTGTACATCATGTCTATGTTTTTTTGCCACTCCTGGCGGAGTGGAAATTAAAGAGCCTGCGGCTCTAAAATTTTTATTTTAAAATTTTCCGCGACTAAGTCGATAGAATTATCCTTCACACAAGAGTCATCAAAATTTTAGCACGAAGTGCTTACACAATTTTAGTGCGCAGCACTTTAATTTCGCCCGCAGGGCGCATCTCCTCTTGTTTTATCGGGCAATAATAATAAAAAAACGAGGGTGTGTCATAATATGCTTATGTCACATCCTCTTTAAAAATAAACCGCCTGA
>CAMHNO010000054.1 GCA_946186575.1 uncultured Prevotellaceae bacterium
ATTGCCGACGGCAGCAGCGTCACCTGGGGAGGCTCGATGACAGTGCGCGACATGGGCTTGCCGCAGGCGCTCAAGGAGCGTGGTACGCTCCAGGTGCTCGACCGCGACGTGGTAGAGAGCCCTGAGGAGAAGCAGAACATGTATCTCAGAGCTTTCACGGCCGATGTCTACCTGAGCAGCGCCAACGCCATCTCCGAGGACGGCGTGATAGTCAACATCGACGGCAACGGAAACCGCGTGGCAGCCATCACCTGGGGACCCAAAAAGGTTATCTTCATCGTGGGGCTCAACAAGGTGGCATCAACGGTCGAAGCCGCCATTGCCCGAGCCAGAAGCACGGCGTCGCCCATCAATGCCCAGCGATTCGACATCAACACCCCGTGCCACACCGACGGCACATGCCACAACTGCACCAGCCCCGACAGCATCTGCTCCTACATACACCTGTTGCGCAACTGCCGCAACCAAGACCGCCACACTGTGGTTCTCGTGGGCGAGAACTTAGGCTACTAAACCATTATTTTGCCCATCAAAAAACAGCACAAATAAACCAAATTAACATTCACACCCATTATGAGAAAGATATTTTATGCCGCTATTGCTCTGGCATGCCTCTCCACCAACTGGGCAAATGCCGAAGAGCAAAAACTGCAATTCGACCCATCGGCAGGGGTGCAACGCTCACTAACTATGGTCGACGGCACCACCGTTAGCTACACAGCCTACGAGAAGCTCTACTTTGTGACCCACGTTGAGGATCCCGAATATCAATACCTCAACATCTATGTGCCAGAGGGAGCTGACAGCAAATCGCCCATACTGCTGCGCACCTACGTGGGCGGATACATGGCATCGCAAGCCGGACTGCCGCAAGCGGGCGATGCCAGCGGACGAGCGCTAAAGGAGGGAATGGTGGTCGTTATTCCTGGCACACGAGGACGCAACTCAAGCGTGACTGCCAGTAGCGACGACAAGAAGGCGGGCATCAAGAAAGGACAGAGTATCTACACCGGCCGCGCCCCCAACGCCATCCTTGACCTGAAGGCCGCCATTCGTTACATTCGATACTTTGATGAGCTGATTCCGGGCAATGCCGAGAAAATCATCACCGACGGCACAAGCGCAGGCGGAGCAATGTCGGCGCTGATGGGAGCTACAGGAAATCACCCCGACTATGAGCCTCTGCTGCAAGCTATGGGAGCCGCACCAGCGCGCGACGACGTGTTTGCCAGCGTGTGCTTCTGCCCTATCATCGACCTCGACCATGCCGACATGGCCTATGAGTGGCTCTTCAATGGAACCACCAGCCGCCAACAAGGCAACCCCGCAGTGCTGGCAGTGAGCAACGAACTCAAGGCGCAGTTTCCTGCCTATCTTGAGAGCCTGAACTTGCGCACGCCCAGCGGCACTCTGCTCACGCCCAACAACTACCTCGACTTCATCAAAAGCGAACTCATCCGCTCAGCGCAAATTGCCAAAAATGCCGGCGCCAACATCCCCGACAGCTTGGGATTCAGCTTCAGCGACGAGGCGAGCTTCGGAGCACCACCCATCAACGGCGGCATGACCATGCAAGCCGGCAGAGCACCGCAAGGGCAACAACAACCAGCAATGATGCGAGGTCATGGAGCCGATAAAAGACCAGGCGACTATATCACCGACCTCGACATGAACACTTATCTGGACTACGTGGTATCGACCCAACCACTCAAGACGGCGCCGGCCTTCGACACTCAAGGCGTGGCCGCACAGCGTGGGTCGGGCGAGAACGAGGAGTTTGGCGATGCCACTGGCAGCAGCGTCAATTTCACCAGTTATGGCGCAACGAAAACTGGTTCAACGCTCACGCCCGACGTTAAGCGAAACGTGAAGATGATGAACCCCATGTACTACATTGGCGATTGCCAGTCAACTATTGCACAGCACTGGTACATACGTCACGGAGCTCGCGACCGCGACACCTCGTTCGCGGTGCCCATCAACCTCGCCCTCAAGCTGCAAAACAAGGGCAAGGACGTGAACTTCCTGCTCGCATGGAACCGCCCTCACAGCGGCGACTATGCACTCGACGAGATGTTCCAGTGGATAAAGGAGTGCCTGCTGATGCAAGCAGTTAAAAATCATGCCATGACGCAAGCTCTTGAAACAAAGCCTTGAGAGAACAAACCAAATTGAGCTGCTTTTTTGTTGCTACAACAAAAAACAAGAGTTGTGAACCAGCACCGGCATCACAACTCTTGCCATTTCTATTATATTGCTTTGTTATTTCGACATCGCAATGCGGAAGCCCAAATCCTGTTTACTATAATTCCAACTATTTCTATATGATACACGGCATTGATAGGCGGTGCTATTGTAGTTGCCACCGCGATAAATGTGGTCAGAACCACTTGCTGGGCCTGTGGGATTAGTTTGAGGCTCAGAAGGATAGGTATCACCATAACTAAAATAATCATACACCCACTCATCAACATTACCGCTCATGTCATATAAACCCAATTCATTAGGTTTTTTTTGAGCCACAATATGAGTTTTATGGTCGGTAACGGTTGTTTTATACCATGCTACTTCATCAACATTGTTACTGCCACTATACTTGTAGCCCTTGCTCTTCTTTCCACCACGAGCGGCATATTCCCACTCGGCCTCGGTCAATAGACGGAAATTCTGACCTGTGAACTGGTTCAATTTTGTTATAAACGTCTGACATTCACTCCAAGTCACGCTCTCTACAGGCATGTTCAAATCGCCCGTATGTGAACTTGGTCTTGTTCCCATTACAGCAAGCCACAATCCCTGTGTAACCTCGGTTTGACCAATGGCAAAATCGCTCAAAGTCACTTGATGAGCAGGCAATTCGTTAGGAGCAGCATCGGTTCCTTGCTCGATTGTGCCGCCCATGTTGAATGTGCCGCCTTGAACGTCAACCATCTTGAACTCCACGCCATTAACAGAATAGGTTGTAATGCCAGGCTCATCTTCGCTGAGCAGGATGTTGTATAGAATGGTAACATCAACCGACGTTACTTTTCCATCGCCATTAACATCGCCGTAAACTGTGTTATTGTCATCGGCATTGGCCATCGCACTCACTCCCATCATAAGGAGCAAAAAAACAGCAGGTAATAATTTCTTTTTCATGTTTTTGTTTTTTAAAATTACTATTAATATTTGGTTTTTATCATTTAATCACGTTCTTGCCCTGCTGCTGCCAGGCAATGATGCCGCCATCGAGGTTGACGACGGTATAACCGTTCTTCACCAGCTTGCTTGCGGCAGTCGCGCTGCGGCGACCACTGCGGCAATAAATGGCTATTGGCTTGTCTTTCACCAACTCAGCATTTACTTGCTGCATGAAATTGGAGTCGCGCATGTTGATGATGTGGGCACCGGGAATGTGACCCTCGTCATATTCGTCCTGACCGCGCACGTCAAGAAGCTGGACGCCTGCCGTATCGGCAATAGCGCGTTCAAACTCGTCAACCCCAACTGTGGTGAAACTATCGTCTTTTCCTTGATTGAAAGCACATGCAGCTACTGCTACAACAGCCACTAGTAACAATACTAATAACAACTTGTTCATTCTCCTAAAATTTTGTTGAGTGTATCAAATATCTCTTCCTCTTTCTCGTAGGAATAAATCTTGAAATAGCTATTGCCGGTTAGCATGGCCGAGAGCTGGCATTTCGTGCTATTGTAGAAAATGTGCACCGGCTTGCCCAAGTGCTCGGCATAGGCAAGCTCGTAGCCCACACCCAGCGAGGGACAAGTGCACTCGGCCACCAGCAGGTCGCAGTCGCGCAGCCATGCGGTGTCCTGGTTGTAGATGCGGGCATCGCCGTCACGTCCCTGCTCCTCAAGGCAGAGCTTGGTGCTGCCCACGTGCTCGGTGAGCACCGTGTGATGCTCGCTCATGTAATGGATGATGCGGCGATAGAGCGTGGCATCGGCTCGCCCGCCTCTTATCGACCCCGCAAAATAAATTTTCTTTCTCATATCGATGATTATTATTAAATGTAGGGGGAGACTGTTGCAAAACTGCCGAAATTGGCGAAACTTGCTGACACTACTCAACACTTTGTTTTTCAACAAATTTGTGCGCAATCATACTCCTCCGCCCTTCGGGCACCTCCTCTATCTTAGAGGAGGAGTTTTTCATTAGACTCAGAAGTTTTGCAACACCCTCGCCACTGTGTGTGTCAAATGTCTATTATTAAATGAAAATTTGTGGTCAATTCATGATAATTTGTGTTTAAAACTTGAGACCAGTTTTTTTGACTTATATATAATTCTGAGTTTCATTCAAAAAACAGGAAACTGTAAGTGTACATGATCGTGCAGCCCACAATGTAGCTTATCACATTAGAGATGACGGTGGCCACGGCCACACTCTTGAAGTAGTCGTGGCGCCTGAGCAGCAAACCATTGATGATGAGCTCGATGAGAACAGTGCCAACGAAGGCACCCACTAAGTAAATTGCGAACTCAAAGAGGGAGTCGGAGTTGGAAGTATCAACCTCGACCATACTCACCCAGGGGAACCACACCACCAGCATCCAGCCATCGTTGATGACTTTTGAAATCACTGAACCAGCCACTGCACTGGCCACATTGCTCACTGTGGTAGCCAGCATCACACCTGTGTCAAAGCGCTTAGCCCTTATCACATAAGACATCACCAGTGCCTCAATGAGCACGATGGCTGCCATGAAAATCCAGCCCATGGGCATAGACGCATATTTTCCAAACGATGACGATGCGCTTAATAGAAACATAACAAAAAAATATATTTTTATTGCACTGCAAAAAAAACTTTACGGTCTACAAAAGTAAACAATATTTTCGTTTCACGAAGTATGGTCATCTCATTTTTTATTTTTTGCACAAAAAACACTACCTTTGCGGGCTAAATAAAATAAATTTAAGTTTCGGAAGAAAAATTGGAACATCAATTTACTGTATATCAGGCAAAGAAAACTCCCCCTCTAAGTTAGAGGGGGCAGGGGAGAGTGTGTTTTTTTCGGCAAATTGTTCAATTTTTTCCTACATTTGCGCCTTTACACACTCCCCCTGTATCCCCCTCTAACTTAGAGGGGGAGCTATGACATACAACACATTTGTCAACATTCAATGTTATTTGCGAAACTTAATTAAAAAACTTGACACATTAGTAATGATTTCATCAATTCACATTGCCGGAGTGCTACTGACGGTGGCTGTGCTCGTGATGGTGAGCTGGCTGTCGGGCAGAAACATAAAGGACGAGAAAAGTTTCACAACCGGAGGGACGGCCGGCAGCTGGATGGTGTGCGGTGCGTTTCTCACAACCCTTGCCGGAGGGCAGTCGACGGTGGGAACGGCGCAGTTAGCGTTCAGCTACGGACTCTCGGCGTGGTGGTTCACCCTGGGTGCCGCCCTGGGTGGAGTGGTGCTGGCTCTTTTCTATGCCGGCCCGTTGCGGCGCAGCGGCTGCAGCACGCTGCTCGAGATTGTGCGCAAGCAATATGGGCGCAAGGTCGAGACTGTGGGCTCGGTGCTGTTCTTGCTGGGCATCTTCATCAGCATTGTGGCGCAAGTGCTCACCTCGGGTGCCATGATAGGCAGCCTCTTCAACTTGTCGTTGGTGTGGTCGCTGGTGGTGGGAGCCGTGCTCATCATGCTCTTTGTGCTCTTTGGCGGCATCAAGAGTGCTGGGGCTGGTGGCCTCATCAAGCTGTTCTTGCTCTACTGCGGCTCGGTGGCCACCGGCATCATTGTGTGGCACATGGCTGGCGGCCACAGCGGACTGAGCGAGAGCCTGCGAAGCATCTACAGCTCCCCCACCCTGCTCGATGTGAACGGCTTGCCAAGCGCCGAGGACATTCACCACCGCTATGGCAGCTTGGTGTCGCGTGGCTTGATGAAAGACTTGGGTGGAGCTCTGTCGATAATCTTAGGAGTGGTGTCGACGCAGACCTATGCGCAGTGCATCTGGTCGGGGGCCTCGACCGCCAAGGCACGGCGTGGAGCGCTCTACTGCACGTTCTTCATCCCCATCATTGGCGCAGCGTGCACGCTGGTGGGCATCTACATGCGCGGGCACTATGTCACGGCCGACGAACTTGCCGCCATGCAACAGGCCGGCGAGGCGCTACCGGCAGGCATCGGAGTGATCAAAGACTCGTCGCAAGCATTCCCATCGTTTATCATCAATCACCTGCCGGCATGGTTTGGCGGCATCATGCTGGGCACACTGCTAATCAACATCCTGGGGTGCGGCAGCGGGCTATGCCTGGGCGGTGCCACCATTCTGGTGCGCGACGTGATAGTGAACGCCCACACCCGCCTGCGCCGTGGCAAGAAGCCCATACCGCAGTTGCTGCAGACGCGCATCTCCATTGTGGTGCTGCTGGCGCTTGGTGTGGCGGTGGCACAGACCTTCAGCGGCAGCTTCATCAACGACCTGGGTTTCCTGTCGCTGGGACTGCGGGCCGTGGCCATCATCTTCCCGCTGAGCTTTGCTCTGTGGATGCCGCATCGGTTCACATCGCAAGCCGTGCTGCTGTCGATGCCTGTGGGCACCATAGCTATGTTGGCCGCCAACTTCCTGTCGCTGCCAGGCGGAGCGGTCTATTATGGCCTCATCACATCGCTGCTGCTCATCATCATCGTCTCGCGCAAGTCCACCTCGCCCTGAGTGCGCCAGGCCTGCACAATGATTACCGCAATCGTGATTCTCTATTGCCAGCCTTCGCAAACTACTCCTTACAATAGGGGGGAAAACTTGGTTTTGCCGCACCTTCACAATGTTAAAATGGAAAAATTAGGCTTTTTTTATTATTGTATATACAAAAAAATTCATACCTTTGCAGCGTAAAAGCCAGATGCTTGGGATATTACCTCCCAACACGCTGAGGCACAAAACGTTATAACCATAATAACACAGAGCTATCACAATGCTTGTCACTAACTACAGTATTGCTGCTGGGCGCTCCACGGGGGTCTTCCCCGAGAGCACACAACGGTTTTGTGCCATCGCTTGCCACAACTTTTCAGCATCAAGCCCAAACTGCGAGGTCAGCACCACAACGGTGTTGCCCCGTTTTGTTATTACCCCTTGATGCTCAAAACTGGCAGCCACGCCTGCGCTCTTGCGCATCATGTCTTTTTAAAGACAGGAGAGACAGAATAAGTTTAATAATGACACTCAATGATAATTACATAGATTAACTTGCAGAAAAGATCATACAATGTGCCATTAAAGTAAGAATGGCTCTTGCGGCTGGATACTTGGAAAAAGTATATGAAAATGCCATGATGATCGAACTAAAAGAGGCTGGCATCAAAGCTTCAAATCAAGTTCCTGTCAGAGTTGAGTATAAGGGTGTTGAAGTTGGAGAATATTTTTTTGACATACTTGTTGAGGATTTCTTTGTCGTTGAATTGAAGGCAGTAACAAGAATAACTGTTGCTCATGAAGCACAGCTTGTCAATTATCTCGCAGCAACAGGCCATGATGTGGGACTATTGATAAACTTTGGCAACGAGAAGAAGATTGAATTCAAACGCAAGTATCGTATATATCGCCCGAAAGGGTCTAAACAGCTCTTGTAAATCTTGTACTTCATGTCTTTTTAAAGACAGGAGAGACAAGAGGACAGGAGAAGGACGAAAGCAAACGACTACGCTCTTGTAATTCTTGTACTTCATGTCTTTTTAAAGACAGGAGAGACAAGAGGACAGGAGAAGGGCCAAGACAAGAGGCAACACTCTTGTAATTCTTGTACTTCATGTCTTTTTAAAGACAGGAGAGACAAGAAGACAGGAGAAGGGCCAAGACAAGAGGCAACACTCTTGTAATTCTTGTACTTCATGTCTTTTTAAGACAGGAGAGACAAGAAGACAGGAGAAGGACGAAGAAGAAGATTAAGAGTTTTATTACAAATAATTTATTACTAACTACTAAACTTTTCATGCGTATGAAAAAATTACTAACATTCTTAACGCTGCTCACCCTGTTCTTCACAACAGCCTGGGCAGAAACGGTGACGTACAGTATGACACCAAACCAAACCACTACTGGTTCTTCTTCCACATCCTACATTACCACGTTGACTGAATTTACTTACAATAATGTAAGTTGGAAAATGAACCAATGGAATCCCAGCACTCTTCAAATCAAAACCAATCAGTCTAATGCTACTAGTCAATTTAGATTCTATAATACTAGTGCTATTCCTGGAAAAATAACAAAGGTTGTTCTCAAATTTTCGTCTTTGACTGTTTCTCAGGCAGGCAGAGGCTTTCAGTTTATTGGTGGGACTTCTGTCATTACTTCTACTACAGGTGGTACAGACGGCACTTGGAACTCTACTGAGAAAACGATCACATGGACTCCCGCTTCAACATCTAATTACAATTATTTTGCTTTTTACCAGGATGGAAAAGTTGCTTCCGGAACTAACAAATTAGCTGAAGCAGACGCTATAGTTGTAACTTATGAAAGCGAAGGCTTTCAACCAACACTTTTTTCCATTTCGTATGGTTCCCCTGATAATGGAACAATAAGCGGTCCAACAAGCGCTGCTGCTAATACTCAAGTAAATCTTATTGCATCTCCTAATCCCGGCTATAAATTAGGAAATTGGAATGTTAAGGATGGAAGCAATAACGTTATTGATGTAATTAACAACATTTTCACAATGCCTAATAGCAATGTGATTGTAAATGCGACCTTCACTGCTCTGCCTACCTACGACATCACCGTAACAGGCGGCACTGCAAGCCTACAAAGTGCTTACGAAGGACAGACTGTAACAGTCACTCCAACCATTCCCGAAGGTAAGGTTGTTGATCAAATCACTACAGTTCCTGCGTCTTTGACCCTCACTGCAAGTGGCAACGGTTACACCTTCACCATGCCTAACGAGGCTGTGACTGTGACATTTACCTATAAGGATGCTCCTACATACACCAATGTTTTCGAACGTATTACAAGCACAAGTGACCTTGAGACTGGTGTGCGTTATTTGCTGGTTTATGAAGACGCTAACAAGGCTGCTGGTACGACAGAAGGCACTAACAAATATTTGTCTAGCATTTCAACAACAATAGCAAATAATACAATAACGCTTGATGAAAACAGCTCAATCGTTCCATTCACTTTAAGTGGTTCTGAAGGAAGCTATAAACTTGCAGATCCTCAAGGAAGATTTATTACACCAACAGCAGCCAAGAGTTTGAAGTTGGATGCAGAAGGTAATGTTACAGCAGGTATAACATTTTCTGGAAATAATGTACTGATAAACTTTGGTAGTACTTTGGGTATTATGTACTATAATACCAGTAGCCCTCGTTTCTTAAACTACGCTTCAGAACAAGGATTCATCCAGCTCTACAAAGAGGTTGCCGAGACCACAACTGACAAGTTGTATCTTATTGGTTATGGAATGAATGGCACAGAGAATTGGAACCTTACTACAGCACCACAGATGACTTACAGCACCAGTGCTGGCACCTATGCCGTTGATGTTTATTTCGACAAGGCTCAGCGTGGCATGTTCCAATTTGCTAAAGGCCTTTCTGATTCAAACGACAACTGGGATGGTTTAACTGGACGTCTATATCCTTCGACTAATGGAAGTAATGTAAGTGTTGACACTTATGATATGGATGGCACTGTAGGCCTGTATTTCACCGACAACAGCAACATGTACTCATTTGAGTTGCCAGCCGGTCTGTACACCATCACTGCTAACCTTAGCGAGTGGAAGACCTATGTAACCCAGAAGCCTGTTACCATGACCATCACTCCAAACAGCGCCACATTCGAGAACACCAAGAATGTTACTCTGGCCTCTAACTTGACAGACCTTGGCGGTAAGATTTATTATACTACCGATGGTACTACTCCAAGTGCAAGCAATGGCACTGAGTACACTGGCACTATCACCCTTGAAGCTACAACTACCATCAAGGCCATTGCCATTCTGAACTATATTCAGAGTGAAGTTGTTGAGAAGACCTACACCAAACAGCCTGCCGCTCCAGTTATCACTCCTAACGGTGGCACTATCTATGAGGCTACTCAAGTGACTATCACCGCTGAGGAAGGCGCTACCATCTATTATACTACTGATGGCAACACTCCAACTCCTGAAAACGGCACTCAGTACACAGCTCCATTCACCGTAAGCGCTACCACCACCGTTAAGGCTCGCGCCTATGTAGGTGATACTTACAGTAACGTTACCACTGCCGAGTTCACTTACAGCGATGTTCAGCCCAGCACCGGTGACTTCGTTCTCGTGACCAGTGCAAGCCAGCTAGTTGCAGGTAATGAATATATCATTATGACAACAGATCCAGATGGCTATAAACTTGCAATGGGTGACATTGTCAGCAGTAAAGGCTCTTGGACACAAGAATTTGACATCAACGGTAACGTAGGTGCTGCTGGTTCTACAGTTTCTGTTTACAGCGAATCTACCTCAAGCAGCAGTTTAGTTAACATCCTTGAGCTTGAAAATACTAATGGTCAATTATCTCTGAAGCAGCAGTCTGCTGGAACATACTTGAATATAACTAGTAGCAGCAGTACTGACATAAGTGCAAGTTCTTCAAAGACCTATTTGACAATTGCAATTGATGCAGAGAATTATTGGGCCACAATTCAAGGATCTTCATCTCGTCAAATTCTTTTCAGCGGTCAGAATGATGTGTTTGGAAACTATTCCACTTCAAATGCTAATGCATCAAACTTCTCAAAAGTTTACCTCTACACCCGTGAGAGCAATTCAGTTCAGCCACCAGTCTTCACTCCCGCAGGCGGTGTTTACGATGTTCCTGTAGATGTAACTATCAGTTGCGCCACTACCGGTGCAAGCATCTATTACACCACCAATGGCACTGAGCCAAGTGCAACCAACGGCACATTGTATGATGGCGAGGAGTTCCTGGTAAGTGCGAACACTACCTATAAGGCTGTCGCCGTTAAGAACGGCAACACCAGCAGTGTTGTTACCGCTGAGTACACCATCGCTCCCCACACTGCTATTGAGACCGTGACTTTGGATTACAGCGAGCCCTTCACCGCAGGAATCGGTAAGTTCACCGTTCAGAACGTCAGCGGTTTCGCTCCAGTATGGACACTCGATGGTGAGTTTGGTATCAAGGGTACTTCTTACAGTGCCAACACCAATCCTACCAACAATGCGGCTGAAAGCCGTTTCTTGTCGCCAATCATCGACATGACCGATGCCGCTCAGCCCGAGCTGACCTTCAGCCATCAGATCAACAGCTATTTCACTAATGTAACCAACCAGTGCCAGTTGTTCATCCGCGAGACCACCGACGGCACCGATGGCACTTGGGTACAGCTGCCCATCACTTTCAGCGACCCAGCAGCCAATGGCGGTTGGACCAATGATGTTGCCAACATCGACCTGAGCGAGTGGGCTGGCAAGAAGGTACAGATCTCGTTCCTTTACACCAACCCAACCGAGGGCAGTGGTGCAGGTACTTGGGAAATTCAGCACTTTGTAGTTGCTGACAACAGCGAGTACAAGATGGTCAACAACATTGCTGAGTTCCTTGCCCTTCCAGAGAACACTAAGGCCAAGTTCCGCAATCCTGTTACCGTACTTTACGACTATGCTCAGTATAGTAGCAACAGTTACCATGAGTACATCTGGGTTAAGGACGAGAGCGGTTTTATGCAGTTCTACTTGATTCCAACCCTCAACTCAAGTACTGAGAGC
>CAMHNO010000055.1 GCA_946186575.1 uncultured Prevotellaceae bacterium
GCCGCCCTTGTAGTTGAGCATGGGCAGCACTGCAAGGGTGAACAGGATGATTCCCATACCACCTATCCACTGCATCATCGAACGCCAGAACAGGATGCCGCGAGGCAGTGCCTCAACGTCCTTTATCACCGACGCGCCCGTAGTGGTGAACCCCGACATCGTCTCAAAGAAACCGTCGGTAATGCCACTCACCGTGCCCGACAGCAAGAAGGGAATCATGCCAAATATCGAGAAGAAAACCCACACCGTGGCGGTGAGCAACAATCCCTCGCGCTTGCGCATTGCCTTGCTCGATGGCTTGATGCGGTAATTCATCACCAGTCCCACCACAAATGTAAGTACCGCCGCTATGCCAAAGTAGATGGTGTTCCAGCTCTCGCCATACAATACCGACACGATGAGCGGAGCCACCATGAAGAGTGCCTCTATCATCAGCAGCCACCCAACAACCCTCAGCACTATGGGGAAGTTGATGGCCTTGGAAAATGTTCTATGTCGCATCATCATCTGCATGGCAGTTTACTATCATTAGCGGTTCTTAACACGGGTTTTATAATGCTTTTCTCTAATTACATCTCTCAACTGCATGGCTTACTAACCAAACATGCGCTCAATCTTGTGGATGGCACCTGCAAGGCAAAAGACCACTACCCTATCGCCAGCCTGCAACTGGGTGTCGCCGGTAACAAGCTGACCCACACCATTGCGCACCAGTCCGGCTATGGTCATGTCGCTGCTCAGTCGCAAATCTTTAACCTTTGCTCGAGTAACCCTGGCGCCAGCACCCACTTCAATCTCGGCCACCTCGGCATCGGCGAGGGCAAGACTCTTGGAGTTCTCGGTGTCGGCATCGATCATCATCTGGAAGATGGTGCTCGAGGCAATGAGTTTTTTGTTGATGATGGTGCCTATGTTCAGGCTTTCGGCCTCATTGAAGAACTGCAGATTCTCGACCTGGGCTATTGTTTTGCGCATGCCCATTTCCTTGGCCATCACGCAGCTCAAGATGTTGCTCTCGCTGCTGTCGCCAAGTGCCACAAACACGTCGTAGTCCTCCACGCCCTCATCCTCAAGCACATCGGTGTTGCCCGCCTCATAGTACACTATATTGCAGTTGGGGAGCTGGTCGGCCAGTTCCTGGCACCGATTCATGTCGCTGTGCATGATTTTCACTTTATACTGGTGAGAGATGAGCTCAGCAAGTTGCTTCACTATCTCATTGCCGCCCATGATGAGCACGCTCTCCACGGTGTGGTTCACCTTGCCGCAGATGGCTATCACGTCGTCGATGTTGCGCGGAGTGGTGGCCACATAGATGATGTCGTTGTGCATCACTTCGTCGTTACCACCGGGAATGATGATCTCGCGGTTGCGCTTGATGGCGTTAACGTGCATAAAGCTCGAAATGCCACCCAGGTCTCTGAGCTTGTGGCCCACGATGCGGGCATTGTCGCGCACCTTCACTCCTGCAACCACCAGCTCGCCATTGAGCATCTCAAACCAGTTGCGGGCCCACGGGTGCTTCATGGCCGTCTGAACCTCGAGTGCGGCAAGATATTCGGGATAGATGAGCGTGTTGATGCCATACGACGAGAAGAATTTCTTCGATGCAGGCTTCATGAACTCATAGTTGTCGATGCGGGCAACGGCCTTCTTGCAGCCCAGGCTCTTGGCCATAGAGCTCGCTATCACATTGATTGTCTCGTGAGGTGTCACGGCTATGAAGATGTCGGCAACACCCACTTGAATGCTCTTGAGCACGTCAAACGACACTGCGCTGCCCACCATCGTCATCAGGTTGTAGTTGTCAAGATTATAGAGCTTCTTCTCGTCGTTGTCGATAACGATGATGTCCTGCTCCTCGTTCGAGAGTAACTTTGCCAGGTGGGTGCCCACCTCGCCTGCTCCGGCAATCACAATTCTCATGACATTTCTTGATTTAATAGTTTCTTAACTTGGGCTTCAATCGACGCTGCATCTATGTGGCACAGCTCGTGAAGCTGCCTCACTGTGCCCTGGTCAACAAAGGCATCGGGCACTCCCATGCGCACTATCGTTGCTGCCTTGCCGCGAGCAGTGAGCCACTCGGCCACTGCACCGCCCAAGCCTCCACAAGTGGTACCTTCCTCTATGGTGATAATCTTGTCAAAGCGCTGACACACTTCATCAAGAATAGCTTCGTCAAGGGGTTTGAGGAATATCATGTCGTAGTGGGCAACGTCGATGCCTTGCTCGTGAAGCGACTCGCAAGCCTCTCTCACGTTGGTGCCTATGGTGCCCAAGCTTAATATCGCCACGCCGTGGCCATCACGCAGCCTGCGGCCCTTGCCCACGGGCAGAGCCTCCATTTCGTTGCGCCACTCCACCATTTTGCCGGCACCGCGAGGATATCTTATCGAGAATGGGCCGTCGCTATGATGCGCAGCGGTGAACATCAGGTTGCGAAGTGTGTGCTCGTCCATGGGAGCTGCCACCGTCATGCCAGGTATGGCGCGCATGAACGCCAGGTCAAAGAGGCCGTGATGGGTCACCCCATCCTCGCCCACCAAGCCGGCACGGTCAAGGCAGAAGACTACGGGCAATCGGGCTATCGACACATCGTTGATAATCGAGTCATAAGCACGCTGCAGAAATGCACTGTAGATTGCCAC
Source organism: uncultured Prevotellaceae bacterium (assembly GCA_946186575.1). GTDB lineage: Bacteria > Bacteroidota > Bacteroidia > Bacteroidales > Muribaculaceae > Sodaliphilus. The sequence goes on from CAMHNO010000055.1 coordinate 2,652, forward strand.
AAAGGGCTTCATGCCCTCACGGGCAAGGCCACCGGCAAAGGTCACCGCATGGCCCTCGCTGATGCCCACGTCAAACGTCCGCTTCGGGTACTCGGCCTGCATCAGCGACACCGACGTGCCACTGGGCATCGCAGCTGTGATACCCACCACGCTCTCATCGGCTCCTGCAAGCTCCACAAGCGTCTTGCCAAACACGTCCTGATACTTGAGCGGCTTGCCACTGCTCGCGCCCTTGATGCGCTCGCCCGTGTCCTCGTCAAACTTGCCGGGAGCATGCCACGTTGTGGGGTCTTTTTCGGCTGGCTCATAACCCTTGCCCTTGACGGTGTGCAGATGTATGAGCTTGGGGCCGGTCATGTCCTTGATGTCGGTGAAGATCTTCACCAGTTTCACCACATCATGGCCATCGAAGGGGCCAAAGTAGCGAATGTTCAAGCCCTCAAATATGTTTTGCTGACCAGTGAGCAACGACTTCATGGCATTGTTGAACCTGAGCACGATGCCCTTGCCACTGTCTCCTATCATGTGATGGCGGCGCATGAACTGGTAGGTCTTGTAGCGGAAGTCGTTGTAGCTCTTCGACGCCGACAGGTTGGCCATGTACTTACTCAAAGCACCCACAGGGCGGTCAATCGACATGTCATTGTCGTTGAGCACGATGAGCAGGTTGTTTTTATGTATCGAAGCATTGTTTATGCCTTCAAATGCCAGGCCTCCGCTTATCGAGGCATCACCAATCACCGCCACCACACGTCGGTCGGGGTTGGCCTGCAACTCGCTCGCTATCGACATGCCCAGAGCTGCCGAGATGCTATTGCTCGCGTGGCCTGCCTGGAAAGTGTCGTACTCGCTCTCGCTCGGATTGGGGAAGCCGCTCAGTCCACCCTGCTTGCGGTTGGTCGAGAAGCGGTCGCGACGCCCGGTCAATATTTTATGCGCATAGGCCTGATGACCCACGTCCCACACCAGGCGGTCGTCGGGGGTGTTGAACACATAGTGAAGCGCAACGGCAATCTCCACCGCGCCCATGCTCGAGGCAAAGTGGCCTGGGTTCTCGCTCAGCTCATGAACGATGAACTTGCGCAGCTCGGCACACACAGCCGGCAGCTGCTCAACGTCGAGCTTCTTCAAGTCGGCAGGACTGTCAATCCCAGCCAGCAGCGGGAAGTGCTCTTGTATGAATTCTTTAGTCGACATCTATATTATCGCTATTTTCTTATATATTTCTTGTACAGAGGAACAAACACGATTATGCCGCTCGCCACTATGGCAAATATCACCATGAAGTCGATGCGTGCAGCACGCGTCAAGAGCATGTACACCAGCAGCAGCCACAAGCCCAAGATGCAAGCAAATCTTATCCATCTCCCTGTCGTCATTTTACTTACTCTTTTGTTACATAGTTTTGCAATTTGCAAAGTTACGAAAACAATTTCAATAACTATAGAAGCAGCGTGTTTTTTAATGATTTTTTTCATGGCCATGCACTCCACAAGCTAAAGCTTGCGAGAAAAAAACCTCAGAGCCACCCCAAAGTCAGCCACCGCAAGCTTTAGCTTGTGAGAAAAAAACCTCAGAGCCCCCCAAAGTCAGCCACCGCAAGCTTTAGCTTGTGAGAAAAAAACCTCAGAGCCACCCCAAAGTCAGCCACAGCAAGCTTTAGCTTGTGAGAAAAAAACCTCAGAGCCCACCCCAAAGTCAGCCACTGCAAGCTTTAGCTTGTGAGAAAAAACTCAGAGCCCACCCCAAAGTCAGCCACCGCAAGCTTTAGCTTGTGAGAAAAACCACTATCATTCTTGCTTATGCCATTTAATTCCATTATTTTTGCGTCATGAAAGAAAACCGAGGTGAGCACAGAAAAAAATGGGCTGAGCAAAACAACATCGCCCCCAAACCATCGATGAAACGGCGCAGAAACAACCACAACTATCACAGCCGTTGCATCTACATGATCACCATCGTAGCCGAAAACAGAAGGCCTCTGCTTGGAAGTCTTAAAGGAGAAGACTGCTCTCATCACGAGCCATGGATAATGAACACCACTCTTGGCGACAAAATCACAACATGCTGGGCGGCAATCTCAAACAAATACCCCGAAATTAAATCTTTAGCGTTCCAGGTCATGCCCGACCACATCCACGGCATACTTTTCATCACCCAGGAGATAAAAATTCATCTTGGACAGGTAATAGCATGGTTTAAAAAAGAGAGCAACGACCTTGCACTTGAACAATTTGACTCCAAACTGTGGGAGACGGGCTTCAACGATGTCATCCTCTCTGGGAAAGGCCAGCTTCAGCGCATGATGGATTACATACACGACAACCCACGGCGATTGTGGGTTAAACAGCACAACTCCAGTTTCTTCACCATCAAGAACAACGTCACCGTGGGAGAATGGAATGTTGCCACGGTGGGCAACCAGTTCTTGCTGAGGCACCCTGTTAAGGTTGCTGTGAGGTGCAGCCGCAGCATCAACACCCAGGAAGCTATCAACAAGGAGGTGAGCCACTACATGGAGCTTGCGCGCAATGGAGCCGTGCTCGTCTCCCCTGCTATCAGCAAAGCCGAGAAAGCGGTTATGAGAGCGGCTTTTGATGCTAACCTCAAGACTATCGTCCTTCTCGAAAACGGCTTCTCTCCATTGTGGAAACCTGGCGGAAAGCAGTTTGACGCTTGCGCGCAAGGAAGGCTGCTGCTCGTGGCTCCATGGCAGCATCATAACCAGCGCACAACTATCTCCCGCAATCAGTGCTTGATGCTAAACGAAATCGCTTGCCAGATAGCTAACATGTAATATAACCGCCTTTACCCTACTACAAAAACACCGGGCAGTGCCACTCTAAAAAAGCACTGCCCAGCATTCTACATTTAAAAGCCTTTATTTACCTGACAACCGTCTTGCATGTTGACTTAGAACCGTCGCTGTACTCGGTCACCACGATATTCACGCCGTGGAACGGTACAGTGCTCTCAACGCCCATCAGGTTGTAATAAACCACGCGGGTAATGGTCTTGCCCGACTGCAAGTTCTCGATAGCGGTAGGAGTATCTTCGTTCCACTCGAGTGGATATACTGTCCAAGTGCTACTGTTGCCTGCAGCAAGGATTGGTGCACTGCTTTGAGAAGATGTCTCGGTGAGCTTAATAAGTGCGGGGAAATGATAGCCATAACCATCTTGAGGGTTAGGGTTGGAGACATTCTCAAGCATCGAGAAGTTGGGTAAGAATGCACCGTGCAGTCTAGAGTCGTCAGCGGCATGTGGCATGATAAACATTTCACTCTCAGCATCCCACATCGCCCATTCCACCTGGGCAATCTCCATTGGCTTGGGAGCAACAAAGAACAAGCTTACCTCTTCGCCATTCACAACACCCTGTTGATGCTCGCCCGAGAAGTTGCAGGTGATATATGTGTTCTCATCATAGGCATTAGGCTCTCCAGCAGTTGGCATCATTGTGGCTTCAAACTCTGGGTTCACCTTACTCTTCAAGCGCCCCACCACATTATTCAAACGATGGTCAAGAATAGAGGTAGTAATTTCACTACCCTCGGGTACAGTAATAGCAATCCAGTTGCTCTGGTCCCAGTCTTGCGACTGAAATCCTGTCTGCTGCTTGATGTAGTCTATCTCACCTTCAGCCTTAACACTCTTTTTTAATGCTTTATTATCATCCTTGCAATAGAGTACATTGTTTTGTGCATAGACGCAGGTTAGGTCGGTAATCTTATAGTTGGGACCAATCTCTCCGTTTTCAAGCAAGTTAGCTAAAGTGGTCTCGGTGAGCACTGGTTGCACATCATGGACAACCTCATGTGCCACACGCAAGTAAGCCTCGTTGCCGTTGACTGTGGTCAAGGCATCACCGCCGAAGGCGAGCTGGCCATTGTTAACCATCAACTTCTTGTAGTTACTGCTTGCGCTCACGCTCTGGTTAGGGAAGTACTTGGTACTCGTTTGCAGCTTGTTTACACTGGGTACTGCACCACTAGTGGTGGTAGGCACCATGCGATTAGCCTCGATGTCGGTGCTGCTGGTCTCGATAATCACTGGCGTGCCAGCAGGGATGATATTGCCAGTGATAGGCTCCATCTCAAATGTGCCTGCTGTCTCATCAACCGAGGTCACCACGTAGGGCTTAGTGCGCTCAGGATCAATCAGAATGTTCCAAGAAGTGCGCAAAGTAGTGTAATACTTGCCATCCACCTCAACCAGCTTGTTAGGGTCAAGCGAGAAGTAGTTCTCCTTTGTCTCTAAATCCTTATCAACACATTCAATATACCACTGGGATTCTGGACGTTCTCCCATTGTGATTTTGGGAGTTCCATTATCGTCAGTGAATCTAAAGCCTCCTTCGTTAGCTGTCGCAAAAGCCCATGTGTTTGTATAAGTTTTTGCATCGAATGGCATTCTCAAGAACACACCACCTGTACTACTTGTTGGGTCATCAGGATCAAAATCATAATATCTACTTGCTTTAGCTCCCTGTACAAAGTAATCATAATAATAACGCGTATCATTTGGAATGCGAGCATAATAGATATCAACTATTGAACCAGCCTCATACATTACATCATTCAAGTCATTAGTATTTAATTCCAGTGATGTGATTGCCCCACCCGAAACCAATGTTGAAGTATTACCATCATCACTAATTGCATTAAGGTAGTTTTTTGTCACGTAGTTCCTAATGCGATGAAAGTTATAGCCATTCTCAAAAACCGCAGTATAAATGATAGGTTCATCTGAAGCTTCATTAGTGACGGTAAAAGTATATGGATTCTCGCGACTGATTATTTCACCGTTTACTTCCCATCCAAGGAACTTTGTGTCATAGTCAATACAGTAGGCTTTAATCGTAACTTCATCACCTAAATCATTGTCATATTTTGAACATATCGCTCGACCAAGATTATTATTATTTGATTTAACAGCTATAGATGCTTTTATAGGTTCAAAGACTGCATAGTAATTAAATATGTTTGAGTAAGTGCCATATTCTTCTATTAATGAATTATGAGATGCTTTATGATTTGAATCTGATTCACCCTTTTCTCCATAAAAACACCTTCTTGTCGCTTTACAATCAACAGTTGCTTTTCCATCATTTTGTTCAGTTTCTGAAGCATTTATAATTGAACCATCCTCCTTTGTCCAATAAAGGAACTTAAAACCAGTATTAGGGACGGCATGAAGTGTTGCATTAAGTGAAAAAGATTGTACATTAGAAGCCTCACTGGGATGTGTATGTGCTTCATCTTTGTTCTCTTTCTCAGCAGAGTTTGATGAAAGTTTTGCATAAACATGTCCTACATTTGGTTCGTCATAGACTATTCCATCTGCAGTTTTTACTCTTGCTTTTACATTCACAGTAAAATGAAACCAAGAATAATTCTCTCCCCAAGCATCGTTTCCGGCATAGGTAAAGAGCATCAGCAAAAGCAGTATTTTAAAATTCTTAAATTTAAACATCACTTTTTATTTTTTTGAGTTTTCTTTTTTGTTTTAGTTGTTGAGGCTATTGCGGCATTGCGCTTGCCGTCGATATAATTAAATAAGCATCTCGCTGCGAGTGTTGCAGTGATTAGCTGATGTGGAAGGTCAAGTTGCTCGCTCAATGGCGTTGCCATAATAAATATAATCAACACCACAGTGTATAACAAATAGACCTTGTAGAATCCCTTGCGCTTGTGCCAGATAAGCCAAATAACCAGTGGCAATGGGTTGAACACGATAAGGTACCAGTTCCAATGCGTGCCAAAGAGCCCTGAGACGAAGCTGGTGTAAATCAGGAAAAGTCCCGCAGCCGTGACAAGCGCCATCAGTAACACGTCAAGCACCCGCCCAAGCCATTTCAGTTTCCATTTTAACTGCGTAAGTGTAATCAATAGCACCACAAGCAGCATCATGCCAAACACCCATGTGGGGGTCAAAGACGTTGCTTTAAACTCATTAACCAATGGCATCAACTGTTTCTCGCCAATTATGAATGGCCTACTGGAACCTTTCTCGTCAACCAGAGTTGCTTTCTTCAAAACGACTGGCAATATTTCAGGGCACATTCTTTGCTCATTATCCCAAAAAACATCAGTTTCAGACCCTCCAAAAAAAATAGACCAAAACTCTAACCATGGCCATTTCCTCACATAATTCCTCATTAATGCTCCATTATTGAGCTTGAACTGCTCGGGCCAGCCGTTGAAGTCGATTGTCTCATCCACTACCACATTCTCAATTGCCATTAGAGACACCGATGAACAGTTGTTCTGCAGGAAGTTGAAGTGACGCATGTCCTCGTCAACATAATCGTTGTCGAGCAGTCGCCACAGCTCTTGCTTCTCGTGAAGGGTGAGGTTCAACTCATACTGTGTCACCTGACGGCCGTCATGCCTAAAGCCTTTCAGAAACTCTGCCGTGGGCACTGCCATCATGTGAGCGTCGGTCCGGCCAACGAAGAACTTCATTATGCCCCCCATGCCAGCCTCTTCCTCGAAGCTGAAGCAATAATCGAGGTTATGCACAGGGCACTCCATGCGCAAGGCGGCATGACCCAATTGCGAATAGATGGCCTCGCCGGGCGATGCCACCAACAAACTCGCGGTGACGAAGTTGCTGCTGTCGGGCAGCAGTGGGCCTGGGTGGGTCCAGGGCACTTTGTCTTGGGCATGAACGGCGGCGCCTGTGGCGAGCATGAGGCCCGCCACAAGTGTCGCAATCCATATTTTCAGTGCTGTATTTGCCACTATTACTAGAATTACTAGAATTTCTAGATTCTCTAGAATCTCTAGATTTTCTAGACTAACTAGATTTCTACTGACTAGATTGTATAGAAAAAACGTAGTGCTATTTATGCGTTATATTAGAACACCACTTTCTTGCCGTTCTGGATATAGATGCCGTGAGTGGGGTTCACTACCTTGCGGCCCATGAGGTCGTAGATGGTGTTGTCGCCCTGAGCATCGGTACCAATCTTGTTGATAGCGGTGGGCACGGTCTTGTCGGCCCAAGCCTTGTTGGCTGGCATGAAATCGTTCTCGGCATCGACAGCAAACTTCAAGCCCTCCTGCAGGGTGAGCATGGTGCTCATGTCGTTAGTAGTGTTGTCGTCGAAGAGCGTGCCCTTGAGCATCGACTTGGGAGCATTCTCCAGGTAGGGGATGCCCTGTGGGTCGGTAGTAGCAACGGGCATCAGCAGGTTGTCGACATCATCATTGCTTGTCATCTCAAGTACCACTGGAGTGCTGGCAGCGATGGTGGTGCCTTCCATAGCCTCGAGGGTGGGAGTGCCATCCTCGGCCACAGCAGTAACGATGTAAGGAGTGACATTGCCCACAATGCTAACTGGGAATGCGGCATAGAATGTGGTGTAGTACTTGCCATTGGCCTCAACAGTGGCGGCGGGAGCAAAGTAGTTGGCATCGGTGTCAATCTTCTCAAGCTTCCACTTGGCGTTGTCGCCGTAGGCAGCATAGTTGGCATCGCCTGCAACGCTCACGCCACCCTGGTCGCTGTGCACAATGTAGATGGCGGCGCGGTCCTTAATGAGGTCGCTGTGGCTCTCGAGGGCGGCAGCTATCTCGCTGTCCTCGCCCAGAGCAGCCTTGGCAGCAGCCACAACGGCAGCAGCGTCAACGCCCTCGTCGGGCAGCTGAAGCTTGAGCGCATAAGCGTCGTAGACAAACTTCTGGGCAGCAGTGTTGGTGGGGCACAGTGCCAGGTAGCCACCAGCTGCCTGCGCCAGTGGTGCCAGGTCGAGGCCCTGCACTGCAAGGCGAGTGACCTTGATGTCGTTCACAGCGAGGTCGAACACTGCGCTGGCGTCGTTGTGGGGCGATGCCAGATCCACTGTGCTACTCTTCTCATGCACGCGGCGTAGGTAGGGTGCCTCGGCTGTGGCGCTTGCGGTCTTCACAAAGCAATAGCCTCCCTCGAGCGACTCACGCTCCATAAGGAACTTAATGTCGGTGCCCTCGGGGGTGCCGGCCTGCAGGCGATAGCCAAAGCTGCCGTCATAGTCAATGCCCATGTAGTGGCGATTGCCAGGCACCATGTGGCTGATGTAGTAGGTCACTGCGGTCTGGCCGCCTGCGGCCTCAAGGATAATGTCGCGAATTTCCTCCCAGTCGTCGATTGGAGGAACGTCGACACACAGGAACACCGAGCCGTCGGGATCGCCAGTGGGCACAAGGTGCAGCTGGAACATCTCCTCGAGGAACCAGGTAGGCTTGTTGTTATACTCCAGTGTTTCCTCAATAAGGCCCTTGATAAACTCAAGTGTCTCGATCATGTCGCCTCCGTCACCGCTCAAGTTGGTGAGCAGCGACTCGCCATTCTCGTCACGCTCGCCATACCACACCAGCAGTGGGCTGGCTTCCTCGTAGGTGGGAGCAGTGATGTCGGCAAGATA
>CAMHNO010000056.1 GCA_946186575.1 uncultured Prevotellaceae bacterium
TGTGCATTTCCTATAATACGGAAATAAAAATGAAAAACTGCGTCTTTCATTTTGTATTTCACTTGGTTTGCACTAATTTTGTAAAGATTTTTAAGAAAATATTTTGCTAACCATTTAAATAAATGTGATTTATGAAAAAGTTTTTTAGCCTTGTGGCTGCGGCATTGCTGCTCGTGGCATGTAACGGTGGGAGTACCGACTATGTGATAAATGGCGGCGTGACAAGCAGTAGCGGACAGAACTGTCACACCTATGACTACAAAGTGAATCCCGAGACCTTGACTATGAAAGGTGTGGCACATGGTGATAGCTCAATGGTGACACTCAACCTTAAGTTCGCCTTCAAGAACGATGCGGAAGAAGTGAAGCCGATCGACGACATCTGGAATGTGCACGTGAGCGGCGACGGCGAGCAGAAGGATGTGACATTCGAGCTCAAGGCCGACGAGAAGAGCATGGAAGCCATCAAGAACTTGAAAAAAGGCAATACAGCCGAGATGACCTTCAGCGGCATGGTGCTCACTGCCGACCTCAAGAAGCTCAATGGCCAGAAGACGTGGGTGAGTGTGATGATGCCATAAGTGGGCTCAGAATGCTCGTGTGATTTGTGGCTTGGTGACTTTGTGGCACTCAGATGCACAACCTGATTATAAAATTCCTGCTATGATTAAAAAAACGTTGATGCTGCTCATAGCCTTGATGATGGTCATGCCGGTGGTGGCTCAGGACGTGGCTGATGACGACGAGGTCCTGATTAGTGTGCCCAACAACAATGATTACGTCGCGATTCCTAAGACGGCTGGAGCCGATAGCCTTAGCCTTGCTGCGCAAGCGACAAACAGTAACGTGGGCTTGCAGCACAAGAAGGTGGCAGTGGTGCTCAGTGGCGGTGGCGCCTTAGGTGCCATTCATGTGGGTGCCCTAAAGGTGATTGAGGAGGTGGGCATCCCCGTCGACTTGGTGGTGGGAACCAGCATGGGCAGCATTGTGGGTGCCCTGTATAGCGTGGGCTACAACAGCGACGACATCGCCACCATGTTCCACACAATGAACTGGACCGATCTCTTTCTCGACCGCGAGAATCAGGACCGGCTCACTCTTAGTGACCGTCATGCCCGCAACACCTATATCTACGACCGCGGCTTCTATGTGGGCTCGGGTGTAGACCCGCAGCCAGGGGGCTTGATTCGCGGCACCAATGTGGAGAAAGCATTTGAGTACTACCTGCATGGCCACACCGACAGTATTAACTTCCTTACCGACCTGCCACGGCAGTTTGCCTGCGTAGCTACCGACTTGGTCACCGACAGCGAAGTCGACCTCACCAGCGGTTATCTGGTTAAGAGCATCAGGGCGAGCATGTCGATACCTGGTGTGTTCACTCCCATGCACTTTGGCGACATGGTGCTCGTGGACGGTGGCGCCAAGAACAACTTCCCTGCCGATGTGGCCCGCAAGCTGGGTGCCGACTATGTGATAGGTGTGAAATTTGAGCTCGGGTTGGGCACCGATCGTGAATATCGCTCGCTCATGGACGTGATGGAGCGCTCGGCCGGCAGCGATGTGAGCCGCCGTGCGCGTGATAACGAGAAATATTGCGATGTGCTCATCAAGGTGCCGGTGCGTGGCTACTCCAGCGGCAGCTTCGGCCGGAATGCTCTGGACTCCCTCATGATGCGCGGCGAGGTGGCAGCGCGTGAGAAGATCGACTCCATCAGGGTGCTTAAGGGGCTTGCCGGCGTCGACCCCAATGGAGATTATACAATTCACCTGCGCGACATGAGCAAGTTGCCTTTAAGCCTCGACGAGGAAGATGGCGGACTGATAGACGTGCGCAAGAACAATACCATAGAGGCATCGTTAGGCGCTCGCTTCGACAACGAGGATCTGGTGGCCTTAAAGCTGCGTGGGCGCTACTTCTTGGGGGGCAAAGTGAACAAGGAACTCGACTTGACTCTGCGCTTGGGCTTGCGCTCAATGCTGCGCCTTGACATTAATTTAGAACCATGGACTTTTCGCAAGATGGGCGTGAGCTATGAGTTCTGGTACAAATATTGCGACCTCTACACAAAGGGCCACCGCAGCAATAATCTGTCGCTGATATATCAAAAAGCTAACGTTAAACTCTTGCAGCTCGATGCTATGAACTTCGACTGCGAGCTTGGGGTGGGGTGGGAGCACTATCACTTCTTCAAGGGCTTGTGGAACGAGCACAGCACGATGACGTTCCCTGTGAACGAGCACTACTTCAATTATCACTTGCGGCTGCGATACAACAACGAGGACGAGCGCTATTTCACTCGCAGCGGAATGCGTGCCGAGGCTCGTTACGATTACTTTACCGACAACTTTGCGCAGTGGAAGGGTCATGGTGGCATTCATGCCGTGATGGCAATGTGGCAAATGACTTTTGCCATCACTCAGAGCACTCACATCCGCCCTCTGGTTCAGGGCAGGATGCTCTTTGGCGACGACATACCCACCACCCTTGGCAATGTGGCTGGTGGCATTAGTTATGGCAAGTATTTTCCGCAACAATTGCCCATGGAGGGCTTCGGGCACTTCGAGTTCTTTGACAAGACCTTGTTGAGAGCGTCGCTGCGCGTGCAACAGCGCGTCACAGGCCGTCACTATCTTATGCTCGACGGTAGCGTGGTCGAGCACAACACAAAGCTTAGCGACATTTTCGACCGCAAACCGTTGTGGGGCGTGCAGCTGAGTTATTTCTATAATAGCGGTATAGCTGGACCTTTAGGCTGCACTCTGGGCTGGAGCAGCCACACCCACCGCCTCAACTTCTTTGTGACCTTAGGAATGGAGTTCTGAATGAAGTAAGAAGGAGGAAGTAGGAAGTAAGAAGTAAGAAGTAAGAAGTAGGAAGTAAGAAGTAGGAAGTAGGAAGTAAGAAGTAAGAAGGAGGAAGTAAGAAGGAGGAAGTAAGAAGGAGGAAGTAAGAAGTAGGAAGTAAGAAGTGGGAAGTAGGGCGTGGGGAGTAGGAAGTAAATACAAGTTTTAATCGTTGCCGTCTTTGATAGTTTTAATTATAGATGACAAGATTAAAATTAACTCAACACAATCATTTTTGATCGATTCATATAGGTTTTTTGAGATATATTCTCCATAGAACAATATATCAATCCAATATAGTGTTTCATTTGCTTCTTTAAGAGCGATTGAGATTTTATGCTTAAAATCTATTTTACTTTCTGAGAACACAGACTCTGCTATATTTGCTCCTATTGATGTTCCACTACGAAGAACTTGCCTTCTAATGTCTTCAATATTCTTGCTATTAAGATATTGGTAAAGCTTTATTATTCTATAAGCAAATTTTCTTGATTTGATGATTTTAATGTCATCCTCCATATCTGTGTGATTTATAATTGTTTTTCCCTCCTTCCCACTTCTCACGTCCTACTTCTTCCTTCTTACTTCATACTTCCTACTTCCTCCTTCTTACTTCTTCCTTCTTACTTCTTCCTTTAATTTACTTGTATTTGTCGCGGATGTTGTAGATGGCCTCGTAGATGGTGCGGTCGGCGTCGGTGAGCTCGATGCCGCGGCGCGACATCACGCGCTCGGCGGTGGCAAAGAATGCGTCGAGTTTCACATTCTTGAATCCCGCCACATCGCTGCCCTCGTGGAACGAGCCCACGAAGGGGCGTGGGAAGCCAGCGCCGTGCAGATTCACGCCCACTCCCATCACTGTGCCAGTGTTGATCATGCAGTTGACACCCGTCTTGCAGTGGTCGCCCATGATGAGGCCACAGAACTGGCGCCCCGTGCGCAAAAAGCGCTTGCTGGCATAGTTCCACAGCTTAACCTCGCTGTAGTCATTTTTCAAGTTGCTGGCAGTGGTTCCACCGCCTATGTTGCACCACTCGCCAATCACGGCATTGCCCAGGAATCCATCGTGGGCCTTGTTGCTGTAGCCCTGGAACACTACGTTGGCAACCTCGCCGCCCACCTTGCAATAGGGGCCGAATGTGGTGGCGCCATAAATTTTCACACCCATCTTTGCAACAGCATGCCGGCATGCGGCAAATGGGGCACGAATGCAGCTGCCCTCCATCACCTCGGCGTCGGCGCCAATGTAGATGTAGCCCTCGGTGGTGTTGAGCATCGCCCCTTGAACCGTAGCGCCTTTTTCGATAAAGATTCTTGACTTGTCGCCAATCACGGTGCAGGTGTTTGACAGAGGCTGCGATTTGCGGCCTGCGGTGATGCGCTCAAAGTCCAGTGCCAGCGCCTTGCCGTTCTGCTCAAAGATGTCGTAGGGGTAGTGCAACATGATTGGTTGCTCGCTGGGATGTATTATCCTTGAGAAATGGCGATTGTCGAAGTCACGCGCGGCGCCTCGGAAAGCTATGAGCTCCTCGCCAAGCATGAGCGCCTCGCCGCTCTTGAGTGCCATCACTTGCTTCACCAGGTCGGGGTTGGGTAGCACGTGGCCAGCAATCATCAGGTTGGCACGGCGTGCAATGAGTGGGAATTTAGCCTTGAGGTAGGGCACTGTAAGGAACGAGTAAGTCATCTTCTCGTCGCCAATGGCAGCTTTCCACTTGCTTGCGATGGTGGTGATGCCGCAGCGCAGCATTGCGGTGGGGCGTGTGTAGGTGAGTGGCAGCAGATTGCGGCGCACATCGTTGTCGTCAAAGAATATTATGTTGCTCATAATGATGTCGTGTGGTCACAAAAAAATACATTGTCTGGGCTGCAAAAGTAGTGGATTTTTCATTATAAACGAAGATTTTGTTGTCCTGCTGTGAACTCAATAATAAAAAATTAAGCAAATTAAGAAACGTTAACAAATTAGAGGGATATTTGAGAAGATTTGTTGTATATTTGCAACTATAAATGAGATATTCAAGCTTGAAAATAATATTAACCGCCAAAATATAAAACTTATGAAAAAATTATTACTGTTTCTCATTATGGCGATAGTGGCCATGGGGGCAAATGCTGCCACCACCAAGTATGAAATTAACATAGCCGGTGTGGAAGTTACCAGCGACAATGCCAGCCGCATCACCGGTGGCGACATCACCGGCGGCTATGGCGTGTATAACGCTTCGACCAACACGCTCACGCTGTATAACCTAACAATCTATCGCACAGGTCAGGACAACTATGGCATCCACAACCGCAAGTGCGACAACCTGAAGATAGTGTTCAGCGGTAGCTGTAGCATAAGGACTGCCGACAATGCGCTGAAGCTCGAGCGAGCCACCACGCTTAATGCGTCATCGGGCAGCAACACTTTGTTTTATAGCTCGGCCCGCATCTGTGCCAACCTGAAAAGCTACAACTACTACATCACTGGCAGCGGCACTATGCTTTTTGAGGCTGGCCCGTCGGCCTACGAGGCCATCAAGGGCGAGGGCACCAGCTCGACCAAGGTGTATTTCCAGGGCGCGAAAGTGACAGCCTACAGCAAGCAGCGGTCGGCCCTGAGCTCGTTTGCCGCCTATCTGCAGAGCGGCACCGACCTCACGATTGAGGGCAACGGGTCCAATGCCAGCGTGAGCAGCGTGTCGATGACGTTCTCAGGCAACACCACCATCCTGGAGCCTTACGGGGCCTACTACAGCAGCAACTCGGTGTATAACTCGTCGGGCAGTCAAATCACGAGCGGAGACATCTACATCAGCGACAACTACGCATTGCTGATCAACAGCAGCAACTTCCCCAATAACAACTTCCGCAATGCGCTGCTCGCTCTCTATCCCAAGGGCTACCTCACCACAACCCAGTTACAGAACCTCACCTCGCTCAACGTGAGCGGAAAGGGCATCGGCAGTCTCACTGGTGTGGAGAAGTTTACTTATCTCAAGACACTTGACTGCAGCAACAACAGTCTCACGTCGCTGCCATCGCTGCCCTCGTCGCTGACCACTCTCGACTGCCACAGCAACGCGCTCACCTCTAAGCTCAACGTGTATAACTACTCGTCTCTTACCACTCTCAATTGTAGCAGCAATCAGCTCACCTCGCTGAGTTTGCCCTCATCGCTGCAGAGCCTCAACTGCGCGAGCAACAAATTTAGCGGCACATTCTCGTTGACAGGTCGCAGCAACCTAAAAACACTCGATATCAGCAATAACCCGAGCCTCACCACGCTCAACTGCTACAGTAACGCTCTCACCACGCTCAACGTGAATGGCTGCTCGGCACTGACCACTCTCGACTGCCACAGCAACCAGCTCACCTCATTAGGTACACTGCCCTCGTCGTTGCAGAGCCTCAACTGCGCGAGCAACAAATTTAGCGGCATAGTGTTGACAGATCGTAGCAACCTAAAAACACTCGATGTCAGCAATAACCCAAGCCTTACCACGCTCAACTGCTACAGCAACGCGCTCACGAGCCTCACCACGGATGGCTGCTCGTCATTGGCCACACTCGATTGCAGCAACAATCAGCTCACCTCGCCTGGGGCAATACCCGCGTCGATGCAAAACATCAACTGCTCTAACAACAAATTTAGCGGCACATTCTCGTTGACCGATCGCAGCAACCTAAAGACGCTCAACATCAGCAGCAACCCGAGCCTTAACACTCTCTACTGCCAAAACAACTCGCTCACGAGCCTCAACGTGCAAAACTGCTCGGCAATGACTACGCTCCAATGCCACAACAACCAGCTCACGTCGCTCAATCTCACCGGTTGCTCGGCATTGACTTCTCTCTCTTGCAACAACAACCAGCTCACGTCGCTTACCAACTTGCCAATGTCGCTGCAGAGCCTCTACTGCGGGAGCAACAAATTTAGCGGCACATTCTCGTTGACAAGTCGCAGCAACCTAAAAACACTCGATGTCAGCAGCAACTCATACATTACCACGCTCAACTGCTACAGCAACTCGCTCACCACGCTCAACGTGAGTGGCTGCACGGCACTTACCACGCTCGACTGCGGTTTCAACCAGCTCACCTCGCTCGATGTGAGCAGCCTGAGCAACCTGACAGTGCTTCAATGCTACTATAACAAGCTCACCTCACTTAACGTGGCCAACAAGACAAAACTCACAAATGTTGAGGCCGTCAACAACCAGCTCACATCGCTAAATGTGAGTGGATGCACCGCCTTGCAGCGCCTTGTGTGTGGCCAGAACAAACTCTCGTCGCTGTCGGTTGAGGGATGCAACGCGTTGCGAGAACTTAACTGCTATGGTAATCAAATCAAGGAGTCGGGCATGAACACATTGGTCAACAGCTTGTGTACTATCCCGGCAGGCTCCAGTGGCGACTTCCTCGTTCTTTATCCGGGATTATCATCGGAAGGCTACACCGAGGGCAATGTCATCACCAATGCTCAAGTCAGCATCGCCCGCAACAAGCGCTGGATGCCTAAGAAGTGGAACGGCGACAACTGGGTGGAGATTCCGGCAGGAGCAGTGCCTGGCGACGTGGACGGCGACGGACACGTGGGCAGTGCCGATATCACCGCACTCTACAACTACCTGCTCAACAGCGACAGTAGCTCACTGGTCAATGGTGACCAGAATGGCGATGGATCTATCACCTCGGGCGACATCACCTTTGTGTATAGCATCTTACTGGGAGGCCAGAATTGACGCCGACAGCGCAGCACTGTTTTAACTAACTGAGTCCACTTTAAAAAATAAATAACGGCGAATTATGCGAATTAAACTAATTTTTGGGGATTTTCAAAAATCTGCAAATCAGGATATTGTAAAAATCAGAACATTCAGACAAT
The DNA here is from genome assembly GCA_946186575.1 of uncultured Prevotellaceae bacterium. GTDB lineage: Bacteria > Bacteroidota > Bacteroidia > Bacteroidales > Muribaculaceae > Sodaliphilus. Next base: position 7,721 of record CAMHNO010000056.1, read on the forward strand.
TCATTTGTTTTAGTAAAATCCGCAGAAATGCCACTTTTTAAAGTGGACTCAAGGTTAGAGGTTATAGGTTATAGTTTAGAGGTCATAGAAGAACAATGCGATTAGACGAGAGAAAATGTAGGGACAAGTCGTGCCTTGTCCGCGCTCCGAGCCTTACGAGCGTGAGCATTTCATCTAAAAATTCTGTCCATAGGAGTCGCCTTTTTTAGAGTGCTGGGCGTTAGTCTCTCTAACCTCTAAACTTCAAGTTTCGGTTACTTCCGAAAATTGAGCAAACTAATAATTAACCAAATAAACTTAATGATTATGAAAAAAATTTTACTACTAACGATGCTGGCGGTGGTCGCCATGACTGTGAGTGCCGCCACCAAATATGAAATCAATGTTGGCAACGTTGAGGTCACCAGCGACAATGCCAACTACATCACCGGTGGCGACATCACCGGTGGCTATGGCGTGTATAACGCGTCGACCAACACGCTCACACTGTATAACATGACAATATATCGCACGGGCCAGGACAAATATGGCATCCACAACCGCAAGTGCGACAACCTGAAGATAGTGTTCAGCGGTAGCTGTAGCATAAGGACTGCCGACAATGCGCTGAAGCTCGAGCGAGCCACCACGCTTAATGCGTCATCGGGCAGCAACACTTTGTTTTATAGCTCGGCCCGCATCTGTGCCAACCTGAAAAGCTACAACTACTACATCACTGGCAGCGGCACTATGCTTTTTGAGGCTGGCCCGTCGGCCTACGAGGCCATCAAGGGCGAGGGCACCAGCTCGACCAAGGTGTATTTCCAGGGCGCGAAAGTGACAGCCTACAGCAAGCAGCGGTCGGCCCTGAGCTCGTTTGCCGCCTATCTACAGAGCGGCACCGACCTCACCATTGAGGGCAACGGGTCCAATGCCAGCGTGAGCGGTGTGTCGATGACGTTCTCGGGCAACACCACCATTTTGGAGCCCTACGGAGCCTACTACAGCAGCAACTCGATGTATAACTCGTCGGGCAGCCAAATCACGAGCGGAAACATCTACATCAGCGATAACTACGCGTTGCTAATCAACAGCAGCAACTTCCCCAATGCTAACTTCCGCACTGCGTTGCTTGCACTCTATCCCAAGGGCTACCTCACCACAACCCAGTTGCAGAACCTTACCTCGCTCAACGTGAGCGGAAAGGGCATCGGCAGTCTCACTGGTGTGGAGAAGTTTACTTATCTCAAGACACTTGACTGCAGCAACAACAGTCTCACGTCGCTGCCATCGCTGCCCAACAGCATCCAAGAAGTGTACGCCTACAATAACAAGTTCACCACACTCACTATTGCAGGAAACACAAAGCTTGTAACTCTTGATTTGAGAAACAACACCTTGCTCACCACGCTCAACTGCTACAGTAATGCCTTGACATCACTTGACTACGGTGGCTGCACAGCATTGAAGACGCTGGATTGCGCCAACAATAAGTTGACTTCGCTTGCAGCTGTGCCCAGCGCGGTGACAAAATTCAACTGCTCGGCCAACCAGCTCACACAATTGCCCACGCTGCCGAGCGGTCTGCAGGAACTGGAATGTGCTGTCAACAAGCTCTACTCTCTCTCGGTTCAGGGTCTGAACTCTCTATCGCGACTGGTGATCTACAACAACCAGATCAAGGAGAACGCAATGGGAACACTCGTCAATAGCCTGAGAAACATTCCTGCAGGAAGCACTGGCACATTCTTGGCGCTTGGAGGCAATGAAGAGGGCAACGTCATCACGACAGCCCAAGTTAAGACGGCCCGCGACAAGCGCTGGATTCCAAAGGAGATGATCAACGGTGACTGGGTGGAGATTCCTGCAGGAGCAGTGCCTGGCGACGTGGACGGCGACGGACACGTGGGCAGTGCCGATATCACCGCACTCTACAACTACCTGCTCAACAGCGACAGTAGCTCACTGGTCAATGGTGACCAGAATGGCGATGGATCTATCACCTCGGGCGACATCACCTTTGTGTATAGCATCTTACTGGGCAGTTAATAACCGTCTAGGGCATGAATGGAAATTGAGCGCCTCCACAGCCAGGAGGCGCATTTTCTTGTTCTCCATCTGATGAAGGGCTAATGTCAGTGTGGTTGCAGCATGAAATAAGGAGCGACTCGTTACTTTATTGTGAAAACTGCACTTGCCTACAAAAAAAGTTTTGTAACTTTGCGTGCCTGTTGGTATAATCCGTAGGATGATATATATATAATAAGGTGTAAAGAGGCACAGTTAATATAGAAATGGCATAATATGGAATTTCAGGAGTTGGATATTAAGGGCGTGTGGCTCATCAAGCCGCAGCGCTATGGCGACAGTAGGGGCTACTTCAGCGAGACGTGGAAGCAGCAGGAGTTTGAGCAGCATGTGGGCAAGGTGTGCTTTGTCCAGGACAATGAGTCGTTCTCTTCGCACGGTGTGCTGCGTGGTTTGCACCTGCAACGCGGGCAGTGGAGCCAAGCCAAGCTCGTGAGGGTGTCGCAGGGCGAAGTGCTCGACGTGGCCCTCGACCTGAGGCCCGGCAGCCCCACGCGGGGCAGGCACGTTGCCGTGCGCCTCACTCACGATGGGGGCGAGCAGCTGTTCATTCCCCGTGGCTTTGCTCATGGTTTTGTGGTGCTGAGCGATGTGGCACAGTTCCAGTACAAGGTTGACAATGTGTATGCTCCCCACAGCGAGATGACAATAGCCTTCGACGATCCCGACTTGGGCATTGATTGGCTCATAGAGCCTGGCGAAATGCTTCTGAGTGAGAAAGATAAACTCGGGGTGCGGTTAAAAGATGTTAAATCTTTAGAATTTTAGTAAATTACCCAAAACGTTAAACCGCCTGACAACTACCATGTTAGGCGGTTTTTGATGCCTACACATTATTTAATATAAAAGACTTGTTGATAACTTTAGCTCAAAAACATTTGGTTATTAGCCAATTAGTTGCTAACTTTGCATCGCTTTTGGGCAAAAAGCGACCCTTTTCTTTGACTAAATCGTTGATTTAGTGAGAGATAAAAAGGAGTGTGCTTTACCCTAAAGGCATTTTTAGAAACTAAGTAACAATTATTTTTATTAAAAACACAAAGTAAAACAGAACTAAGATGCCAACAATTCAGCAATTAGTAAGAAAAGGTCGCACTGCTCTGGAGTCAACCAGCAAGTCGCCTGCTTTGGATTCTTGCCCACAGCGTCGTGGCGTGTGCGTGCGTGTTTACACCACCAC
>CAMHNO010000057.1 GCA_946186575.1 uncultured Prevotellaceae bacterium
GAAATAAAAAGATACAAAAAGGGTGTGCCAGAATTTTGACACACCCTCTTTTCTTTTTGTTGCATTGTAATGTAACGTTTAGTTATCGGCCATGAATGCTTCCACGTCCTTGGGGTGGTAGGGGATGATGTCCTTGCCCAAGAAGCGGCAACCGTCGGCAGTGATGAGCACGTCGTCCTCGAGGCGTATGCCGCCAAAGTCTTTGTAAGTCTCGAGCATATCGAAGTTCAGGAACTCGGCGCAGTGACCGGTGGCACGCCACTCATCAATCAGGTCGGGGATGAAGTAGATGCCAGGTTCATCGGTCACGACAAATCCCTCCTGCAAGCGGCGACCCATGCGCAGCGCGTTAGTGCCAAACTGCTCTAAGTTGGGGCGGGTTTCCTCGTCAAAGCCCACATAGATTTGCCCCAGACCTTCCATGTCGTGCACGTCCATTCCCATCATGTGACCTAAGCCGTGGGGCAGGAACATGGCGTGAGCACCAGCTGCCACAGCCTCGTCCACATCGCCCTTCATGAGTCCAAGCTCCTTGAGGCGCTCAGTCATCAGGCGGCACACTGCCATGTGTACGTCGAAGTATTTCACTCCTGGCTTGGCAATGCCGAGCACCAGGTCGTGACAGTCCTCAACGATGCTGTAGATGTCGAGCTGACGCTGGGTGTACTTGCCGCTCACGGGCATGGTGCGGGTGTTGTCGCTGCAGTAGTGCTCAATGGTCTCTCCACCGCAGTCACACAGCACCAGTCGTCCCGCCTCGAGAGGAGCCATCGATGGGTTGCCGTGCATGATTTCTCCATGCTGCGAGAAGATGGTTCCGAAGCTCACCTGCGAGCCATAGCTCTGAGCTATGCCGTTGATTTGTCCGGCGATATATTTCTCGGTCACGCCAGGCTTGATTAGCTTCATGGCGGTGGTGTGCATCTTGTAGCCGATGACGCTGGCGCGCTCCAGCTCCTCAATCTCGAGTGGGGTCTTCACCGAGCGCATCTTCACCACAGCCATGATGAGCTCGAGCGAGGCAGCCTCGCGCTGCTTGCTGGGATGAATGCCCATCAGGTCCATGATTTGAATCATGGTGTCGTGGCGGTAAGGGGGCAGGAAGTGAACCTTGCGGCCCTTGGCCACCGCCTCGTCAATGATGACCTTGAGCTGAGCCATGGGAGCGCTACTGCCCACGCCCACCTGGGCTGCCATGTCAGCCACGCTGTCGACCGAGCCATACCACACGATGTCCTCGATGTCGATATCATCGCCAATGAGAGTCTCCTTGCAACTCTCCACGTCAATCACGCCCACCAGGCCGTCACGTTTCTGGCCAAAATAGTACAGGAACGACGAGTCCTGACGGAAGGGGTAATAAGCATTGTTGGGATAATTGTTGGGCGCCTCATTGTTGCCAAAGAGAACAATCACGCCATCGCTAACGAGCTTTTTGAGCTCCTCGCGGCGACCTACATAAACTTCTTTGTTAAACATAGTTACAATTTATTTTTTCGGTTGGTAATTAGTTTCTTTTTTTATTCAACGCTCAAAGTTAGCAATAAATTATGACTTGTGCAAATTATCACTTTCTGCCAAATCACCGTGGTTAATAAAAAGAATCTCACTTCCGACATCTGATTTCTTATCTCACCCACTTGAGCACTTCCTTGAACGAGCGCTTCTTGCCGTAGAGCAGGATGCCGGTGCGATAGATGCGCGCCGAGAGCCAGATGCAGCCCAATGCTGTGGCATAGAGCAGCACGATGCTCAGCAGCAACTGCCACCAGGGCACATCGAACGGCAGGCGCACCATCATCACCACAGGCGATGTGAATGGAATGATCGAGCACCACTCGGCCATGGGACCGTTAGGATTCTCGATGCAGGCAATACCGGCATAGAGAGCTATCACCATAACCAAGATGATGGGCATTGTGAACTGCGAACTGTCGCTCGCTTGGTCAACTGCCGAGCCAAATCCTGCAAAGAGTGATGCATAGAGCAGATAGCCGCCAATGAAATAGACCACAAAGTTGCCCAACAGCGACAGCCAGTTGATGCTCGCTATGGCAGTGTTTATTTCGCTTATGGCACCCGCTGCACCAGCCTCGCCTGGCAAATTCATTCCTGCTGTAACTGCCTCGGGGTTGGCTACCATCGATGCACCACCCACAAGTCCAAGTATAGCTGAACCAATGCTAAGCAGCACTACCCAGATGGCAAACTGCGTCAGGCCCACAAGCCCCACACCTATTATCTTGCCCATCATCAGCTCCATGGGGCGGCAGCTGCTCACTATCACCTCCACTATGCGGTTGGTCTTCTCCTCGACCACACTATTCATTATCATAGCGCCATACGACAGCACAAAGGTGTAGGTCAAGAATGCCAGCACCATGCCTATCACCGATGCCAGTCCAGCACTCTGCTCCTGCTCGTCGCCTTTCTCATCCCACTTGATACTCTTTACCTGCGTCTCAACCTGTGCCTGCTCCATCTTCGACAGCAGCTCGGGGTCGCCCATGGCGGCAATCTTGGCATTGCGCAGCGTGTCGTTGAGGCAGCGAGTCACATAGCTCAAGATATTCTGACCCATCGTTTTCTCACTATAGAGGCTCACTTGTTGCGAATTCTCAACATCGGCGGGTATAACAATAACCGCGTCGAGGCTCTCGCCCGCAGCCTTGTAGAAGTCGTGAGGGTTCTTCACATTTTGGCCACTGAGCGGCACAAAGCGATAGTTGGTGTTATTCTTGAGCGCACCGGCATAGCGTCCCGTCTCGTCAATCACGGCAATACGCGTCACACTCGTGTCGGCACTGTTGTTGACGTAAGCAAGCAGCACCGGGACGCATCCCACAAGCAAGATAAGCACCGGAATGAGCAACGTCATGACAATGAACGACTTCTTGCCCACAAGCGTCATGTACTCATGATGTATTATCAGTTTTAATTTTTTCATATTTGTCTCTTAATTAAAGAACTATAAGTAGATAACCAGCCGCATCAAAGCCTCACTTAAAACTTAACACTTAACACTTACTACTTAACACTTACCACTTACTACTTAACAATTACTACTTAACACTTAACACTTAACACTTACTACTTACCACTTACTACTTAACACTTACTACTTATTTTGCACCGTCTCAATGAATATTTCATTCATGCTCGGCAGCTGTTCGGTAATGCCTGTGAGGGTGTAATGCTCATTGAGCCATGCTATTGTGTCGCGCAGTGTAACGCCCTTACAAAGTTTGATTACAGTACCTTGCTGCAACGCGTCGGGCACGACTTCGAAGAGCGACTCTTGCGCCTGAACCACAGCGCCATCGGCAACATTCACCACAAAGAGATTCTTCTTGTAGCGCTGCTTCACCTCATCAACGCGGCCCTCGAGCACCACCCGCGAGTGGTTGATTAGGGTGATTTGCTCGCAAATCTCTTCTACGCTCGCCATGTTATGGGTCGAGAACAGGATGGTCGACCCTTCGTCGCGCAACTGCATGATTTCACGCTTTAGTTGCTCGGCGTTAACTGGGTCGAAGCCCGAGAACGGCTCGTCGAAGATGAGCAGCTGAGGCCTGTGAATCACCGTGGTGATGAATTGCACCTTCTGCTGCATGCCCTTCGACAGCTCCTCCACCTTGCGGCCCTTCCACTCGGTGAGCTCAAATCGCTCAAGCCACTTCTCCATCTCGCTCAGGGCAATCTTCTTGGGCATGCCTTTGAGCCGGGCCAGGTACACTATTTCGTCGGCTACCTTTATCTTCTTGTAAAGGCCACGCTCCTCGGGCAAGTAGCCAATATTGGTTATATCTTTGTCTTCGAGAGGCTTGCCGTTAATCATAACGGTGCCACTGTCGGCACGGGTGATGCGATTGATGATGCGTATGAGCGACGTTTTACCGGCACCATTGGGACCCAGCAGACCATAGATGCACCCTTGCGGCACATGCAGATCCACATGATCCAGAGCCAAATGCCCGTCATATTGCTTCACCACATCGTTAACGTCAATGAAATTCATGATAATTTTGTAATAATAATTTGCACAAAGATAGTCATTTTTACTGTAAAGTAAAGATTAGAGCGTTTTTTTTAGTAATTTTGCAAGCAAAATGTTAACATTCACATTCCTGATAGGACTCATGTCGCAGCTGTGCTACGGAGCACGGCAACTCGTGCAGTGGGTAATGACCGAGCGACTCAAGCGAGTGGTGTCGCCCACTGGCTACTGGGCGTTCAGCCTCGCCGGTTGCTGCTTCATGCTGTGGTATGGCTGGCTGCGTGAGGACATCGTGATACTGGTGGGACAGATGCTCTCGTTCTACGTCTACGTGCTCAACCTCGACTACAAAGGTGCGTGGCGACGCATCCCACGGCCACTGCGCATCGTGCTCTACTGCGTGCCGGTCATTGCACTGATTTTCACTGCAATCAACGCCCCCCACCTGGTCGACCGCTTCGTCAACAACCCCGACATTCCACTTGGACTCATGATCTACGGCACCTGCGCCCAGCTCGTGTTCCTCTCGCGTTATGCCTATCAGGTGGTCTATTCGGTGCGTCGCCACGAGTCGTGCCTGCCACCAGTGTTCTGGCTCATCAGCGTGGCAGGTGCTTCGCTAACCCTCATCTACGGCATCATCCGCCGCGACCCCATCCTCATGCTTGGACAGAGCATCTCAATCCTCATCTTCTCACGCAACCTGTGGGTGGGCTGGCGCTATTCAAAAAACACATAATTTCCCATTTCAAGGACAAAGGTCACAGTCCTTCTTTACTTGACAATGATTTTGATTATTTTTAGGAACTTTTTGTCCAAATCTGCTCATTATTCAAAAAATAATCACTACCTTTGTGGTGATTATAACAAACTGTGGATTTTTATACTTTTTACATATTATTAACCTCTTAACTCAAAGCACTTTATGAAGAAAGTTTTATCTCTCGTAATGTTGGCTCTGCTCTCAGTGGGAGCATGGGCAAGTGAGATCACGCTCAACATGAACAATGTTGATCTCACTTGGACTGCAGTTGGCGACGACCAGCAGACTACTTCTCAAGGCATCACTATCTACTATGCCAAGGGTGGCTCTAACACCGCCACTTCTCAGGGTCTGACAGCCAACCACATTCGTTTTTACAAGAACTCGAGTGTTACCATTTCGGCTGCCAGCACCATCACCAAGATTGTGTTCACCGCAGTAAGTGGTTATGACGCAGCCAACCTCATTCCCGAGGTAGGCACCAACACTGGTGGCACCTGGACTGGAAGTGCCAATGAAATCAAATTTAACCTGAGCAATGCTCAAGTGCGCGTTTCTAAGATGGTTGTTACCCTCGATGACGGCACAGTTGCAGCTCCCTACTTCACTCCTGGCGAGGGCACCATTTATGGTCCCACCGATGTAACCATTAAGGCTCAGGAAGGCGCTACCATCAACTACACCCTCGACGGCAGCACTCCCACTACCGCAAGTGCTGTTTATAGCGAGCCCATCAATGTAACCAGCACCACTACTATCAAGGCTATTGCTACATTGAATGGCGTGACCAGCGACGTGGCCACTGCTACTTACACAATGGAGACTGCTCAAAGCGTTGCCAACATCGCAGCCTTTGCAGCACTGACCGACAACACCAACGCTGCCATCAGCAATCCAGTAGTTGTGACCTATGCCAACGGCCAGAACACCTATGTTAAGGATGCCACCGGCTTTATGTGCATCTATGGCAGCGAGCTTAGCGGCAAGTACAGCCAGGGCGATGTTATCCCCGCAGGATTTGGCGGTGTGAAGACTATCTACAACAATGGTGTTGAGATGAAGTATCCACTCTTCGGCTTTGAAGATGCTACCGAGACTCAGGCTGTAGAGCCCGACGAGGTTACCATTGCCAACTTTGGTAACAGCCAGATGTGGCAGTATGTAGTGCTCCGTGGCGCTCAAATCACTTATCACAATGGTCGCTACCTGGGCTTCCGCGTTGACAACAGCACCGACTCTATTGCCGGCTTCAACCAGTTTAACTTCACCCTGCCCGACCTCACCGGCACCTACGACATCTATGGCATCGTTACCAGCTACCAGGGCAACATCCAGATGTACCCCATCGAGTTTGTTGACGTTAACCCAACCTATGTTGACAACATTGCAGGCCTGATGGCTCTTGCAACAGGCGTTAACGCTACTATCACCAATCCTGTTACCGTTCTCTATCACAGCGGCAAGCAGCTCTACATTAAGGATGAGAGCGCCTATATGCTCGTTTACGGTTCGCTGGCCAACACCTACAACAACGGCGACCAGCTCACCGGCATCGCAGGTAACTGGACTATTCACAACGGCTTGACCGAGATTATCCCTGTAGCATCTACCTTTGGCGAGGCCACTCCAGGCACAGCAGTTGAGCCTGAGCTTCTCCCAATCGAGGAGATTAGCCAAGACCTCATCCACCACTACCTGCGCATCGAGAACTGCACTATCACTGCTATCGAGGGCGACACTCGCAACTTCACTCTCACCGACGAGACTGGCGAGATGATTATGCGCCTCAACTTCAGTGCAGTGAGCATTGCTGAGGACTTCGACTTCAACGCCACTTACAATGTAGAGGGCTTCCTCGCCTACTACAAGAGCGCTGACGGTGCTACCGAGCAGCTTCAGTTCTATCCCAACCTCATCGAGAAGGTGGGTGGCACTGTAACTCCCAAACCTGGCGACGTGGATGGCGATGGCGTTGTGACTTCGGCCGACGTTACTGCTCTCTACAACTACTTCCTCAACAACGACACCAGCAGCGCTGTTTATCCCGACCAAGATGGTGATGGCTCTATCACTTCGGGCGACATCACATTCATTTACAACATCTTGCTGGGCAACTAAGCAGCATTTGTAATGCAGAATTTATAAAGATTTTCAAAGCTTTATAAATCACCACTCATCATCAGGGCGAGCCGCAACAAGCTCGCCCTGATTGATTTATTAGTTAGTACAGCATTTCGTGGCACTTGATGCCATCCTACAGAAATAATCACTAATCAAGTTAGTTTTTTTTCTTGTTTTCTTGCTTTTGATGAAAAAAATGAGTAAATTTGTGTGATTATTAATGAAAAACGAGGAAAAAACACAATAATAACTTCAAGACTTCAACGATTAATAAAATGAAATGTATCAACTGTTATAACAACATTAAGGACAATCTCATGTATTGCCCGCTATGTGGATGCAAGCAGCCTGACGACAGGGAGGCATACGAAATAGCGCACCCCGAACTTGCGCGAGCCAAGCCCAAGCACATCGAGAGAACCGACGAGGAAGAAGAACTCTCGCAAGAGCAAATTGACGAAATGATACGCAAGGCCGAAGCCGAAGCTAAAGCAAAGGCAGAAGCCGAAGCTAAAGCAAAAGCAGAAGCCGAAGCTAAAGCAAAGGCAGAAGCAGAAGCTAAAGCAAAGGCAAAAGCCGAAGCTAAAGCAAAAGCCGAAGCACAGGCAAAATCAAAGGCTAAGACCAAAGCCAAGCCTCAATCTAATGCTGAGGCCAGCATTCTTGCCCAAGTTAAAGACATTGTCAACGCCCGAAACACCGCTCTGCAGAGCGGCGGTGCACAAAATGCCCAAGCCTCTCAACTATCAAGATTCCAGCTACTGCAAGCCCTGCCCGACGATGACAACAAAGAAATGCTCATCAAGATGATTGATGAGGGCATCATTGCCTACGACATTCAAGACGACAGCACCACTCGCACCTGGTATGCCATCTGCGCAAACCTCATCAATCAACGCGAAGGGTTCTACTCGTTTCTCACTTCCTGCCTCAACCAACGATACGAGAAGGCGAGAGACTTGCTGCTTTATCAAGCCTACAGCGAGCTGCAGGAGACGAGTGCGGGCAGTGAGCCTTCGGGGCAACCTCAGCCTCAGCAAGCCTTCGATGAGCAGAGTTTCAACCAAGCTACCACGGGCGAGAGCCCGCAGCAAGAAGAAACTCAGTATCTGGGCAATGAATGGCAAGAGCAAGAAGATGAAACTGATGGCGAGCAGCAACAAGACATTAAGCACAACATTAACACAAAAATGTGGGGTGGAGCTATTGCAGCGGCAATTGTCTTTGCCTATGTTGCCTCCTTTGGATTATTGGGAGAAACCACCATTGTTGTGACATCCATAGTTTTGATAATAGGCAGCCTTGCCAACCTTATACTTTTAATCAGCGATATCAACACCGACGTCAAGACCTATGACGAGATTTTAGCATTGCACCACCGCAGCTTCACCACGCAGGGCGTGCTGACGATTATGACAGCATTTACTGTCACGGCCCTTTTCTGCATCGGTTTCAACGATCCCGATTATTATTGGATGGAACACAACCCTGTCTTTTGGCTTTTCACATTATTATTCTTTGCGGGAGCTGTGGTTCTATTCTTCAAGGCAGCCCCCATTCAAGAAGACATCGAAGTCGTGAACAAAGACAAGCACCTCTTGACTGCGGCCGCAGCTCTTATCATAATAATCTCAATAGCTATCTTGTGGGGTGCCTATGGAGGTGCTGCATATATTAACTTTTAATTCTGACCTATCTAAAAAAACACTTTAATTTAAATCTCACTACCATGAACAAGGCAACACATCTTTTTGCACTATTGGCAATGATAATTGCAGCTGCAATAGCTGCACAAGCGGCTACCACATTCACCACACCCAAGCGAGAATTCCGCTCGGCTTGGGTGGCTACTGTGTGGTGCCTCGACTGGCCCGAGACGCAGGCCTACGGCACCAATGCCGAACTCAAGCAGAAGCAGCAACTCGACCGCATGCTCGACTCACTCAAGGCCAACAATTTCAATGCCATCAACTTCCAAGTGCGGTCGATGTGCGACGCCATGTACGAGTCTTCATTCGAGCCCTGGTCGAGCTACCTCACTGGCACTCGCGGTCAGGTGCCCACCTGGGACCCGCTTGCCTATGCAGTAGAGGCATGCCACCAGCGAGGAATGGAGTGCCACGCCTGGATCAATCCCTACCGCTACAGCAGCAACGGCATCGACC
>CAMHNO010000058.1 GCA_946186575.1 uncultured Prevotellaceae bacterium
CCGAGAAAGGTCCTGGTTCTACCCACAACTTCGACACCGACCCCATCGAGACCATCATTGACGGCGATTGGGTTCGAGCCAACAACACTACTCTTGGAGCCGACGACGGCATGGGACTCGCCATTGCACTTGCTGCAGTGATTGAGCCATCGCTCCAGTGTGGCCCACTCGAGGCTCTTGCTACCGTCGACGAGGAGACTGGACTCACTGGTGCCAGCAATATTGAGGCCGACATGCTCGTGGGTGACTATCTTCTCAACCTCGACGAGGAAGAAGACGGCGTGATCACAATGGGTTGTGCCGGTGGCTTGGTTAGCATCTTCAAGTTCAACTACAAGCCCGAGGCTGCTCCCAAGGATCGTGTCTACTTTGAGATTAAGTTTGAGCACCTGCATGGCGGTCACAGTGGCGCCGACATCCACCTGGGTTATGCTACCGCCACCAAGCTCAGCAGCCGCCTGCTGTGGAACATTGGTGCCGAGATGGACTATGTGCTGGCATGCATCGACGCCGGTAACCTGCACAACGCTATCGCCCATGCAGCAACCGTAGTAGTGGGCGTCAAGCCCGAGGACAAGGAGAAACTAAGCGTTGTTCTCAACACTTTCATTGCCGATGTAAAGAACGAGTACAAGCGCACCGAGCCCAAGATGCAAATCACCTGCAAGAGCGTCGATGTTCCCCAGACTATTATCGACACCGACACCGCGCGCCGAGTAGTTGATGCTGTCTATGCAGCTCCTCACGGCATTGCTGCCATGAGCATGGAGATTCCCGGCCTCGTTGAGACCTCGACCAATCTTGCCAGCGTTAAGATGCGCGAGGGCAACCAGATTGTTGTAGAGATGTTCCATCGCTCATCAATCGAGAGTGGCAAGTATGACCTCACCCACAAGTGCGAGACTATCTTCCGTCTGGCTGGTGCCAACGAGATTATCAGCGAGGGTGGTTACCAGGGATGGGAACCCATTGCCGACAGTCACCTCCTCACCGTTGCGCAAGAGCAGTGGGAGAAGCTCTTTGGTGTTAAGCCCGAGGTTAGAGCCATCCATGCTGGTCTGGAGTGCGGTCTGTTCCTCAAAGCTCGTCCCGACATGGAGATGATTTCTTTCGGCCCAACACTGCGCGATGTGCATTCGCCAGCTGAGCGCTGCCACATCCCCGCTGTGGACAAGGCATGGAAGCAAGTTCAAGCCATTATCAAGGCTCTTGCCGAGGAGAGCAAGTAAAATTCTTCTTTCTCAAGAGTTATTTATACACACCTTATGATAAAAGCCTCCCAGCTCAATTGCCGGGAGGCTTTGTTATGTGTTGTCGCTGTTAGTTTTATTGTTGTGGCAGTGGCTCGCTGGTGGTGTATTTGAACACAATGTCACCCTTAGAGTGGGTGGTGTATTGTATTTTGATCTCTTTTGCAGTTTTGCAGGCATCAATAAACTTCTGTGGATTGAGCATGCTGTAAACCTTGTCGCCTTGTGAATTGTTGGTATCCAATTTGAATTCTTGTGGCTCGCCATTGTCAAATCTAACTTTAATCAAGGATTTGCCCGAGTCGCTTATTTTGTGAGTGTCGATGATGAGCGGTCTTAGAACAAAGCCTTTGTTAAAATTCAGAGTTACGTTCTTGCCATCTTCGATTGCGATAGCTGATAATGTGTTATTGTCACTTGCTGGCTCATCACATTCAAGGGTCATAACTTTCGACACCTTGTCGGTCATCTCGTCTTTTTTCTCATTGCTCTGCCATTTCTTTTCATTCTTGACCTCCTCGGTTTGGGCTTTGTCGCCCGAAGCCGATGTTGAGGTCGATGCCTCTTTGTTGCTGCCACCGCATGCGGTGAGAATCATTGTGCTGCCCAATATCAGGCCTAATAGTTTGTTCTTTTTCATTTTGATTGAGTGTTGTTTAAGTGATTAATAAAAGTATGTTACAAAAATAAAGATTTTATGTTGAAATGGAGTGATACATTTTGGTTCATCTTGGTTCACGCAAGACACTTGTTTTCCCAACTATGGCCCAGAGGCACAAAAACAAGCTGCATCGCCCTTGATAGCACGATGCAGCCTGTTAATTTCATGTTGTAGTTTGAGAGAGAAGCTCTATGATTTCTTCCTGATTTGCACATTCATTGGCGATGTGAATCCTGTCTTGTCTCCTCGTGGTAGCAGAATGTCGATGTGATTGCGCTTGCGGGGTCCCATTTTGTCTTTTACAACCCACACACCTCTCAGGTTGGGGTTGGAACACTCGATAATAACTTCATCACCCATTTTCACTCCGAGCTTGTCGAACAAGTCGCGTGAGATAGCAATCCATCTAATCTCAAGATTTTTCAGCTTGTTATTGTCGATTCTGGAACCGCTTGCTGTAACCCAGCCAGCGCCTCCCATTCCAGGATGATACTTTGTGGCTCTCACAGTCATTTGAGCATTAGCGCCTAAGGAAACGATCAATAACGCGAACAAAAATAAAGCTTTACGCATAAAAAATAATTTGGTTAATAACTATGCTTGAAGAACTGGTCGCTTAAATTTAAGTGACGTTGTAGCGCCCTAAAAGCGCTGCAAAGTTACGCATAATTTTTGAATTGACCAAATGCTTAGAATGGGTTGAATGTGTGAAGGTTATGAAAAGGATTGCATGGGCAGTATGCAAAAATGTCCTTGATTAATGCACAAACAAAATGCATAATACACAATTTTTGAATAGTGGGGGCAGTGTGTCGCGGAGCCCGTGAGTGTGCGCAAATGTTGCCGATGATGGTGGGGCAAGGCAACATTAAAAACCACCGCAGGAGTTGTTTCTTCTTGCGGTGGTTTTTATTATAGAATTGGCATCAGCAAGTGCTACACAGAGGAATCTACTCTTGTCCAACTTACTTGACGCCCTCTTTGCACTGAGTGGGCTATTCTCCAAGCAAAATGTTGTAAACTACTGTAACATCGGTGCTGGTGATTGTGTTGTCACCATTTTGGTCGGCATTTACTGCACCATTGTGGTCATCGTTGAGAAGGATGTTGTAGAGCATTGTTACATCAACAGCAGTAACCTTGCCATCACCGTTCACGTCGCCAGGAATGATTTCTGATGGCAGCTCATCGGTGTAGATGATGAAGTTGTCGATATAAGTCTTATAGGACGTGGCTCCAGCTGTCATGCTGATTCGGTAGCGTACAGGAACATCCATATACAGGGGGAATTTTAATGTGGCCTTGCTGCTGGCGGCGACCGTTGTGGTGGTCTCACCATTGGTGTTGGCTACAGCAGTCCACGAAGCACCCTGGTCGGTGGAGTAGTAAAGGACGAACTTAGCTACCGATGTAGTAGTATTGTAAGCATCAAACGATATTTTTTTGCTCACATAGCGCACATCTTTTGTCATGGTTAGCGACGCGGGCTTCTTCATCACCGTGGAGTGCTCGCCTGAGCAGTAGTTGCTGCCGGGTGCTGTGACGTAGCAGTTGACGAATTTCCATGTTGACAATGTGCCCTGCACATCACCGGTAGGAGGTGTCGTTGTCGCTGCCATGTTTTCAAAGTTTTCGATAGTGGTATCATAGAGCACCATGTCGTTGTAGTAGATGGTGAAGTTGTCGATATAAGTCATGTCGGTGTTGGAACCCTCAGTAATGCTGATGCGGTAGCGTGCAGGAACTTCAATGTTTAGGGGGAAGTTTAACGTGGCATTGCTGCCGGCGGCCACCGTTGTGGTGCTATCGCCACTTGTGTTGGCTACGGCAGTCCAAGTGGCACCCTGGTCGGTGGAGCAGTAAAGGGCGAACTCGGCTGCCGACGTTGTGGGATTGTAAGCGTCAAACGAGATTTTTTTGCTTATATAACGCACATCTTCTGTCATGGTGAGCGACGCTGGCTTTCTCATCACTGTGGAGTGCTCGCCTGAGCAGTGGTTGCTGCCTGGAGCGGTGACGTAGCAGTTGTCGAATTTCCATTTTGATAAGTTGCCCTGCACATCATTGGCGGGAGGCGCTGGTGTCGCCGCCATCTGCTCGAAGTCCTCGATAGCAATTGAGTAGTTTTTTATCTCAAAAGCAATTCTATTGCCCCAGATGTTGTTATTGTCAGGCTCTAACAAGTACAGTTTGTAAATCACACCTTCAGTACCGACAAACTCGCACTGGAAATTCACTGTGGCGCTTTGTCCGGCTGGAATTGTAATGGTGGGTGAGTTCACACGCTTCTTAATCCAAGATGCCGCTTCGTCAACAATCAACATTTCAAAGGTGCCGGTAAAATCGTCAGTGCCGCTATTGCTGATAACCGCCGAGGCCTGGATGTCGTAAGGATCCATATAGTAAGACGGTGTAGAGAGCTGTGATGAGAGGCTTAAAGAATAATTGCTGCTCTCAGCTACATTAAGTGTTACCGGTGAACCAATCATCTGGTTTTTCTTGTCATAAACAGCGAGCTGATATGTCCCTGATTCGGTTGGTGCCGTGATAATGCTTCTCACAATCACATTATCATCTGTTGGGACATCAATCTTGATAGCGTTGCCAGTGCTGATAATAGTTTCTTGCTGCTTGACAACAAAATAGATATTGTCGTAATACTCCTCGCCAGCGTTGGCTATAGTAGCCTTAACCTCAAAGCTGGAATTAGTGGCTACTTTAGAAGGAACTTCAAGTGCTTCCAGCGAAAGAATGCCATCATTGGTTTCGGGACCGTCAAAGTACATTATCCCATCCTGGACAGTGGCATTGATATAACCAGTTGTGGCGTTGGAGTGGTCGTAGGGCACATATTCTGTCATGCCAGCCTCAGGAACCATGTACATGAGCCACAGTCGATACTGTCCATCAGGTAAATTGCTGGGAGGGGTGTAGTCCTCGAGAAAAGAATATGGATATTCAATCTTGAAATCCTTATCATTTTGTTTGCCTGGTTTGAAATCTACCGTATTATTGTTGAGGTCGGTAAGATTAAGGCCATATCTAAGAACAACAGTGGGATAATAACCATGTCCATTGACGCAGAATTTATTTAATATAATTGGTGCGCTTTCCCCCAAGTTGACTTGCGACACACTTGACTTATAGTCTTCGCAAAAAAGCTCTACATAATTTTGTGGCTCGGCGGTAGAGCCGTCGTCAGGATAGATGCCGATAATGATTGTTTGCAATTGGTTGTAGCCACCCTCAAAGGAGCCGCTATCGTCATTTGTGTTCAAGGCGGTAACGAGGAAATAACCATTGCTGTAGCCTCCCCATCCCCAGTTGACATGAAAATAACCCTCGTCGTTATATCCGTCAAAGACAAAAGCGTGGCCTCCTCCATCAGGTGTGTAGCCAGTGTAAAAAACAGGTCGGGAATTATCAAGCTCATTCATTATTGTCTGCTCCCATTCATTGATAGGAGTGTTTCCTCTCCTCTTGCATATCATGCCTTTGTTATAGCCAAAATAGTTTCTCAAGGCCTCTACCATAGCATAATTCCATGCGCCACTTCCTCTGCCGTAATTCATATCACATGATATGCCCACATGAGACATGAGCGTGGCAACAGCATTGGCTTGTGTGTCGGTGTAGGAGCCATCGTAGGAGTCGAGCATGTTGTCCCAGTCGTAGGTGGTGCTGCCAAAATCGGCGCTCAAGGTTTGCTCACCGGAATGGTTCACATCGCACACATAGGAGTGGCTACCGGTGCCTGTAATGGGCCAGCGGTGATAATACATGATTTGCGCGGCTGCGGTAGCGACACAACCTGTTGCTGCATGGTAGGTAGTGCCGTCTTCTGTATAAGTAGGGCACAAATTATTGTAAGGTTCACCTTGGCTCCAATTACTTGTGAGCAAAGGTCTGACGCTGACCGACCGTTTTGACCTGAGAGAGGCCACAGGAGCATTGGGATTGCTGCGCAAGTACTGCATCTCCTGTGAATATACATCAAGCCAGTACTGTAGCCCTTCAGGGATGTTGTTGATGTCGAAAGTGCCTTCATCGCTAAATCCCAGAATTGGCACTGCCTTGTCATCACCAGAGACTATTATGAAGCCATTGCATGTGCCTTTGTTGAATACATAATAATCCACATCCAGCGATTTAGACTTTGCCGCCAGTACAAGCTCTAATTTCTGTGTTGCAGGGTTGCCTCCTTGCAGGCGCGGGTCAGAGTTCCGGCGCATGTGGTTTAATGCTAAAGACTGCGCCTGGTCGATGCTTATTTGCTTGCCATTAATATCGGCGGCCGTCAAGCAGAATACTATAACCAGTAGAAAAGTGATTTTTTTCATTTTGCATGTAGTTTGAAATTAGTATTTCATTGACACTCATGTTGGGTTGAGTATCTTTATTGAGGGGAGTAGTTATGCACGAGTCGTAAACCCATGTTAATGTTCCTTATATAGGGGTACTCGTACCAACGGGATGTCACTCGACACAATACTATATTGCTATTATAGCTACCACCACGTATCACGCGTTTTGTGCCGGAGTTAGGGCCAGTAGGGTTGGTCTGAGACTCTGAGCTGTAATTTTCATACCAGTCCATACACCATTCAAACACATTGCCGCTCATGTCATAAATACCTAATTCATTAGGAGCCTTTTTAGCAACAGGTTTATGTCGAGGCACTGGGTTACCACTGTTGTCGTAATACCAAGCTACCTCAAGCGGGTCATTACTCCCGCTATAAAGGAATCCCTTGCTCAAATTGCCACCTCGGGCGGCATATTCCCACTCTGCTTCAAAAGGCAACCGAAAATGCATTCCGGTTAATTCGTTCAGTTTCATTAAAAAGTTCATGCAGTCGTAATAGCTGACCGACTCAACAGGCTGCTTATCTCCTTTATCAATACTTGGCTTCCTGCCCAGAACTGCTTCCCACAACTCTTGTGTCACTTCGGTCTGCCCGATTAGAAATGTTGAAAGCGTAACAGGGTGAGCTGGTTGACTATTAAAAGCCTCGATGTTATCATCTTCATCTCCCATAGTGAAAGTGCCACCCTCAACTTTAATCATTTTGAACGACACACCATTGACCGTGAAAGTCTGAATGGCATCTGAGCCATTCGTTGGCTCATTATCATCCTTGCAACATGATAATAATATCATTGTTGGGAGTAAAATTAAAAATAAAAATACTTTTTTCATCATTGTGTATATTTTAGGAGTTAATGTTAATCATCACAATATTGCAAAGTTATTATGTTTTTATCTTAAAAACAAGTCTTTCCGCCTAAAAATGTCCTCAAAGAGAATGCCGTCCCTTGAGGACATCCCTTTGAGGACACTACTGCCCAAACCTCTACTCTTGTCCAACATACACAGGACGAACGTTTGCGCCACATTGTCTGGCAAATATGCTCACATTTAGCCAGCCCATTTCACCATAAAGGAAGCTCAGGGAAAGACCCTTGTCTGTTCCGTAATTGTTTTTGAAATAGTTGTAAATGTTTAACCAATAAACACCAGCACTCCCTAATCCCTGAAGTTCATTCGCGGTGTAATAACCATCGGCAGGGAAGAAAACAGCCTTATTGTTTGTTTTACTCTTGAAAAGATAACCGTACATACCGTTTGCCTTAGTCCATTCACTTGTGCAGTCGTCCAATAGTTCAATACATTGACTCCTTGATGGCATGCGCCATTTTTGACCCCAGTTCACATAGGCAGCATCGTCTTCTAGTTCTAGTTCGGTTCTTCCATCCACCATGCCATAGCTACTATTTTGGTTGTACTTCGTAATATTATGGTCATCACCACCGCTGTACCACTTGTAGTTAGTCTTTGTAAAGTAAGTTTTGGGAGTGGTTTCGCCCCAGGCGAAATAATCTCCACATTCAGCCGGGCTATTGGCACCTATATTACAGCACGCCCATTTTGTCCCCGACGGCAGACCTAGGTCAATCATGTGAGGATGGTTCCCATCAGGGCAAAACTCATTAGAGAAATTCAGAGTCGAGCCATCCCAAGTGACTTGCATATAATAGGCATTGCCACGTGCGAAATTTTTATATGCTTTCATTGCGTCGACTGAGGTTACAGCTCTGCCATTAACAATAGCCTTGAGCCGGGCATTGTTGATTGTGCCATCGGGTGTGTCATCGGTCACATCAAACCGTGGAATATACCATGACACTATTGTGCCCGTTTCACCAGCGGGTATCATGATTTCATTGCTCTGTGCATCAGTTTCGCCTGCTTCGTGTCCCGAAAAACTGTTTCGTGTGAGCGCCACTTTATCGCTATATTTGTACCAGGGTGTCATCACATCAAATCCACCGTGCTTGAACGAGATATTTGTCTCAGAATTGTTATACACATAGAGTACTTCGTAGGCACACAGGTGACGCAACTTAGCTTGGTTGCTGCCCTTTTTGGCTGTGAACCACATTGGCAGCAACGGTGCACCGCTGCCGTCAACACCCACTCGCTTCAGGTCACATGAGGCAATAACATCGGCGCCATCGATATAGGCTTCTACTCCAGTCACACCTATAATGTCATAGTCCCTATCACGGTTGACCGACTTGGGCAGCACGAGCTCTAATGAGCAGGCCTTGCCGTCGCTGCTTATATCAGAGACGGTGAATGGACTCTCAATCTGATACACCCTGCCGTCTTGACGGACAAAAATCTGTATCTTGTCGCCCTCTTTCCACTGAGCTTTCAGATTAAAACCGTCGGACGCTGGCACGCCATTTATAATGCTTCCAAGCCGTGAGGATGACAAGTCATCGCTTGGCATTGTGGCTGTGAAGGTCACCTGGCGCTTTTCAATATCTTCTTCACATGAAGTAGTGAATAGCGTCATAGTAAACATTGCAAGTAATAATAAGGCATATTTTTTCATGATAATGTATGTTTTAGGAGTTAATGTTAATCATCACAATATTGCAAAGTTATTATGTTTTTATCTTAAAAACAAGTCTTTCCGCCTAAAAATGTCCTCAAAGAGAATGCCGTCCCTTGAGGACATCCCTTTGAGGACACTACTGCCCAAACCTCTACTCTTGTCCAACATACACAGGACGAACGTTTGCGCCACATTGTCTGGCA
>CAMHNO010000059.1 GCA_946186575.1 uncultured Prevotellaceae bacterium
ATCGTGCGTGGCGACGTGCCCGAGAACCTAAAGCACAAGCAGGTCTACTCGCTCGACATGGGCGCACTGATTGCCGGTGCCAAGTATCAAGGTGAATTTGAGGAAAGACTTAAAGCCGTAATTAATGAAATCACTCAGGCTCAAGGCGAAATAATCCTCTTTATCGATGAGATTCACACTCTGGTGGGCGCAGGCAAGAGCAGCGGTGCTATGGATGCCGCCAACATACTGAAACCAGCCCTTGCTCGTGGCGACCTACGCAGCATTGGCGCTACCACCCTTGATGAGTATCAAAAGTACTTCGAGAAAGACAAGGCACTTGAGCGTCGTTTCCAAATCGTCATGGTCGACGAACCCGACGAGGAGAGCGCAATTGCAATCCTGCGTGGCCTGAAGGAGCGCTACGAGAACCACCACAAGGTGCGTATCAAGGATGACGCCATCATCGCCGCCGTGCAGCTGAGCCAACGTTACATCAGCGACCGTTTCCTGCCCGACAAGGCCATTGACCTCGTCGATGAGGCAGCTGCCAAGTTGCGTATCGAGATGGACAGCGTGCCCGAGGAGCTTGACGAAGTGACCCGTAAAATCTCGCAGCTTGAGATTGAGCGTGCTGCCATCAAGCGTGATGGCGACGAGCAGCGCATACGTCAGCTCGACGAGCAACTCGCCAACCTGCGAGACCGTGAGAGAGATTACAAGGCTAAGTGGCAGAGCGAGAAGGAGCTTATCAACCGCATCCAGCAGAACAAAATCGACATTGAGCAGCTCAACTTCGAGGCCGAGCGTGCCGAGCGCAATGGCGACTATGCCCGTGTGGCCGAGATTCGCTACTCGCTCATCAAGCAGAAGCAGGACGAGAACGTTGCACTTCAGGAAAAATTGCGCACCATGCAGGGCGAGCAGTCGCTCATTAAGGAGGAGGTCGACAGCGACGACATCGCCGAGGTGGTTTCGCGGTGGACGGGAATACCTGTCACCAAGATGATGCAGAGCGAGGGCGAGAAGCTGCTCCACCTTGAGGACGAGCTTCACAAGCGTGTGATTGGTCAGGACGAGGCTATCAGTGCCATCAGCGATGCAGTGCGTCGCAGCCGTGCTGGCCTTAACGATCCTCGCCGACCCATTGGTTCGTTCATCTTCCTGGGCACTACTGGTGTGGGCAAGACCGAGCTTGCCAAGGCACTCGCCGACTATCTATTCAACGACGAGAACATGATGACTCGAATCGACATGAGCGAGTATCAGGAGAAATTCTCGGTAACAAGGCTCATCGGTTCGCCTCCAGGCTATGTGGGCTACGACGAGGGCGGACAGCTCACCGAGGCCGTGCGGCGTAAGCCTTATAGCGTGGTGCTCTTCGACGAGATTGAGAAGGCACACCCCGACGTGTTCAACGTGCTGCTGCAAGTGCTCGATGATGGACGACTCACCGACAACAAGGGCCGCACCGTCAACTTCAAGAACACTATCATCATCATGACGAGCAACCTGGGCTCGAGTCTGATTCGTGAACGTTTTGAGCATCTTAATGCACAGAATCATGACGAAATTGTCAGCCAAACTCGCAACGACGTGATGAACATGCTCAAGCAGACCATCCGTCCTGAGTTCCTGAACCGAATAGACGAGATCATAATGTTCACGCCGCTCACCGAGCAGCAGATTGCGCAAATCGTGGAGCTGCAACTCAAGAGTGTCAAGAAGATGCTCCACAGCAACGGCCTTGAGCTCGACTACACTCCTGCTGCCGTGGCACTGCTGGCACAAGCTGGCTATGACCCAGAGTTTGGTGCACGACCCGTTAAGCGAGCCATCCAGAACCTCGTTCTCAACCAGCTCTCGCGCGACATCATTGCCCACCACGTCGACCGTGATCGCCCCATCACCATCGACGCTCAAGCCGGCAACATCGTCTTCAGCAACTAAAACCGGCCACAAACCACAAGTAAAGCGCCCGAGCACTATGCGTGCCCGAGCGCTTTGTAATTTTTCTCTCTGACTATTTCTCAGAAGCGGTAGCCAATGGCAATTTGGGCGTTGCCGTTTTTGGCTTCGCCTTCATACCAGTTCTTATCAAAGACATTGATAAGACCCAAAGTGTAACGTCCCTGAACAAACACATCGTTAGTGATATTATAAGTCAAACCAAGACCGACACCCACGTCCACAGTCTTTGTATATTCCTTTTGATCAAAGTTTTTCTTATAATTCAGACTCTTGTCTTTAGATTCTACCGTGTACTTGCTATAAACATTAACACCCAATTGGGGGCCTAAATCAATGCTCAACGCTGGAACAACATAGAATTTAAACATCACTGGAATGTTGATGTAATTAATGTTATTAGTATACTTGGCATCAAAAACACCATCACCATAATAAACATCATCATACTTTCCGCCCTGGGCCGCAAACACAACCTCGGGAGCAATCGAGAACCTGTTAGTGAAACGGTATTCCATGAACAAACCAGCCTGGTAGTTCAGCTGACCTCCATGATTAGCATCTTTTCCCCAGAAGTGAGTATAGTCAACACCAACCTTAGGGCCAAATGTAAATCTCTTTTGCGCCATGGCAGCTCCTGCTGTCAATAGCATGCACATGAGTGCGATAATAATCTTTTTCATAATCACTTTTGGATTTAATAATTAAACAATTAGGATAGTATTTTTGCAAATATAGAATAAAATTCTTAATTATCAAAGAAATAACTAAAAAATGACCCACGCACCGTTTTTTTACGCAGGTCACTTGAGTTCTTTTCAAATCCTTGCTGTACTCGCTTGATTAGAAGCGGTAGCCAATGGCGATTTGAGCGTTGCCGTTCTTGTCTTTCAAATCATAGAACACTTTAGAGAGACCAAGGGTGTAACGTGCCTGCACAAACACATCGCTTGCGATGTTGTAGGTGCAGCCCAGGGCAATAGCGAAGTCAAGCTCCTTGGTTTCCTCTTTATAGTCCATCGTATATTTGCCAATTGTTTTGTCCTCATATTCATAGGTCGTCTTGCTATACACATTGTAACCGAGCTGTGGACCAAAGTCGATGCTGAAGCTTGGATGAACATAGTACTTGAGCATCAACGGCAGGTTGATGTAGTTAACGTGGTCAGTAGCATCATAGGGCAACTTATTTCCATCATCATCAACATCGAAGTCGCTCCACTTGCCGCCTTGCGCCGCAAACACGAGCTCAGGCGCAAACGACATCTTGTTGATAAACCGAAACTCAAGGTACACACCCGCCTGATAGTTAAGCTGTGGCTTGTGCCCCAAGGCATCCTTGCCCCAATAGTGAGTGAGGTCAACACCTATCTTAGGACCCCAGGTGATTGTCTTTTGCGCCATGGCAGCACTTGTGGCAATAACGACAGCTACAAGTGTAATAAATAGTTTTTTCATCTTCTTATTAATTAATAATTTACAATAAAAATCATGCAAAAGTAACTATAATTATCTTTACACACAATAATACTCAGAAAAAAATGCCCGAGCACATGTGCGCCCGAGCTTTTTTTCTTATTTCTAACCCAGTCTCAAAAGCGGTAGCCAATGGCTATTTGACCATTGGAGTGCTTGGGGTTGTCAAAACCCAGAACTTCCAAGACCACCTTGTCATAGTCTTTAGTGTCGAAAACTCTTGTCAGGCCCATAGTGTAACGACCCTGAACGAAAACCTCGTCGGTAATATTATAAGTCAAGCCCAAGCCCAGACCAAAGTCAACACTCTTTG
This sequence comes from uncultured Prevotellaceae bacterium, assembly GCA_946186575.1. Classification (GTDB taxonomy): domain Bacteria; phylum Bacteroidota; class Bacteroidia; order Bacteroidales; family Muribaculaceae; genus Sodaliphilus. The sequence continues at coordinate 3,737 of CAMHNO010000059.1, forward strand.
TGTGATCCTTCATGTCGGTAGTGAGCTTTTCTTTCTCAGCGCCAGCCTTAGCTTCGGCAACATTCTTGCTATATACGTTGAATCCTACTTGAGGACCAAAGTCGATGCTCAACTCGGGAGTAACATATAACTTGAGCATTACCGGAACATTAATATAGTTGATATGGTCGGTCTCCTTGAAGGTAGCGTCTGCACGTTTGATCTCATATTTACCACCCTGTGCGGCAAACACAACTTCGGGAGCCACCGAGAACATATCGGTAAAGCGATACTCCATGAACAAGCCTGCTTGGTAGTTGAGCTGGCCTCCATGCTCCACGTTCTTGCCCCAGTAGTTTGTGTAGTCAACACCCACCTTGGGACCAAAAGTGAATTGTTTTTGCGCCATGGCAGCGCCAGTGGCAAGAATTGTGCACACAAGTGCAATAGCAATTTTCTTCATAACTTACTCGCATTGAAAAAGTTTAACAAATGTAATTATACTGCAAAATTAATACATTTATCTCAATCCTCAAAAATATAACTGAAAAAGTGACCCACGCACCATGTGTTTGCGCAGGTCACTTTTACTATTAGTTCAAATACGTTGATTACGTTTGATTAGAAGCGGTAGCCAATAGCGATTTGAGCATTGCCGTTCTTACCATTTGAGTGTTCGAACACATCGGTCATGCCCATGGTGTAACGACCCTGAACAAACACGTCCTTGGCAATATTGTAGGTCAAGCCCAGACCCAGACCGAAGTCAACAGTCTTAGTATTATCCTTCATGTCAAAAGTCTCCTTGAAGCTTTCACTACCGGCTTTGAGCTCACGAGTGTTTTTGCTGTAAATATTGAAACCTACTTGTGGACCAAAGTCGATGCTCAGCTCAGGAATCACATAGTATTTGAGCATTACAGGAACATTGATATAGTTCACATGATCGGTCTCTTTGTAGGTAACGCCCAAGATATTAGTATCAAACTTGCCACCTTGTGCAGCAAACACGAGCTCGGGAGCAATGGCAAACTTATTGGCCATGCGATACTCAAAGAACAAACCAGCCTGATAGTTGAACTGGCCTCCATGCTCTACGTCCTTGCCCCAGTAGTGAGTGTAGTCAACACCTACCTTAGGACCAAATGTGAAAGTCTTCTGTGCCATGGCAGCACCAGTGGCCATGATCATGCACATGAGTGCGATAGCAATTTTCTTCATAATCTTTAAATTTTAGTTTTAAATTTATTGTTATAACTCGTTTCTTCGTTTTTGCGAGTAATGCCGCCTCATTGGGCAACACCGCAAATTTGACGCAAAAGTACTCATTAAGTTTAACACTTATCCCAAAAAATAGAGAGAAAAAGCGTGATTACGGCAAAACAGAACACTTTATTGGCAATCATATCCCACTCCTATAACATTTTTGAAGATAACTTTAGGATATTTTTAAAGTAAAGGGGGATGCGGCAGCAAATTGTTGATAAATTTCGTAACACATTTTTTATTTAAACAAAAGGATTGATTATCTTTGCACGAATTTTCCAACCAAATAGATACAATAACATCAAAATCATATTAAGCATTATGGAAGTAAAAGGCAAAATTATCCAGAAGTTTGACCTGCAGAGTGGCACCTCTAAGGCTGGCAACCCTTGGAAAAAGCAGAACTACCTGCTCGAGACCCTCGACAGTTTCCCACGCAAGATTTATTTCGATTTCTTCGGTGACCGAGCCGACCAGTACCCTCTTGAAGTGGGCGACATGATCACCCTGAGTTTCGACATCGAGTGCCGTGAGTACCAGGGACGCTACTACACCGACATACGTGGATGGAAGGCCGAGAAAATGGATGCCAGCACTGGCACACCAGCTCCCCAGCCTCCAGTCAACGATGCGCCACCCGCTCCTGTTCCTGCTCAAGACAACACCTTTGAGCAAACTCAAGAGGACGACCTCCCCTTCTAACGGAGCCTCCATCTCGTGGCAAAACAAACTACGCAAGTTCACAACTCGCCAGCAGCCCCCCAACACATGAGCCGCTGGCGAGTTGGTTTCTCTGAATCAAGCCACCACTGCTTTTATTCTTCAAAAGTTATTTTTCAGCATTTATTTTGCTATAAATAAGATTTGTTCTACCTTTGTGCTATAATATTGTATAATAAATCATATATGACAGATAGCAACGAACTCATTCAACGCATCATCGAAGGGATACAAGAAAAGAAAGGACGCGACATCGTCCACATCGACCTCTCAAAACTGGAATACGCAGTCACCTCAGGATTTGTTATTGGCACCGGCAACACTAAGATTCAGGTGAAAGCCATTGCCGACAGTGTGAGAGAATATGTCCAAGAAAAAACCGGGCAAAAACCCTATAACTACGAGGGATATCAAAACTCACAATGGATAGTAATAGATTATGGCACGGTTTTTGCACATATATTTCTTCCTGAGGAAAGAGAACGCTACAACCTCGAGGAACTTTGGGCCGATGCCGACATCAACCGCATCGCCAACTTAGATTGACATTAACTAACAGCAGCAAGGAGAGATTGCACAACAGGCACTGCCCCTCCGCGCATGCCCAACAACTGAGTGAAATAAATGAAGAACAACTTTTTTGGCTCCAGCAACGGCAGCAATAACTCATCACAAAACAGCAAGAAGCCCAAGTTCAGCATCTTGTGGATGTATGTCATAATATTAGCTGTGATAATGGGCATCTACTGGAGCAACGACATGGGCACTTCAAAAGAAGTTACCTGGACCGAATTCAAAAGATGCCTTAACAATGGTGGAGTAGACAGCATTGTAGTCTACAGCAATAAACAAGAAGCCAACGCCTTCCTCAACAAGCAGGAGGCAAAGAACTGGTTCAATGCCAACCAGCTGAGCTACTCACAGCACAATCCGCCCTACATCACCACACAAATCCCCGACAGCAAAGAATTTGACAAATACCTTGACGAACTCTATGTGAAGGGCACCTTCAAGGGGTCGGTGCGGTATGACAAAGCCAGCGACATCAGCAGCTGGATTTGGGGATTCGGGCCCATCTTGCTACTCATCCTCTTCTGGTTCTGGATGACAAGGCGCATGGCTGGCGGCGCTGGCGGTGCCGGTGGCATCTTCAACGTGGGCAAGTCTAAAGCTAAACTCTTTGACAAGAACGACAAGACCAAGGTCACCTTTAAAGACGTGGCCGGGCTCGCCGAGGCCAAGACCGAAGTAGCCGAGATTGTGGACTTCCTCAAAAGCCCTCAGCGCTACACCAACCTGGGCGGCAAAATTCCCAAGGGTGCGCTGCTCGTAGGCCCTCCAGGCACTGGCAAGACCCTGCTGGCCAAGGCTGTTGCCGGCGAGGCCGACGTGCCATTCTTCTCGCTCTCGGGTAGCGACTTCGTCGAGATGTTTGTGGGAGTGGGAGCCTCGCGAGTGAGAGACCTCTTCCGTCAAGCCAAGGACAAGGCTCCATGCATTGTGTTCATCGACGAGATCGACGCAGTGGGACGCGCCCGTGGCAAGAACCCAAGCATGGGCGGCAACGACGAGCGCGAGAGCACTCTCAATCAGCTGCTCACCGAGATGGACGGCTTCGGGACCAACAGCGGCATCATTATCCTCGCTGCCACTAACCGCGTGGACGTGCTCGACAAGGCACTGCTGCGTGCAGGGCGTTTCGACCGCCAGATCTATGTGGATCTGCCGGAGCTCAACGACCGCAAGGAGATTTTCCAAGTGCACCTGCGTGGCGTTAAGACCGATGGCAGTGTTGACCTGAACCTGCTCGCACGCCAAACTCCAGGCTTCTCGGGTGCCGACATCGCCAACGTGTGCAACGAGGCAGCACTCATCGCTGCCCGCAACAACAAGGTGGCTGTACAGAAGCAAGACTTCAACAACGCAATCGACCGCATCATTGGCGGCCTTGAGAAGGCATCGAAGGTCATGACCGAAGAAGAACGCACCTCAATTGCGGTGCACGAGGCCGGACATGCCACCGTGAGCTGGCAACTGCAATATGGCGACCCACTGGTCAAGGTCACAATTGTGCCTCGCGGGAAAGCTCTGGGAGCCGCCTGGTACATGCCCGAGGAGCGACAAATCACCCCACGACAGGCACTGCTCGACAAGATTTGCTCACTCATGGCCGGACGCGTGGCCGAGGAAATGTTTCTGGGCATAATCGACACTGGCGCCCTCAACGACCTGGAGCGAGCCACCAAGATTGCCTATGCCATGGTGACCTTCTACGGAATGGGTAACTCGCTGCCCAACGTGTCATACTACGACAGCACCGAGAACTACGGCTTCACTAAGCCCTACAGCGAGGAGCGAGCACAAGCCATCGACAAGGAAGTGCAGGAAATTATCGACCAGGAGTACAAGCGAGCACGTCAGGTGCTTGAACAGTATGCCCAGGGACATCACGAACTCGCCAAGCTGCTGCTTGAACGCGAAGTAATCTACACCGAGGACGTGGAGAGCATCTTCGGCAAGCGCAAGTGGACCTCACGCAACGATCTGCTCGACGAGCAAAACAACAGCAGCACCCAGACATCGGACGGCAACACCAGTATAGCTCTGCCAAGTGGCGATACCACACCCCCAGCACCAAACAATGAGGCAGGCAACGACGACGATAGTCAAACCATTCAACCACCAGCATTCAACAAATAGAATCGCCATTTTACCATAGCTTTATGGGGCGGTTCATTTACACACCACTCCTGCTGCAGTTCATCAACAATGTGATGAGCTGCAGCTTTTTCATGAGCTGCCGACTCCTGCCAAATCGCACACCATAAACTACAAACAACCGCTTTTCACTTCACGTTTCTTAACACATAAGGGGGGGTATTAAAAAATGTTAAGTATTCGTTCCACCATGCAGTATTTTATGTTATAATGTGTTTAATTTGCAGAATTACCATTAGCACCATGAATTCTAAATTTAATCATATTATGCAACATATTATCTCCTTGGTTGCCATTAGCATGTGCTTTGCATTCTGTCATGCTCAGGACTTTGCGCAGCTCAAGCAGAATCTCGACTGGCAGGTTTATAACTACCCACAAGAGAAAATCCATGTGATGACCGATAAGCCCTACTACATCACTGGCGACACGGTGTGGCTGCGAGCATTTGTGGTCGACGCGGTGACTCACCGGCCTGTGGACGCCAGCAAGTTTGTCTATGTGGAGCTTATCAGCC
>CAMHNO010000060.1 GCA_946186575.1 uncultured Prevotellaceae bacterium
GCCACCATCCTGCTGCTGTTCTGGACCATCACCCACCTGGTTAAGAAACTGGTGGTCCGCAGCGACGACGACGAGCCATCGCTGGCTCAATACTTAGTGATTATGGGCAGCGGCCTGTGTGGAGCGCTGGCATACGCCTGGAGCGACACATTCTGGTTCTCGGCAGTAGAAGCCGAGGTCTATGCCTTCTCGTCGTTCTGCACGGCACTGGTGTTCTGGCTCATCCTCAAGTGGGAGAACCGCGCCTCGAGCCCAAGCAGCGACCGCTACCTGATATTGATAGCCTACGTGTTTGGCCTGTCGCTTGGCGTGCACCTGCTCAACTTGCTCGCCATCCCCGCCATTGCATTGATTTTCTACTACCGCAGGAGCAAGGAAAGCACCGCCATGGGGTCGATCATCACGCTGCTAATCTCGTTTGCAGTGATTGTTCTCATCCTCTACGGCCTGGAGCCAGGCTTCATCGAGATGGCAGGCTACTTCGAGCTCTTCTTTGTCAACACCCTGCACATGGGCTACAACAGCGGTGTGCTAATCTACGCCCTGTTGCTGCTTGCTGTCATGGCATGGGCACTGTGGGAGCTTCATCGCAACAATAATGAATTAGCCAAAAAAGTCTCGGTAGTGCTGAGCATCGTGCTCTCGGGCATGCTCATGCTCACCGACAACCTGCTTTTGCCATTCATCCTCATCGTCGCGTTGTGCGTCTACATCTTTGGCTTCGCCAAGAGGTTATCGCCACGCATCTACAGCAACGTGATTTTGTGCATGATGATGATTTTCATTGGCTTCTCGAGCTATGCCCTGGTGCTCATTCGCAGTAGCGCCAACCTGCCACTCGACGAGAACTCGCCCAACAGCCCGTTCGCTCTGACCAGCTACCTGAGCCGTGACCAGTATGGCAAGTCGCCACTCATCTATGGCCAGACCTACCAGTCGAATGTAATGTATGACGAAACCGGCAGCCCCATCTATGACAAAGGCCCCAACAAGTACACCCGCACAGTGAAGACCAATCCTTCACAGCCCAACGAATATCACAACATGGGCCCTGCCGAGACCCCAAAATATGCGCCCGAGGGCAACATGCTCTTCCCCCGCATTCATAGTGCGGCTCATGCGCAAGACTACGCCAACTTGCTTGGCGAGGAACAGGTGGGTAGACCCGTTGAAGCCACCGAGGTTAAGGACATGAGCACAAAGACTATACTCAAACCCACCTTCGTTGAGAACATGTCCTTCTTCTTCAGCTACCAGCTCAACTTCATGTACTGGCGCTACTTCATGTGGAACTTTGCCGGCCGCCAGAACGACATCCAGAGCAACGGCCCTGGCGACATGAGCCGCGGCAACTGGCTGAGCGGACTGTCGTTCATCGACAATCCACGACTGGGCGACCAGCAGTTCTTGCCCGACGACCTGGGCACTGGCAACAAGGGCCACAACGTGTTCTACATGCTGCCACTGCTGCTGGGCATCATAGGCTTGCTGTGGCAGGCATTTGCCGGCAAGAAAGGCATTGAGCAGTTCTGGGTGGTGTTCTTCCTGTTCTTCATGACTGGCATTGCCATTGTGATGTATCTGAACCAGACACCGAGTCAGCCCCGTGAGCGCGACTACGCCTACGCCGGCTCGTTCTATGCCTACGCCATCTGGATAGGCATGGGCATTGCCGCACTGTGGAGCTTTGCCATGCACTTCCTGGGCAAGAAGTCGGAGCAGTCTACCAAGCAAAACACTGACAACAGCGAGGACACCCAGCTCATGGGCGTGGCACCAGCCGCTCCCATCAGAGTGAACTCGGGCGCAAGCCTTGCTATCGCTTGCCTGGTAGCCATCGTTGGCCTTGCTGTGCCACTGCAGATGGTGAGCCAGACCTGGGACGACCACGACCGCTCTGGGCGCTACTGCGCGCGCGACTTTGGCGAGAACTACTTGCAAAGTGTCGACAAAAACGCCATCATCTTCTGCAACGGCGACAACGACACCTTCCCATTGTGGTACCTGCAAGAGGTGGAGGGAGTGCGCACCGACGTGCGTGCCGTGAACCTGAGCTACTTAGCTACCGACTGGTACATAGCGCAGATGCAACGTGCGGCCTACGACAGCAAGCCACTGCCCATGCATGCTGGTCCCCAAACCTATGCCTACGAGAAACGCCAGTTTGGCTATCTCTTAAATGAAGGTACCGCGTCGGCCGATGAGTTGTTAAACAACTACTACAATGATGAAACCTACGAGAATAATGAAAGGCACTTGCCCACATTCTCGGCCAGCAAGGTATACATCCCCACTAAGGTAGACGACGCTATCAAGGCCGGTGTGATTCCAGAGTCGATGCGAGCCAATGCTAAGGACAGTATCACCATCGACCTGCGAGCAACTGGCAGCATGGGCTTGAGTTCAAGCCAGACCATGGTTCTCGACCTCGTGGCAAGCAGCATTGCCGATGGCTGGAAACGACCAGTGTACTTCGCCACCACCATCCCCGAGAGCTACTATATGGGTCTGTCGCCTTACATGTTCTACACCGGCATGGCCTATCAAGTCACCCCAGTCATGAATAAAGACAATGGTGGCGACAAGCCTTGCAACACCGACAAGATGTACGACATCGTCACCAAGAAGTTCAAGTGGGGCGGTCTCGACAAGGCCAAACCAGGAAGCATCTATCTTGACGAGACAGTGTTGCGCATGGTGACCACCACTCGCAGTGCCATAATCTCGCTGTCCACCAGCCTCATTGCCGAGGGCGACTCGGCTAAGGCCACTGGCAAAGACAGCCGAGCCAAGGAGCGCTACACCAAGGCCGAGGAGGTTCTCGACCTCATGTGCAAGAAGATTCCCGCCCAGGCAGCACCCTATCAAGGTGGCTTATCAGCCTACATTGCGCAAAACTACATGGCTCTTGCAACCAATGGCGGCAGCACAACAGCCGGCAGCAAGGCTGCCAAGATAGTCGAGGACGAGCTCATGCGTTTTGCCCAGTATGCCATCTACTACGAAGTGTGTGTCGAGAACGGCATGAGCGATAGGCTCTCGCAAAACGAGCAGGGCATAATTGCCATTATACCTATGCTCTTCGACGTCTACAGGGAGGTTAATCCTAATGGAATGGATGCTTTGAAGAAAAAGTTTGGCAATGTCACCAAGGGCGGACGCAAGGTGTCGGAACAGTTCTTAAATCAGCTCACAATCGACAGCCAGACCCGCAATCGCATGCTCATGCAGCAGCAGCAACTCGAGGCCGAGGCTCAGGCTCAAGCCGACTCTACCGCTCCAGAAGGCGGTGATGCCATCGACCAGCAGTCGCTCTTTGACCAGAACTCAAATCCGTTCCAGTAACTCTCTCACACACCGTTGAGTCAAATTTTATAACAACACACTTCTAATCCACGACTCAAGCACACCACCAGCGAGACCACATGCATGCGCGCTCGCCGCTGGTGTGCTTGAATTAAAGTGTTTGAACCACCACTCATCACCATGTTTATCGAACGTCCACCACTGCTCTATCGCATGCTCTTTCCCGAGACCCTGTGGCGACTGCCCAAGCGCGAAAAGACGGTGTATCTCACCTTCGACGACGGACCCATACCAGAGGTTACGCCTTGGGTGCTCGACACCCTCGACCACTACGGCGTGAAGGCCACATTCTTCATGGTGGGCGACAACGTGGCACGCAACCCCGAGCTCCTCGACGAGGTGAAGCGCCGCGGCCACAGAGTGGGAAACCACACCATGAACCATGTGCAGGGTGCGCACACAACGACGCGTGCCTACCTGCACAACGTGTTCAAGGCTCACGACCTCATCCAGAGCACTCTCTTTCGCCCGCCTCACGGGCTGCTGCGATGGGCGCAGAGCAAGGTGCTAAGGGCAAGGTTCACCATCATCATGTATGACCTGGTAACACGCGACTACAGCAAGAAGCTGCAACCCGAGCAAGTGCTGGCCAACGTGAAGCGCTACGCGCGCAACGGCTCCATCATCGTCTTCCACGACTCGCTCAAGGCCCAGCGCAACATGCAGTGGGCACTGCCGCGAGCCATCGAGTGGCTGCAGCAACAAGGCTACAACTTCGCCACCATCGGCCCCAAAAACACTTAAAATCATGAATAGCGAGGGCATAAAGCGGGTGGCACGTGACCTGGGATTCGATGCTTGCGGCATCGCACGGGTTAGCAGCATCGATAGCGAGGCTGCGCAGCGCTACGCCACCTGGCTCCACGACGGCAAGAACGGATGCATGCAGTGGGCTGCCAACCACCAGGACATACGCAACAACCCCGAGTTGCTGCTCGAGGGGGCGCGCAGCGTGATAGTGGTGGCCATGAACTACTACCCGCAAGTGTTCCAGCCACAGGAGGCTCCACAGTTGGCCTACTATGCCTACGGACGCGACTATCACGAGGTGATAAAGCAGCGACTGTGGAAGCTGGGCGAGGCCATCGAGCAAGAAACCGGCTGCAAGTCGCGAGCATGCGTCGACTCGGCACCGCTGCGCGAGCGCTACTGGGCGCAACAGGCTGGCGTGGGATTCATCGGCCTTAACAACCAGCTCATCATCCCGGGGCGCGGCTCGTTCTTCTTCCTGGGAGTGCTAATCACCACGCTCGAACTCGAGCCCGACGAACCTTGCCTCGACCACTGCCTCGAGTGCCATGCCTGCGAGCAAGCATGCCCCAGCGGAGCCCTGCGCTGCGGCCAGACCGTGGATGCCCGCCGCTGCCTCTCGTGCCTCACCATCGAGCACCGTGGCGAGCTGCCCGAGTGGGTGGCTGGGGTGATAGGCAACAGGGTGTACGGCTGCGACGAGTGCCAAAAGTGCTGCCCCCACAACCGCCACGCCACTGGCAACGTCACGCCCGAGCTTCAGCCACGGCGCGAACTGCTCGAACTCACGCTCGATGGCATCTTGCAGATGACGCAGGAGCAATTCAGCCGCATCTTCGCCCACAGCGCCGTCAAGCGCGTTAAGCTCGCCGGCCTGCAACGCAACGCGCGTCAGGTCTTGCAGTCCACATCGTGCCAAACCAGCACTGCTCAGAACAGAGAAACAAAGTAAATCAGTAACACATAATATTAATTACAATCAAAAAAATGAGAAAAATTATCGCACTCCTCTTAATCGCAATAGCAACAAGCTCAGTTGCCAGCGCACAGATAGGCAAAGCTGCAGCCATGAAGGGCAAAGTCGAGGATGGCTACGACTTCTGGCTCTATGCACCACAGCAATATTTTGAACAGCAAGACCGCGAGTTCCCTGTCATCATCTACCTGCACGGACGCGGACTGTGTGGTCGCGGACTGCGACACACCGACAAGTACTACACCCTCGAGGCCATAGCCATGGGGCGCGAAATCAACTCGATGGTAATAGCACCACAAAATCCTGGTGGAGCATGGAGTCCCGACCGCCTGAACAACATTCTCGACTGGGTGCTCGACAACTACCGAGCATGCCACGACAGCGTCTACGTCATTGGCATGAGCCTGGGAGGATATGGAACAATGGACTTCGTGGGCAAATATCCCGAGAAAATAGCCGCCGCAATGGCACTGTGTGGAGGCACCACGCTCAAGGATGTGCAAGGCATGGGAAAGCTGCCCTTCTGGATTTTGCATGGCACTGCCGACAGGGCTGTTAACATCAGCGAGTCGAAAAAAGTGGTACAGGCACTGCAGGCACAGCACAACGACAAGCTCTTGAGATATGACTGGCTGCCAGGAGCCAACCACGGACGGCTGGCACGCATCTGCTACATGAAGCAGACCTACGAGTGGCTCTTCGCCCACAGCCGCGCCACAAAGCCTCAGGTAGTCAACCGCGACATCATCATCGACCTTGATGCCATGACTGGCACCTACAAGGGACTGCGCACCCGCAACAAGAGTGCAATTCCCATAGTCGACGACATTAAATAGAAGCACGATATTGTGTCATCATGCTGGTAATTGTCTTGATGGCCAGCATCATAACACACCCTTGAGCAAATGGTCGCTCACATTGAAAAGTGTTAAAATAAAACTCTATGGTTGCTATTTAGATTTTATTTACTAAATTTGCACTACCTAAAATGGTGTTAGCACATTTTCTTTACATCATTTCGACCATTTATTAAAGTTCAAGGAGGGAGATAATTGAAGATATCTATTGAAAAAGCTCAAATTCATGATATGCCGCAAGTAATGTTTCCTGGCGACATTCACATCATTGACTCTATCTATCATGTGAAAGAGGCAGTAAATGTGCTGTGCAAGAGCGAGATTGTGGGGTTCGACACCGAGACTCGACCTTCGTTCAAGAAAGGCGTTACCCACAAGACGGCGCTCATCCAAATCTCCACCCTCGACGAGTGCTTCCTCTTCAGAACATGCAAGATAGGAGTGCCGGGAGTGCTTGCCGACTATCTCGTTGACCCTCGCTATACCAAGGTGGGACTATCGCTGCACGACGACTTCAAGATGCTCTCAAAGCTCATCTCGATTGAGCCTGCCGGATTCATCGATCTGCAAGATGTGGTTGGCCAATACTACATCACCGACATCAGCTTGCAGAAGATTTATGCCATCCTCTTCGGCGGCAAGATTGCCAAGGGGCAGCAACTCACCAACTGGGAGGCACCCGAGCTCTCACCGGCACAGCAAAACTACGGTGCCGTCGACGCCTGGGCCTGCCTCAAGATTTACAACTACCTGCAAGATGGTCTTTTCGACCCTAATCTATCACCATTTATAACTACCGAAGAATACAACAATGGACAAGAAATTCAAGATTAAGCGATCAATAGTTTTCCCCGCCATCATGCTCATTTATCTTGCCGTCATGGCATGGATAGGGCGTGACCGTCTCTACCGCGGCGAGTATCTCTACTACTTTGGCATAGTGGGCGTGGGACTGGTCATCATTGTGCTGCTCTATTTCGCGCTGCGCAAGAAGGAGAAACTGCAGCAGGAGCGTGAGAGCAATCAGTATGGCACCTATCGCGACGACGATTCCGACGATTGATCATCAGCCGAAATAGCACCCCACCACGGCGCGCAGCCCAAGAGCTGCGGGGCGCGAGGCATCGCAACCTCTCCACATGTTAGCGCTTTTTTTATCTGATTACATCAAAAGAACCATCACTTGATGTAATTTGATGCTATAAATTAAGGGGAGGGCGAAGCTCATAGCGAGCTTCGCCCTCCTTGCTATTTTAGAATCTTTAAGCACCTGCAGTGGTGCTCAGTGATTTTGTCAAAGCTGTGGACCGGCGGCCACCAGTGCCTTGCCTGCCTCGTTGCTCTCATACTTGTGGAAGTTCTTCACGAAGCGACCTGCAAGATCCTTGGCCTTCTCTTCCCACTCTGCGGGGTTGGCATAGGTGTCGCGTGGATCCAGGATGCCTGGGTCAACGCCCTCGAGCTGTGTGGGAACGGTGAAGTTGAAGAATGGAATCTGCTTGGTGGGAGCGTTATCGATGCTGTGGTTGAGGATAGCGTCGATGATACCACGGGTGTCGCGAATCGAGATGCGCTTGCCAGTGCCGTTCCAACCGGTGTTGACGAGATAGGCTTTAGCACCGCTCTGCTGCATGCGCTTCACGAGCTCCTCGGCATACTTGGTGGGGTGCAGCTCAAGGAATGCCTGGCCAAAGCATGCGCTGAAGGTGGGAGTGGGCTCGGTGATGCCGCGCTCGGTGCCTGCGAGCTTGGCTGTGAAGCCGCTCAAGAAGTAGTACTTGGTCTGCTCGGGAGTGAGCACCGAAACTGGAGGCAGCACACCAAATGCGTCGGCGCTCAAGAAGATAACCTGCTTGGCAGCGGGGCCATGGCTGAATGGGCGCACGATGTTCTTGATGTGGTAGATGGGGTAGCTCACGCGGGTGTTCTCGGTCACGCTCTTGTCGGCGAAGTCGATCTTGCCCTCGGCGTCGACAGTCACGTTCTCGAGCAGAGCATCGCGGTGGATGGCGTTGTAGATGTCGGGCTCGCTCTCCTTGTCAAGGTTGATGACCTTAGCATAGCAGCCGCCCTCGAAGTTGAACACGCCCTCGTCGTCCCAGCCGTGCTCGTCGTCGCCAATGAGCTTGCGCTTGGGGTCGGTCGAGAGAGTGGTCTTGCCGGTGCCGCTCAGTCCGAAGAAGATGGCGGTGTTCTCGCCGTTCATGTCGGTGTTTGCACTGCAGTGCATTGCGGCGATGCCCTTCAAGGGCAGGTAGTAGTTCATCATCGAGAAGAGGCCTTTTTTCATCTCGCCTCCGTACCAGGTGTTGAGGATCACTTGCTCCTTGCTGGTGACGTTAAACACAACAGCAGTCTCGCTGTTGAGGCCCAGCTCCTTGTAGTTCTCTACCTTGGCCTTGCTGGCAGTGTAGACGATGAAGTCGGGCTCTTGGTCAAACTCGGCCTCGTTCTGTGGACGGATGAACATGTTGGTCACAAAGTGAGCCTGCCATGCCACCTCCATGATGAAGCGCACCTTCATGCGGGTGTCCT
>CAMHNO010000061.1 GCA_946186575.1 uncultured Prevotellaceae bacterium
TTTCCGAAACAGCAAAATATTTCAACAAAAAAAATCAGAAAAAATGCGTTTTTTCTGCACTTTGAGTGATTTGGGACAGGGACGGGGATGGTTTGGGACAACGGGGAGGCCGACGAACCCCAGGGCGGGGCAGAGCGGCGGGGCGGCAAGAAGGCACGGCACGGCGGCAGGAAGACACGGCGGGCGACAGGAAGACGCGCCGCCCACCCTGTTCAGGGGGACGGCGCGCACTTGATGGGAGAATCAACCTTTATATATTATATAATAAGGTGTATGATGTTTAGATTAGAAGAGCGACATTTGGTTTTTCTCGTCTTCGTCGCCTGTGAATTCAATTCCGTCGTCGAGGTTGTCGAGAATTGGGCTCTTGTGGTCGTCTTTACCTTCTTTGCTGGCCACTTTCTCGTCGTTGTGCTTCTTATTATTGCTGCTGAGCTGCTTTTTCAGTTCGGCAATTTCCTCATCTTTTCTTTTCATTCTCTCCTCGAACTTGTCGATCTCGCTGGCGAGTTGCTCGGCTTGCGCAAGTTCTTCGTTGGCCTTGTCGAGCTCTTCGGTAGCCTGGTCAAGTCGGCGGTGTAGCCATGCAACCTGAGCGGCCATGTTGTCGATCTCGGCATCTTTGTCTTTGAGAGCTTGATCGATGTCGGCCGAGGTTGCTCCATCGCCCTTAGCTTTGAGTTCGTCAACTTGCTTCTGCAGCTGATTGATTCTCTCTTTAGACTTAACAGCCTCTTTTCTTTCTTTTGTAAGTTCTTCGTTGAGCTTGAGCAGTTCTTCTTTAGCCTTATCGGAGCCTTCACCTTTCTCATCGTTCATTTGCAGAACTTTCATTTTGTTCTGCAGACTACGATTTTCCATGTCGGTTTTCTCTTTATCGGCCATGAGGTTCTGCATTTTCATCTGCAGATCGTTGTAGCGAGTGAGAGTGGTCTTTCTGGAGTTTTCGGTAGCTTTTATTTTGTCTTTGAGCTCTTCAATTTCATCGTAGGCCTTAAGCGCCTTGTCGTCGGTTTCCTTGAGTTTTTCGATTATCTCGGCTCTTTCTTTGTTCCATCGGTCGGCTGCGCTATCGAGCACTTCCTTCCTGAGGTTGGTCTCATAATCACGGAATTGAGGCTTGAGACTCTCGACAATTGCTCTTGTTTCGGCCTCGACGTTAAGATTGTTGAGGATGTGAGGCGAGAGGTTCCCGTTGATGATGTTCATGAGTCGCTTGAGAATATTCTCAGGCACGCCATCGCCTTTAGAGCTGGCAAGACCTGTCATGTCGACTTCTTGCCTGGGCAGTTCCACTCTGGTATAGACGGGCTTGGGTTGCTGCTGAGGTTGTGCTTCATGTTGCTGTGGGTTATCGTCGGAGCTTTTAGACTTTTTTTCGTCTTCATCCTTGCGCCATGGATTATCGTAGTTTCTTTTCTCGAAGTAGTCGAGGTCGTCAACCCCTTCTCCAAAGTCGCCCAGACCCAGAACTTTCTTTAGTGCATTGTTAAAACTCATAATTGCAGTATTTTAATTTTAATAATAAATTTCATTACTCGTTATACACGCATCGGCAGTGCATTTAATATTATTAAGAGGCATGGAATCTTGATAAAAACCTGATAAATTGCCTTGTGCAAAACAGCAACATCTCAACTGATGTGCTATAGAGGGTGTAAAGTTACAATTATTTTTTTCAATTGCGATAGCAATTTTAGGATTATTTGCAAAAATAAATGATTTTGTCCCTTATTGGGTGCTTATTGTACTCAACAGCCAAGCGTTTTGCGCCTCGCTGAATGAATCATGACGTGTTATCTACATACGCCCCCCCCCCTCACTTTGAACACAAGAGAGCTATTGAAAAACCGCTTTTTTCAAATCTTGAAATGTCGTTCACCATCAGATTGCTGTCGTTCACCACCACCTTTTTGCCAAGGTATTGCGCGAGGCAAAATGCCCTATTATCTTTGCAACAAAGAAAATGTTTAACCGCTGGCAACAGCATAAAAAACTCAAGAATTATGAAAAAAATTATCTTAAGCATCGCAATTGTTATGATGGGCGCAGGTCTGGCCTCATCAACTGCTGAAGCTCGCGACATGCGAGGCGGTGCTCCCAGTCACAGACCAAGAGTTGAAATGCGAGGTCCAGGTCACGGTCATCAAGTGTCAAAGCCTCAACCTCCAGTGGGTGGCCGTCCTGGCAGAATGCACTATGGCAGTCGCGTTCACAACCGTCCTCACGGAGTGGCAATAAACTATGGAGGAGTAAGTTTCATCTACAGCGACGGCATGTTCTACAACATGACTGATCGCGGCTATGAGGTTGTTCGCCCCAGCATAGGCATGATAGTTCCATCGCTTCCCACCCGCCACAGCGTTATAATGCGCGACGGCCGCAGACACTACACTCACGATGGCGTCATCTACAGCCCCATGCGTCAAGGTGGCACAGTAGTGTTCAGAGTAGTTGGCTTCATGTAATTTTATAAAAGAGGGTCCTGCCCTTCACCTGCTTCAGGGCAGGGCCCTTTTTAGAAAAAGAAAAAAACAGAGAATAATATAATTTTCAAAAAAACAATTAAAAACACACTAAAGTTATGAAAAAGACAATTTTAATAGTATCTATGGCCCTTGCAGCCACAACAGTGATGATAGCAAAAGACGGTGAACAGCAATGCGAGCGCCGTGGTCCCAACCCCGAGAAGCGCGTAGAACACCAAGTCCAGCGCCTTGACAAGGAGCTCGACCTAACCGATGCTCAAGAGCAGCAAGTGAAACAGATGTACACCGAGTTCGACAAGGCTCAAAAAGAGCGCATGGAGCAGATGCGAAAGCAAGAGCAAGCCGAGCGTGATGCCCTCAACACACATATTGAATCGGTCCTCACTGCCGACCAAAAAGCCAAGTATGCCGAGATGAAGGAGAAAGAGCGCGAGCACATGCGTGATGGTCGTCGCGGTCATGGCAGGCGCGGTCACGGCCCAGGCCATGGATATGGTGGCCCAGGTCAGGGACACGGTCATGGTCCAGGTCATGGCCCTGACAACGGCACTGGCCACGACAATAGCACAGGCAACGGAGAGTGATCTCGCCATATCCTCTTTCTCAAAGGCGAGAAGTTTCAAGTGTAACAATGTAATATTAATAGTTTTTTCATAAGCACAAGTGCTAACCCTCGTGCAACGCACAGCGCGTGGTGAGACACAAGTTAATGATTATATGGTTAATAAATTGATGATTAATGATTAAACACACGGCTAAAAAGGGATGACTATCATAGTCACCGCGGCACTGCAACCTCAAGTTGTGGTGCCGCTTTTTCACTGCTCATGCCGAAAAAGTGAGATAAAGTTTGCTAATTCAGCTTGGTTTCATTAATTTTGCACAAATTGGATAAAACCATATCATTGATTAATTATATATTCACAATAAATTAAAACATGAAGAAAAAACATTTACTTGCAGCAGTAGCTGCACTGATAGCCACAACCGCATGGGCCGAGACCCCGTTGTGGCTGCGTTATGCCAAAATTTCTCCCAACGGCCGTGAGATAGCGTTCTGCTACAAAGGCGACATCTACAAAGTGGCGGCCACCGGTGGCCAAGCAGTTCAACTGACCACCCAGCCCAGCTATGAGAGCAACCCAGTGTGGTCGCCCGACGGAAGCCAGATTGCGTTTGCAAGCGACCGCAAAGGCAACTTCGACGTGTATGTAATGTCGAGCAACGGCGGTCCGGCTCGCCAGCTGACCTTTAACAGCGCCAACGAAACCCCCTGGACCTTTACCCCCGATGGCAAGAGCGTTTACTTCTCGGCCGCAATTCAAGACCCAATCAGCAGCGCATTGTTCCCATCGTCGCGCTTGACCGAGGTTTACCAAGTTCCCGCAACTGGCGGATTGAGCCTTCAAGTGCTTGCCTCGCCCGCCGAAGAAATCACCTTCAACAAGAATGGTCAATTCTTTTTATATCAAGACCAGAAAGGCATGGAAGACCCACTGCGCAAGCACCACACCTCAAGTGTGACCCGCGACGTGTGGCGCTATGACGTGTCGACTGGCAAGCACACTAATCTCACGGCCCATGCCGGAGAGGACCGCAGCCCCGTGCTGAGTGCCGACGGCAGCACCGTCTACTTCCTGAGTGAACGCGATGGCGGTTCGTTCAACGTGTACTCATTCCCAACTGATGCACCTCAAAACATCAAGGCTCTGACCTCATTCAAGAAGAACCCCGTGAGATTCCTGTCGATAGCGAGCAACGGCACGTTGTGCTACACCTACGATGGTGAAATCTACACCCAGGCACAAGGTGGCAAGCCAGCGAAGGTGAAAATCGATGTGATTCACGACGATGCCGACCAGGAGAAACGCTTGAGCTACTCGAGCGGTGCCAAGAGTGCCGCGGTGTCGCCCGACGGCAAGCAGGTGGCATTCATCGTGCGTGGCGAGGTGTTTGTCACCTCGGTAGAGTATACTACCACCAAGCGCATCACTAACACACCACAGCAAGAAGCCGACGTGTGCTGGGCTCCTGACAACCGCACTATAGCCTACGCCACCGAGCGCAACGGCATCTGGCAGCTTGTCCAGGCCACCATTGAGCGTAGCGAAGACCTCAACTTCCCAAATGCCACAACCATTAAGGAGGAGCTGCTGATTCCATCCACCAGCGTTGAACGCGCAATGCCACAGTACTCTCCCGACGGCAAGGAGCTCGCCTTCATCGAGGGCCGCACCCGCCTGATGGTAATGGACCTGAAGACCAAGAAGACGCGCCAGGTGACCGACGGCAGCACTTGGTATGAGACCAATGGTGGCTTCAACTATGAGTGGTCGCCCGACGGCAAGTGGTTCACTCTTGAGTTCATAGGCAACCAGCGCGACCCCTATAGCGACGTGGGCCTTGTGAGCTCTCAGGGCGGCAAAATTTACAACCTGACGCAAAGTGCCTACTTCAGCGAGAGTCCTTGCTTTGTGATGGACGGCAACGCCATCTTGTTCAAGACCAACCGATATGGCCTGCGCAGCCATGCCTCGTGGGGCTCGCAAGACGACCTGGCAATGGTATTCCTCAACCAGGAGGCCCTCGACAAATATCAGCTCAACAAGGAAGACAACGAGCTGATGAAGGAGGCCGAAAAGGAAGAGAAGAAAGCCGAGGAAGAGAAAGCAAAGAAAGATGCTGAGAAGAGCAAAGACAAGAAAGACCAGACCAAGAAAGACGACAAGTCTAAAGACATTGTCGTGGAGCTCGAAGGCATAGAGGACCGAATCGTGCGCGTGACTACCAACTCGAGCGACATCGCAAGCGCCCTTATCACCAAGGACGGCGAGACACTCTACTACCTCTCGGCCTTTGAGAAAGGCTACGACCTGTGGAAAATGGACCTGCGCAAGCACAGCACAAGCTTGATCAACAAGATGAACTCTCGCTGGGCCAATATCGAGAGCTCGAAGGACGGCAAGGAGTTCTTCATCCTGGGCAGCGGCTCGATGCAGAAGCTCACCGTTGCAAGCGACAAGCTCAAATCAATCAGCTATCAAGCCAAGATGAAGATGGACCTCACAAGCGAGCGCGAGTACATGTTCAACCACGTGGAGAAGCAAATTCAGGAGCGATTCTACAACCTCAACTTCCATGGTGTGAACTGGAAAGACATGTGCAACACCTATCGCAAATTCTTGCCACACATCAACAACAACTATGACTTTGCCAACCTGCTTAGCGAGCTGCTGGGTGAGCTCAATGTGTCGCACACCGGTGGCTACTACTACCCAAGCGGTGGCGAGGCCACTTCCAACCTGGGCTTGCTTTACGATATGAGCTACACAGGCAAGGGCATGAAGATTGCCGAAGTGGTTGCAGGAGGTCCCTTTAACAAGGCGAAGTCGAAAGTTAAAGCCGGCTGCATCGTCGAGAAAATCAACGGCGAGGAAATCACCGTCGAGAACGACCCAACTATCATGCTCAACGGCCAGACAGGTGTGAAAACTCTTGTGAGCTTCCGCAACCCAGCCACAGGCGAGACTTGGGACGAAGTGGTGAAACCCATCAGTCGTGGCACGCTCAACAACCTGCTCTACAAGCGCTGGGTTAAGCACAATGAGCACGTGGTTGACAGCATCTCGGGCGGACGACTGGGTTACGTGCACATTCAGTCGATGAACGACGCCAGCTACCGCGAGGTCTACAGCAAGGTGCTGGGCAAGTACAACAACCGCGACGGTATCGTCATCGACATCCGCTTCAACGGCGGTGGCCGTCTGCACGAGGACATCGAAGTGCTGTTCACCGGCAAGAAGTACTTGACTCAAGTGATTCGCGGACGCGAGGCTTGCGACATGCCAAGCCGCCGCTGGAACAAGCCCAGCATCATGCTCCAGTGCGAGGCCTGCTACAGCAATGCTCACGGCACACCATGGGTCTACAAGCAGATGGGCATAGGCAAACTCGTGGGTGCTCCCGTTCCTGGCACTATGACCAGCGTCTCGTGGGAGACCCTGCAAGACGAGTCGCTCGTCTTTGGCATTCCCATCATCGGCTATCGCACTGCTCAGGGCAACTACCTTGAGAACAGTCAGCTCGAACCCGACATCTTGATTCTGAACAATCCTGCCGATGTGGTACTGGGCATCGACACCCAGCTTATCACTGCTACTCAAGAGCTGATGAAACAGATTAAATAATCCACCATTTGAAAACTGCAACTATCATGATACTACTTCAAGATTTTTTCTCGCCCGAGGGCACGTTCTATCACACCATTGGCCTGATTGCCAGCATTGGACTGGTGCTGGGCTATGTGCCACAGGCCATTCAGACCATCAAGACCCGCAAGACCGATGACATTGCTCTGCCCACATTCCTGATGATTGGCATTGGCGGCATCGCTTTTATGATGCAGGGCGCCATGCTTGGCATCTTGGGTGATGGCGACAGCTTCTTCGGCCCTGGTGCGGCTCTGTTCATCACTAATCTCATCTCAACCGTGTGCAGCGTGATAATCTTTGGAATAAAGATGTATAACGACTACTTCAAGAAAGACAAGAAGAAGTAGCAATATAATCATCTTTGATCAAAAGACTCAATAATTCAAGTTCCTGAAGTGCCAGAGCATTTCAGGAACTTAATGTTTAATTACGCCTTTGGGCAATGCTTCACTTTTACCCAATAATGCTAAATCATTGCTTAAAAGCTGCTGGAGCATCTCTTGTGCGGTGAGATTAAGGATGGGATGGCGCCACTCGGGAGCAAGCTCGGCCATCGGACGGAGGAAGAAGTCGCGGCGAGGCAGGTGGCGATGTGGAACCTGCAAGCCGGGTAGGTCGACGACGAGTTCGTCGATAGCCATGATATCGATGTCAACGAGGCGGTCCACATAGTGGCCATTACTGTCGCGGTGGCTGTGGCCCTGGTTGAGTTCGTGTTCTATATCATGGATGATGTTAAGCGCCTCGACGGGTGTGTAGCGGCACTCAACTGCAATGCCCATGTTGAGGAAGGCGTTCTCGCTCTCAAAGCCCCATGGCTCGCTCTCGACAATTGACGAGCGCGCCACCACGAGCCCAAGGTCGAGCGACAACCTGAGGTCGGCTGCCCAGAGGTTGCCCTCACGGTCGTCAAGATTAGATCCAATGTTAAGATAGTAAATCATTTTAAGTGATAAGTGTTAAGTGATAAGTGTTAAGTGATAAGTGTTAAGTGATAAGTGTTAAGTATAAAGAAAAAGTGCTAAGTGCTTAGAGGTTACCTAAAAACACTTAACACTTAAACCTTAACACTCATCAATTATTTTAGAGTGTCTTTTGAACCTCGATTTCCTCGAATGCCTCTACAATGTCGCCCACCACGAGGTCGTTGAAGCTCTGGATGCTGAATCCGCACTCATAGCCGCTGGTCACCTCCTTGGCGTCGTCCTTGAAGCGCTTGAGCGAAGCCAGGGTGCCAGTGTGACGCACAATGCCGTCGCGAATCACGCGCACCTTGCAGCCACGTTTGAGTTTGCCGTCCTTGACCATAGCACCTGCAATGGTTCCAACCTTGCTGATGTGGTAAACCTCCTTGATTTCGGCATTGCCAATGACCTCCTCCTTAATGTCGGGCGAGAGCATGCCCTCCATGGCGCTTTTAATCTCCTCGATGGCATCGTAGATGATGGAATAGATGCGAATGTCCACACCCTCCTGGGCGGCCAAGCGCTTGGCATCGATAGAGGGACGCACCTGGAAACCAATGATATAGGCATCGCTGGCCGCGGCCAGAGTGACATCGCTCTCGCTGATGGCACCCACAGCCTTGTGGATGACGTTGAC
>CAMHNO010000062.1 GCA_946186575.1 uncultured Prevotellaceae bacterium
AAAATAGGTCTTTGAAATTATTGAAATTCAGTTTGTTAAATAGCTTTTTGGCAGTCACCAGATTTGAATTTATCTTTGCGGTCATAATCAGACTGTTATGAATAAAGATAAGTATGTTTTTGCCTCTTTAGCTTCGTTCTTAGACCGAAATCATTTCAAATATCTTGTGCGTAAGTATCAAGGAGACAGATATATAAAGAGCTTCACTTGCTGGAATCAGTTGCTCACAATGATGTTCGGTCAGTTGTGTAATCGTGATGGATTGCGTGACTTGGTTGTGGCTCTTGAGGCCCATCATGGCAAGCTTTACCATCTCGGAATGGGGAAAAGCGTGACGCTCCGGCGGCAATTGTCCTTAATAAAAAGAAAACTAAGAATATTGTCCGTCATTGTCTTAAAACAGAGAATAGGAGGACAAGAAAACAAGAGGACAAGTCTGATATTCAGCGTGAGAGGGATTTTGCACCCTCTTTTAGCTCGGCTTCGCACGAGCTTTTTTCGGGCAAAATCCCTCTCACGCTCGTTTTTCTCTGACGGGGGAAACTATAGGGCAAGACGCAAGCCGATGTAGCGGCTGCGGAGGTCGGCCGAGTCGTAGACGCGGCACGACACGCGACAGCTCACGGCGCTGCTGTTCCAGCTGCCGCCACGTTTCACGCGGTTAGAGCCCGTTGAGGGACCAGTGGGGTTGCTCGACGGTGAGTTGCTATAATAATCCTCACCATACCAGTCCTGGCACCACTCCCACACGTTGCCGCTCATGTCATAGATGCCAAGCTCGTTGGGGGCAAGCATCCCAACAAAGCCGTGGCATGGCAATTCTTCTTTATTCAAAGCTTCAAGAATAACTGAATTATTAGCATAAGCTGCCACATCATCAATGATGTTGCTACCGCTGTACTTGTAGCCCCTGCTCTTGTTTCCACCTCTTGCAGCATACTCCCACTCAGCCTCGGTGGGCAAACGGAAATGCTTGCCCGTAGCAGCATTGAGCTTACGAATGAACTCCTGACAGTCGTCCCAGCTAACATTCTCCACCGGGTGACGCAAGGCTAACATATCACTCCCTTGTAATTTGCTGGGATTGTTGCCCATCACCGCCGTCCACAGATACTGGGTGACCTCGAACATACCAATCAAGAACGACGACACAGCAACCTTGTGGGCAGGCTTCTCGTTATTGCCGACGTAGCTGCCCTGCTCGCTGGTGGCTCCCATCGTGAACGTGCCTCCCTGAACATGAATCATCGTGAATGACACACCATTAACGGTAAACGTCTGCTCGCCAGACGCAGCTTTGCCTTTAGTGGTTCTCTCGGTCTTTGCCTTGCGTTTCTGCGCTTTTCCGCGTTTCTGCGCCATCATATCCACTGGTGCTGCCACCAGCAAAACCAGCAGTGCCACAAGACCAATAATTCTCACACTTTTCCTCATTTTTGTCTCGGTTTTATTGCTCCGCTACCCCGTTGAGCGTTATACATAATAACAAAAAAGCGCGGGAGTCTGCACATAGGCGCCTCCTGGTCATTAGAGAACCAATCGCCCGAGTATCGCTTTTCGTTTCTTGCTAGTCACCCAGATTTCATCTCACTAAAGCGGTCAACTGTCAAAGAACATGCAAATATAGTCATTAATAAGCACTTTCACAAGAAATAACAGGAGAAATGAAAACAAGAAGACAAGAGTAAGTGTTAAGTAGTAAGTGTTAAGTGTTAAGTACTCGTGAGATGCCCCGGTGGCAATTGTCCTTAATAAAAAGAAAACTAAGAATATTGTCCGTCTTTGTCTTAAAACAGAGAACAAGTCTGAGATTCAGCGTGAGATGCCCCGGCGGCAATTGTCCTTAATAATAAGAAAACTAAGATTATTGTCCGTCATTGTCTTAAAACAGAAGACAAGAGAACAAGAAGACAAGAAACCCAATCACGATCAGGATGGGCGCTTCGCTTAAAATGTAATAAAAATTGAAATAAAAATTATTTACAGTGACGATGCAATTTTAAATCAAATTTTAATTTAATTTTAAGCGCGCAGCGCGCCCCTTTTAGGTGTGGGAGTACCCTGCGGGCAGAACCTTTAGCTCGGGTAGAGGATGAAGCCTTAGTCGCACGAAGTACGGTGGGAGGTGGCGAAGCCATCATGCGCGACACATCTATCAAATCTAGAACAAATCAAACAAATAATTTTTAAGATTTGGAACGATTTGTAAGATTTCTCGGCAAAGCCGACTCTAAACAGCGACAATTGCCAACAGTATGGAGCTCCGGCGGCAATTGTCCTTAATAAAAAGAAAACTAAGAATATTGTCCGTCATTGTCTTAAAACAGAGGACAAGTCTGAGATTCAACGTGAGATGCCCTGACTTCGTCACTTTTTTCAAGAAAGAAAAGTATTAATTTGTAATTGACTATTAAACAAATTGTTGTAATTTTGCATACCCTGTTTTTGGGGTATGCGAAAGTTTTTTTAACTATGTTCATAAAGAAGATACATAATCGGTCGGGCAGTGTAAGTGTGATAGTAGCAGAAAAGAATAAAGGCAAGTATACTAAACTGGCAACTATCGGCATGAGCGTAGACAAGGTGCTGAACATGGCAAAGACTGTCACCACCATCGTATTCCGACTGCCTGAAAGCGGCAAGACTTTCACAAAAACCATGCCCATGAAACGACATCAGCGAATAGCAAAACTATTCACTGATGAATTTTGGGTGACGCAATGACGAAGTCAGGAAAAAACAAATAATCAAAAAAGGCGACCCATCAAAATATAGGCCGCCCATTTGTTTAATATTACGTTTTTTAGAACTCGAGCACCAGTGTTTGTCGTGGGGTGAGGGTGATGTCGCTCACGAGGCTCACGTGCGAACTGGTGGGGATGTCGCGGCCCACAAGGGCGTTGCCAATCACCTCGGCATAACGCTTGACGGGCATGGTGGCGTTCTGGTTGGTGCCATTGACGATGGTCATCACAGTTTTGCCAGCGTACTGGCGTGCAACCACATATATGCCGTTGTGAGGCAGGAACTGAGTCTGCTTGCCCTTAGTAATCACGTCGCTGCCTGGCCCCTTGCGCCAGTGCAGCAGGGCACGCAGCCAGTTGAACATGTCGTTCTCCTCGTGTGTGCGACCTTGAGCGGTGAAAGCGTTGTGCTTGTCGCCAGGGAAGCCGCCGGGGAAGTCCTTGCGCACATTGCCGTCGGTCACTTGCTTAGTGCCATTCATCAGCACCTCACTGCCGTAGTAGAGCTGCGGGATGCGGTTGATGGTGAGCAGCAGCGCCAACGCCTGCTTGAGTGTGAGATCATCTTTTCCATCCTTGAGGTAGCGGTCGGTATCGTGGTTCTCGATAAACGCCATCACGCTGCTGGGATTGGGATACAGATAGTCGAACACCAAACTGTTGTACACGCGATTGAAACCACGCCACTGACCATCGGTCTGCTCAACGCGAGCCGAGTCGCAGCAGGCGTAGAACGAGAAGTCCATAACGGTCTTCAGATAACTGTTTTCCTTAGCAATCTTGCTGTCGCGCTGCCAAGCTGCGGTGTAAGGCGGCTGCTCAAACCAGGTCTCCCCCACTACATTGAAGTTGGGATATTCATTGTCGATGGTCTTCATCCAGCGCGCCATAGGGCCGGCGAAGGCGTAGGGATAGGTGTCCATGCGAATACCGTCGATGCCCACTGTCTCAATCCACCAAATACTGTTCTGGATGAGGTAGTTCATAACGTGAGGATTATTCTGGTTGAGGTCAGGCATGGTAGATACAAACCAACCCTCGACAGTCTGTTTCTTGTCAAACTCGCTGGCGTAGGGGTCGAGCACAGGAGCAAGCTTATAGCTCGTCTGCATGAAGCTGGTGCCGCGCGAGTCGCTTGTGCCCTTCGACTCCTTGAGCCACTCGTGGGAGTTGAACCAGTCGTTGCTGGGCATGTCGGCCACCCAGGGGTGCTCAAAACCGCAGTGGTTGAAAATCATGTCCATCACCACCTTCAGGCCCTTGCTGTGAGCCTCGTCCACGAGACGACGATAGTCGGCATTAGTGCCAAAACGTGGGTCAACGCGGTAGTAATTGGTGGTGGCATAGCCGTGATAGGTGTCGTTCCAAGGGCTCTCGGGCGAGTCGTTCTCAAGCACTGGAGTGAACCACAAGGCTGTCACGCCCAGGTCGGTAAGGTAGTCGAGATGCTGACGAATGCCCTCAAGGTCGCCACCGTGGCGGTAGCTTGGCTTGCTGCGGTCGCACACCTGGCTGCGCATGCCCTGCACACGGTCGTTACTGGGGTTGCCGTTGGCAAAACGGTCGGGCATGAGCATGTAGAGCACGTCGGCATTGGTAAATCCCATGCGCTGGTCACCGCTCATCTCGCGGGCTTTCAGTTCGTAGTCAACCAGTATGGTCAGTTTATCCTTAGTGAAACGGAGTTCCATTTTGCCAGGCTTAGCACTGGCGGTGTTGAGATAGACGAGCAGATAGTTAGGGCTATCAAGGCGCACCACGCTGTCGATTTTCACACCTGCATAGTTGGTCGAGACCTCGGCATCGCGAATGCCGTCGCCATATACCATGAGCTGCACCGATGGGTTCTTCATTCCCACAAACCAATTGGTGGGCTCAACATGGTTGACCTTGAAGATAGGCACCTTGGGCATTGCCCATGCTCCTATGGCAGTTACAGCAACAATCGCTGTTAAAAGTATATTTTTCATAATTTTTTATTTTTAAATCGATATTCTCGAGAAGTCGAAAAATCTAATAACTATCAATCGTGCATGATTATTGCTGAGCGGGCAGGAACTATGATTTCGTCGGTAGTGAGGGTGTAGAAGCCCTTCTCGCTGATGACACCGCCGTCGCCCACGATGGTGTAGGTCGACTTGGGCAGCTTCACTGCCTTGCGCTCGTTGTTGCCGTTGAGGATGACGATGATGTCGTTCCAAGAGTCGCCCACTGCCTTGAGGTTCTTGAGTCGATAGGCCACCAAGCAGTCGCCACCAGGCAGGAATTCAAGATGCTTGCGCACCAGGTCGGCACTGCCCAGACGCAACCCCTCGTGATGCTTGCGCAGAGCAATGAGATTCTTGTAGTAGTCGAACACATCGGGGTGCTTGATGCGGCCGTTCCAGTCCAGGCGGTTGATGCTGTCGGGGCTCTCGAAACTGTTGTGCACGCCCTTCTTGTCGCGCAGCAGCTCTTCGCCACTGAGCATGAACGGGATGCCTTGCGAAGTGAAGACGGCGGTCTGTGCCAGCAGGTCGAGCTTCACCAAGTCCTTATCGCTGAGGCCAGGGATGCTTGCGCGCAAGCGATCGACAAGGCACATGTCGTCGTGGCAGCTCACGTAGGCTATCATCTGCGTGGGTTCAAGGGCAAATGGTTCCTTGCTATAGTTCACCTTGCTATAGTCGATTTGTGGATGCTCGATTGCGCCCGCTATGCCAAACTTGATGCTCTCCTCAAAGCCTGGCAGTCCGCCCAGGAAGGCAGCCTTGTCGTCGCCATCCCAGGGACCGCGCAGCGCGTCGCGAATGTCGTCGCTGAATGCAGCCACCTCGGGCATCTGCTTCATGTGGGCTTTCACCGCCAACTTCTCTTGCGGATAGGCACACGAGCCGGCGCTCCACCCCTCGCCATAGACGAGCATTGTTGGGTCGATGCTGTGCACCATGTCGGCTATCTTATTCATGGTCTCGATGTCGTGCACGCCCATTAGGTCGAAGCGGAAGCCATCGATGTGATATTCTTCAATCCAGTATTTCACACTCGCCAGCATGAACTGACGCATGATTTCCCGCTCACTCGCAGTCTCGTTGCCACAACCGCTGCCATTGCTCCACGAGCCATCGGCATTCTTGCGGTAGAAGGTGCCAGGGCAGGTGCGCTGGAAGTTACCATCGTCGATGTTGAACGTGTGGTTGTAGACCACGTCCAGAATAACGCGGATGCCGGCACGATGCAGCGCCTGCACCATGAGTTTGAACTCGCGGTTGCGAATAGCGGGGTCGTAGGGGTTGGTCGAGTAGCCACCTTCAGGCACGTTATAGTTCAGGGGGTCATAGCCCCAGTTGTAACGGTTCTGGTCGAGATGAGTCTCATCGATCGATGCGTAGTCGTAGGATGGCAGAACATGCACAGCGTTCACACCCAAGTCGGTTAAGTGCCCTATAGCCCAAGGCTCGGTCAGCGCCATGAACTTGCCAGGATAGTTGGTGCTCACTCGCTTGACAGTGACCTTGGGGTCGAGGTTAATGTTGCGTGCTATCGAGAAATCGCGGTGATGCATCTCATAGATAACGTGGTCCTTGAGGGCAATGGCAGGACGCACATCGGCATCCCATCCCTCGGGGTTGGTTTCGGACAAATCGATGATGGCACCACGCCGTCCGTTCACGCCCACTGCTTTGGCAAAGATGCCCGGAGTCTCGCCCATGAAGGCGCCGTTGTATTTCACGTCAAAAGTGTAGAACCTACCCTTGAGGTCACCCTTCACCTTAGCCGTCCACTCACTGCTGCTACCCTTCACGCGCTTGAGGTTCACTGTTTTAATCACCTTGCCATCGATGCCGGCATCGTAGATGCGTAGTGTCACAGCCTGAGCGTCGTCGTTAGTGTTGAGCATGAACGTGGTGGCCTTGGGAGTGTAGGTCATCTCGTTGAAATTATAGTCGCGAGCACCTGCTGTTGCCATAGTCAATGC
>CAMHNO010000063.1 GCA_946186575.1 uncultured Prevotellaceae bacterium
TTAGTGCAAGTCGAGAGAAAAACCAAATTTATTTGAGTTTTTCCGAGACCCAGCCTAATTTATCCCAAATCAATAATTCCTTTAGGATTTTGCAAAAAAATAATCCCTCACTTCTATCAGTGTTATGAGTGAGGGATTATTTTGATGATAGAGCAAAAGAGTGATTATGCTTCTTTGGGCTCAATTACTTTCCATATTACTGCAGCAAGGATTGCTCCTACAAATGGACCCACGATGAAGATCCACAGGTTCAATAGTGCGTCTCCACCCTCGAACACTGCTGGAGCAATTGAGCGAGCTGGGTTAACGCTGGTGCCAGTGTAGCGGATGCACACCAGGTGAACGAGCACGAGCGACAGACCAATGGCCAGGCCAGCGAAATTGTTAGTAGCACCATTAGTTTTGGCAGTAGCACCCAGCACAACGAGCACAAACACGCAGGTGAAGAAAATCTCGGCCAGCAGGCCACCCCAAGTGTTCACGCCATCTTGCAAGTTGTTGGCACCGGTGCCTTCCATCCCTTCGACGTTTCCAACGAGCAGGAACAGAATTGCCGAGCCAATGAAAGCTCCAATCACCTGGAACAACATGTACATGCCGCAATCCTTGGCGCTGATGCGCTTTGATAGAAAGCATCCCAGGGTGATTGCAGGATTAATGTGGCATCCGCTGATGCCGCCAATTGTGTAGGCCATTGCAACTACTGCCAAGCCAAAGGCCATGGCAGTGCCAACTACCGATGCTGTGTCGGTGCCGCATTGCAGGCTAACCGCTACTCCGCATCCCATGAGAACGAGCACCATAGTGCCCACCATTTCGGCTAAATACTTTTTCATGTCTTTTGAGGATTAAATAGTTAATAAAAGATGATTAATTGTTGAGGTTGTGATTATTGTCGTGTAGTAATGTGAAAGCAGGGCTGGCCACGCTCGAATTTTATAAAGCACAGGCCGCCGTCGCGCAGCTCTTGCAGCGTCTCGCCAAGCAGGTTAACGAGCTGGCGGTGGGTGGCGTCGTTGCCTTCAAAGTCAGGCTCGATATCGACCTTCTCAAAGCAGTTGTAGGCGATGTCGAAGGTGGTGGCATACATGTGGCAACTCTTCTTCACCGCATTGCGGTTGACCCGCATCAAGCGTCGCACATCATCCTCGGTGCGTAACAGCGATGTTACAATGAACCTGTATTGAGCAAAACCATTGTCGCGAAGCTTCTGTTGGAAATTGCTGGCTATTTTCAGTAGCAGCTGTGCAGCACTTGGTGTGAGATAAGGAACAGAGTGTGTGAGCTTATCGATTTTAAAGATATTGGACGATTCCACTAAGCTCAATTTTCCGGTCAGCACACTGTCAATGTCCGACCTCAGCTTCAATGGCTCGATTCCAAAGTTTTGGGCAGCAACAATTTGAGTGTCGTTTACATCATGAAAACGATAGATTGCTTTAAGATTGGCACTGCCACCAGTTACCTTGATGATGGGTCTGTCGATGGCTTCGTCCTCGTTGGGAAGCGTAAAACTCATGGCAATAGTTGTTCCCACCATTAGAGCTAAAACTGCAACAAGCAGGCGAGCCCTCTTGATGTTGTGTGTTTTTGTCTTCATACTGCAAAATTAGTGAAAACCGAGAGAAAAAACAAATTTATTTGAGTTTTTGAATAAAATGCTCACGCTCGCAAGGTTTTGAACAAGTGGGCAGAGCAGCACTGTCCCTACGAGAGGGGGGACTGTGGCAAATATCGAATTTTGACACACCCTATAGTATAATTCGCTAAATTCACCGTTTATTACCTTTTTAAAAGAGTACTCAGATTTTATGATGCACCCTGTCGTTTTACTAAATCTTGAGCAAAATGCTTGCAGACCTCAATAATTATGCCGAAATTTGCACATAAATTCCGGCAATTAGGTAATATTATTAACTCAATAGAACACCAAGCAAATGGAACGCTTAGACTTGACACTGGCACAGAAACTCCTTAAGATTAACGCAATAATGCTGCAGCCATCCAGTCCCTTCCTGTGGGGCAATGGCTGGAATGCACCCATCTACAACGACAACAAGATTACCCTGTCCTATCCCGATGTTAGGCGCTTTGTGAAGGTTGAACTATCAAGGATGATTCTTGAAGAATTTCCTGGCGCTCAAGTGGTTGCAAGCGTCGCAATGGGGTCTATTGCTATGGGGGCTCTTGTGGCCGACACGCTGGGGCTGCCATTTGTATATGTGCGCAATGTGCCCAAGGATCATGGCTTGGAAAACGTGATTGAGGGCAACTTTGAGCCAGGGCAGCGCGTGGTGCTCATCGAAGACTTGGTATCGACAGGCCATAATGCCATCAAGGCGCTGCACGAGATGCAGCTCGCTGGTGGCGATGTGCTGGGCATGGTGTCGATGTTTACCTATGAGTTTGAGGATGCTGTGAATCTGTTTGAGCAAGAACAGCTCAAGCTCATAACTCTCACTAATTTCAAGTCGATGCTAAGTGCAGCCATTGACATGAAGTGTATCACTGCCGATGACGCCAGAGTGTTTGAACAATGGCACGACGACCCGGCAAGCTGGACTCCAGCCACTCTCAAGATTGATTAATGCCTAATCCTAAATTAAACAGCAATAACAATATGGAAACTTACAAGAGCGATAAAGTAATCATTGATCATAACATAGATGTTGTCTACAGCAAGCTTAGCGATCCGCGGGTGTTCAAGGCCCACATCGACGAGAACATCGATCGGCTACCCGCCGAGGCTCGAGAGCATCTTGAGAAGGTGAAGTTTGAGGAAGACGGCATCAGCGTTGAATCGCCAATGGGTGCCCTGAAACTAAGTGTGGCCGAGAGTATAGAGCCCACTATGGTAAAGTACACCGCCCAGCAGTCGCCAGTGCCTTTTGGACTGACAGTAAACCTTGAAGCTATAGATGAAGGCCACACCCAGAGTGTTACCGAGATTAACATCGAGCTTCCCATGATGCTCCGTGCAATGGTGGGAAGCAAACTCAGTGATGGTGCCAAAAAGCTTGGTGAGGTAATCGCCCAGCTCCCTTATGGCAACATGTGATGACAATGGCATAATGCACAATTCCAATGCTCCTGTCTCCTCTTCTAATCAAGCTGCGCGGCGGCGAGAGTGAAGAGTGATATTTTCACGCCAGGGATTGTGTCTTTCAGTGCTGTGGCGCAGGCCAGCAGGGTGGAGCCTGTGGTCACTACATCGTCAACGATTAGAACATGCTTTCCGCTAAGCTCCTGCTTGTGGCGCTTGCTTGCGCCATACATTCCTTGTGTGCTCTTAAGGCGCTCGGCGGCATCCTTGTGAGTCTGTGTGGAATGCTGGTGGAGTGCTTTCAGCGCTTTTATCACAGGTAGCCCGGTTGCCTTGGCTATTCCTTGAGCTATAAACTGGCTCTGGTTGTAGCCGCGGCTGGCGAGCTTGGTGTAGTGCAACGGAACGGGCACAATGGCGTCGATGCTGTCGAAGAAGTGGCTGCCTTGCATCTGGCGAGCAGCGCGCTCGGCAATCCATCGCCCTAAGGTTGGCATGTTGCGATATTTGAGGTCGTGAAGAATTGATGCATAGGGTTCGCCCTTATGGTAAAAGAAATAGCTCACGCACCGCTCCACTGCTACCTTGCCTGCCATCAACTGCTCGAAGGGGTTGAAATCTATGTCTTCGTAGTGAGTGCGGGGCAGCTCCATCAAGCACTTGCGGCACAGGAATTTCTCGTCACCGTCGAGGGGCTTGTCACACACCGAGCAGGTGCGGGGCATGAGCACATTGGCGGCACTCGATATTATATCTTTAATCGTCATCGTTGCCTGGCATTAAGCGTGAGACTGCAGGGTAAAATAGTGCTGGCTCAAACCCTCGTGAAGCGGCAAATCGCAGCAAGGCGGCTCGAGCTTGCTGCCAGTCCTTGTGGGTGAGGGTTCTCGACTTGGCTTCGAGGGCCTCGTTGAGGATGGCTGTGTATTGATCATCGTCGATTTCGGCGAGAGCGGTGTCGATAAACTCCTGCTCTATGCCTTTGCTCCGCAGCATAAAGGCAATCTTGGTGCGTCCCCAGCCGTTAAAGCGCAGCTTGTCGCGGCAGTAGGCGCGGGCATAGCGCTCGTTGTCGAGATATCGCTCCTGCTTGAGGCGTGCGATAATGGCGCTGGCATCGCTTGGTGCAATGCTCCAGTCGCGCAGCTTCTTGCGCAGGTCGCCCTCGGCCTGCTCGCTGCGTGCGCACAGCGTTGCCAGCCTCAGGTAAGCATTATCGGGAGTTATGGGTCGTTGCTGTTTCATTCAAAAAAAAGGCTTTTACACTCTAATGTGATCTGTTATAATCTTTAGGCAGTGCTGGGGCTCGGTCCAGGTAATGGAAGTGTCGCGCTGGAGCCAGCGCAGTTGCTTCTTGGCGTAGACGCGGGTGTTTTTCTTGATGCGCTCGATGGCTGTGATGCGGTTCATCGTGCCGTCGAAGTGGGCAAACATTTCCTTGTAGCCCACGGTGTTGAGCGAGTTGAGGTGGCGCAGGTGGTATACACTGCGTGCCTCGTCCTCAAGGCCTTGCTCAATCATGGCATCTACGCGGTGGTTGATGCGGTCGAAGAGCAATTCTCGCTCCATGTTTAACCCCACCTTTATTATTTTAAAGGGGCGTTGCTTGATGCGGCCAGTGCGCAGCGAAGAGTAGGTGACACCCGTCTGCCGGCACACCTCCACAGCATGGAGCACTCTCACAGGATTCTTCTTGTCGACTTGGGAAAAATATTTAGGATCAAGGCGTTCGAGCTCGGCCAACAGCGACTCCAAGCCTTGCTCGCGCCACTGCTGCTTGACGGCGGTGCGCACTTCGGGACTTATGTCGGGTATCTCGTCGATGCCGTTGCACACTGCGTCGACATACATCATTGAGCCTCCGCACATTACCGCACAGTTTGCACGCTTAAAGAGTGATGGCAGCAGAGCCATTACATCGGTCTCAAACTGCGCAGCGCTGTAATACTCGTCAAGCTCCTTGAACTGCACAAAGTGGTGCCGCACAAGTGCCTGCTCTTCGGGAGTTGGTGCCGCAGTGCCTATTGGTATGCCACGGAACACCTGCCGCGAGTCGGCATTAATTATGTCGCAGCCCAAGTGCTGAGCCACCTCGATGGCCGCCGCAGTCTTTCCCACCCCCGTGGGACCTGTTATGACGATTAGTGTAGGCAAGTTCTATTTGATGAATTTTGTTACAAAAGTCTTTACGCGCTGGGTGTACTCTCGGGTGTGGTCGGTGTAGGACTGTGCGTGCTCCGAGCCAGGAGCCACATATTTTTCCTTGTAGCCCTGAGTCTTGGCATTGTAGAGCTCGTCGAGCATGCTGAAAGGCACAAAAGTGTCGGCATCGCCATGAATGAAGAGCATGGGCAGGCGCGACTTTTTGAGCATCTCCACTGCCGATGCTTCGCCAAAAGTCCAGCCGTAGCGCATCTTGCACAGTGCGCTGGTGGTGTAGAGCAGGGGCACGTCGCTGAGTGAGAACAT
The DNA here is from genome assembly GCA_946186575.1 of uncultured Prevotellaceae bacterium. Taxonomy (GTDB): domain Bacteria; phylum Bacteroidota; class Bacteroidia; order Bacteroidales; family Muribaculaceae; genus Sodaliphilus. The sequence goes on from CAMHNO010000063.1 coordinate 5,513, forward strand.
GGAGTGCAGCTGGTGTGAAAACTCATTCCACACGCTGGTGTAGCCGCAGTCTTCGACAAAGCATTTCACATAGCTTGGGCATTTCTCGCCACTGATGCACATGGTGGTGAAGCCGCCCATCGAGATGCCGTGCACCACCATCTGCGTCTGGGCCGAGTCGCCGCGGAACTTCTCGTTGGCAACCTGCATCCACCGCATCACATCGTGGCGGTCGAGCCAGCCCATGTCGATGTGGTCGCCGTCGCTCTCACCGTGGGCAAAGCAGTGTGGCAGCAGCACATTGAAGCCCATGCTGTGATAGAGATAGGCAATGTGCAGCATCGACTCGGCGCGGTCCTTATATCCATGCAATAGAACTGCAACTTTGTTAGATGGCTTGTTAGCATTAACAATCATCGCACGCAATGTGCCACGGTTGTCAATTGTGATGCTTGTGTCGACAAGCGCATGATATTGCTCAAGTGAGTCGGTCCAAGTCTTAATGCTCGATGGCTCGCGCTTGAAAAAGCGCTCCATAGCCTCGTTGTGGCTGCGCTTTAGGGGTTCTAATGCAAAGCCCAGCATATAGTAGCTGGCGCCAATCACAATTATTATTGCGATTATCAGCGTTGTGATAAGTGAGACTGTTATTGTTCTCTTGATTGCGTGCTTCATCAACGGCAAAGTTACGCTTTTTTTTGAGAAAAGCCCGAATAATAGCTCATCTTTCTTGAAAAAGCACTATTTTTAGATAAAATAGGCTTCACCTCGGAAATGAAAATGAAAAACTGCGTCTTTCATTTTGTGTTTCTCTCGGTTTGCACTAT
>CAMHNO010000064.1 GCA_946186575.1 uncultured Prevotellaceae bacterium
TGGAACGGTGCCATTCCAGCTTCTACAGCAATGCTCATGAAGGGGACCAAGGGACGGGTCTATAAGTTTAAGAATTTAGGAACATCGACCGCCACGCCCACCAACATGCTTGTGCCAGTGATAAACGATTATTTTGTGAACACCGTCGGTGGTTATCTCTACAATGAGCAGACCCACCAGTTTGATTATGACACTGGCAACGAAGTGAGCCCTTATAGCACGATAGAGCCAAGTTATGGCTATCTGTCAATCAACACGATGCAGAATCATGTGAACATCGACTTGTTTAGCAGTGCCAGTGTCCCAGGCGATGTCAACGGCGACGGCCATGTGAGCAGTGTGGATATTACAGCACTCTACAACTGGCTCCTCAACGGAGATGACAGCGATATCGTCAACGGAGACCAAAACGATGATGGCACCATTTCATCAGTTGATATAACCATTATTTACAACATCTTGCTGGGCAGCAATTGATGACGACTGAACAAGAAGATGAGACTGGGATTACTCTCAGTCTCATTTTTTATTGTATCCATAAGAAAGCAGCATGGCAACTTATTTTTTAGTGGAGTGCTTCGAAAATGCTTAAAAACTCAATCTACTATGCAGTAGGCCACGTTCACCTCGCTGTCGATGAGCTGGTTGCGGCCAAAAACCACGGTAGACCTCACCCGCCATGAGAAGAACAGCTCGTCGATGCTTTTGTAGTCCTTAAGCAACTGAGCGGCATGTTCCTCCATTGCAAGATAGAACGTGAGTCGCCGCACCTTGTCATTGGGCAATTTCAGGTATTTCATAGTGGGTTTTCTAAATAATTTTTCAAAGTTAAGCATTTTTCCTTTAATGCATCATTTTTTTGGAAAAGGAGAGATTTTTGCGATAAGTTGAGCGTTTTTTATCAAATATCCCCAAAAAGTAGTTATCTTTGCAAAAATCGCAGAATAACAATCAATTAAAATACATACACATGAAAACAAGACTACTTGCATTTCTTTTATTGATAATGGCAGCAGCGATGCACGCCAGCGCTTACGACTTTATGGTCAATGGCTTGTGCTATAACTTTAACGACAACGGAACGAGCGTCACGGTGACATATCAAAACTCCACACAGCCTTATTATTCAAACCTTAGCAGTTCACTGACAATCCCATCAAGTGTCACCTACAATGGCAAGACTTACGCAGTGACCTCAATTGGCGACCAAGCCTTCCGTCAATGCTTTGGTTTGAGGTCGGTAACAATCCCGAATTCAGTGACCTCTATAGGTGAAGAGGCCTTTTATTTTAGCCATGGCATTACTTCGTTAACCATGGGTAATTCAGTGACCTCTATAGGCAGATCTTGTTTCAATAATTGTCGAAGTTTAACTTCAATATCTATTCCAAGCTCGGTGACTGAGATTGGCTATAATGCCTTTTATGCTTGTGAAAGTTTGACACAAGTTGATATAACCAGTCTTGCTGCTTGGTGCAATATCAATTTTCTCAATGATTTTGCAAATCCCTTATATTGGGCTAAGAATCTATATCTAAACGGAACAAAGATTACCCATCTCTCGATTCCAAGCACTGTGACAAAAATCAAAGCAAACGCATTTGTTTGTGATACATGTCTGACACAAGTGACCATCCCAAGTTCGGTGACAGAGATAGGTGGCGGCACATTCTATAGCTGCACTAACTTGACACGTGTCAACATCAGCGACCTTACCGCATGGTGCAATATCAACTTCCCAAACTCCACATCTAATCCATTATACTATGGCAAGAACCTCTATCTAAACAGCACCAAAGTCACCAATCTCACGATTCCGAGTGGTGTGACCAGTATCAAGAATTATGTTTTTGATGGCTGCACATCGATAACAAAAGTTACCATTCCAAATTCGGTGACCTCGATTGGCAACTATGCTTTCAGTGGCTGCACTGGCATGACGCAGGTGACCATGGGCAATGCGGTGAACTCAGTTGGCTCTTCGGCATTCAGCAATTGCATTGGTTTGACTAAAGTGAACATCAGCGATGTTGCCGCTTGGTGCAATATCGATTTTGCTGATAACACAAGCAACCCATTAAATAATGCTCAAATTCTATACTTGAATAACAGCAAGATAACACATCTTGAGATACCTGAGGGAGTGACTAAGATAAAGAAATATGTGTTCTACAAATGCTCTGGCTTGGAAACAGCTAAAATCCCCAACTCGGTGACCGAAATTGGCGACTGCGCTTTTAGACTTTGTGGCGGTTTGACAAAGGTCAATATACCCAATTCATTGACAACAATCGGATATTACACATTTAGGGATTGCTCAAGTTTGTTGTCTATCAGTATCCCCAACTCGGTGACAGCCATCGGGACTGCACCTTTTGAAAATTGCACAAGTTTGGAATCGGTGACAATCCCAGGCTCGGTGACAAAGATAGAGAACTGGGCATTCAATGGCTGTAGCAATCTCAACGTGGCGGTGTCAAAGATAAGTAACCCACAGGACGTGACCTATACTAACAGCAGCACTTCAAACCGCATTTTCAGTGGCATCCCCGCGACAAGCACGCTCTACGTCCCCAAAGGTACTACCGACAAGTACCTCCTTGAGCAGTATGGCGACAAGCCCAACCCATGGCTGGCATTTGGCAATGTGCTGGAACTCATTGACGGTGACGTGAACATCGACGGGCAAATCACCAGTGCCGATGTCACGGCAATCTACAACTACCTGCTCGATGACGACAACAGCTACATCGCCACTTGCGACATTAACGGTGACGGCAACATCACCGCCGCTGATGTCACAGCCATCTACAATATGCTCTTGGGAGAGTAATATAGTTCACAGTTCACATTTCTCAGTTCATAGTTTATAGTTGAGTTGCAACAATTTGTTGTGATTTTGTTGTTCATGTTGTTTGATGTGGCGGTAGAACAGATTCGGGATGTTGTCTTCGGGTTGTGACAAACCTTAATTTTGTTGAAATTTTGGGAAACATTGCTCTTGTTTCCAAATAAAGTTGTATCTTCGTGCAATCTTTGCAAACATAGAGTAAAAACATTAAAAACTATATCATAAATGAAAGAGAAAATCATAGCTCTGTTCAAAGAGCGTTTTGGTGAGGAGCCTGTGATGTATGCATCATCGGGCCGCATTAACCTGATTGGAGAACACACCGACTACAACGGGGGCTTCGTGTTCCCGGGCGCCATTGACAAATGCATAATGGCAGGCATTAAAGAGAACGGAACTGACAAGGTGCGCGTGTATAGTGCCGACCTTGACAATTATTGCGAGTTTGGGCTCAACGAGGAGGACAAGCCCAAGGAGCAGTGGGCATGCTACGTGTTTGGCGTGTGCCGCGAGACCATCAAGCGCGGTGGCACAGTCAGGGGATTTGACGCCGTGTTTGCCGGCAATGTGCCTTTGGGTGCAGGTCTTTCGTCGTCGGCAGCCCTTGAGTCGTGTTTCGCCTTTGCCTTGAACGATATGTTCAACGACAACAAAATTGATAAATTTGAACTCGCCAAGATAGGGCAGAGCACAGAGCACAACTACTGCGGTGTGAACTGCGGCATCATGGACCAGTTTGCCTCGGTATTTGGTAAGAAAGACCACCTGATGCGCCTGGACTGCCGGTCGCTGGAATATAAATACTACCCATTTGACGCAAAAGGTTACAAACTCGTGCTCATTGATTCAAGAGTAAAGCATGAGCTCGTTGACTCGCCCTACAACAAGCGCCGTGAGTCGTGCGAGCGTGTGGCAAAGACTCTGGGCGTAGAAACCCTGCGCGATGCCTCAATGGAGATGCTTGAAGCCAGCCGCGACAAGATTAGCGATGAAGACTACAAGCGCGCCGTCTATGTGATTGGCGAGAAGCAACGTGTGCTCGACGTGTGCGATGCCCTGGAGCGTGGCGACTTTGAGACCGTGGGACGTTGCATGTATGAAACCCACCAGGGTCTAAGCAAGGACTATGAGGTGAGCTGCGTAGAGCTCGACTACCTCAACGACATTGCCCGCGATTGCGGCGTCACTGGCTCACGCATCATGGGTGGCGGCTTTGGCGGCTGCACCATCAATCTGGTGAAAGACGAACTCTACGATAAGTTCATAGCTACTGCCAGCAATAAGTTTAATGAGAAATATGGCCACGAGCCCATGATCTATGATGTTATCATCAGCGACGGTGCCCGCCGAATATAGTTAATAGTTAATAGTTAATAGTTATTCCTACCTATTCATAGTAATTCATAGTAATTCATAGTAATTCATAGCTATTCATAGTAATTCCTATCAACCAAAATATAACATGAAACCTACATTATTTGTTCTTGCTGCTGGCATGGGAAGCCGTTATGGCGGCCTGAAGCAGCTCGATGGTCTGGGCCCCCATGGCGAGACCATCATGGACTATTCAATCTACGATGCCATCCACAGCGGCTTTGGCAAAGTGGTGTTTGTGATTCGCAAAGATTTTGAACAGGAATTCCGCGAGAAGATTCTGTCGAAATATGAGAGCAAAATTCCCACCGAAGTGGTGTTCCAGTCGACCGACGCACTCCCCGAGGGCTTCACTTGCCCCGCCGACCGCACCAAGCCCTGGGGCACCAATCATGCTGTGCTCATGGGCAAGGATGTGATAAAGGAGCCATTTGCCGTGATCAACAGCGACGACTTCTATGGCCGTAACTCCTTTGAGGTGCTTGGTAAGGCTCTGAGCGAGCTGCCCGAGGGAAGCCATGACCGCTACTTCATGGTGGGCTTCAACGTGGGCAACACCATGAGCGAGAGCGGCACAGTGTCGCGCGGTGTGTGCGAGACCAAGGATGGCCTTCTCCAGAGTGTGGTAGAGCGCACCAAGATTGGCTATGACGAGAATCACGACATTATCTTCACCGAGGGTGACCTGGTCGAGAAACTTGAGCCTACCACACCAGTGTCGATGAACTTCTGGGGCTTTACTCCCGACTATTTCGAGCACAGTGAGCGCTCGTTTGTCAACTTCCTCAACCACAGTATCAATGTGCCTAAGAGCGAATTCTTTATCCCAATAGTGGTGAGCGAGCTCGTAGAGAGTGGTACATCGACCGTTGAGGTGCTACGCACCGACTCCAAGTGGTTTGGTGTGACCTACAGCGAGGATCGTCCTGCAGTGGTAGAAAAGTTCGCCGAGCTGCATCGCCAGGGTATTTATCCCGAGAAGTTGTTCTGATAACCCATAAAACAGTCATTATTAAGTTGCCATGGTGAGCAAGAAGCTGGCTGAGGGGCAGTCAAGCGCTGTCATCATCGAGAAGTTCGCCTCTTTCCTCAAGGAGAAGAGAAAGCGTAACACCCCCGAGCGTTATAAGATTCTTGATAAGGTGTTGGAGTTTTCCAAGCAGTTCACTGTCGAGGATCTGAGCAGGGCTATGCGCGACGATGCATTTCTTGTAAGCCGCTCAACCCTCTACTACACGGTAGATTTGCTCGTCGAGGCCCAAATCTTGCGTAAGATTAACACAGGAGGCAGCTCAATCGCCTATGAGAGGGTTGATCAGGTGCAGCACATACACCTCAAATGCGAGGTGTGTGGCAAGACCAAGCTGGTGCGCGACACGGCGTTCATGGCCTATATGAACGCTCGCAAGTTTGCCGCTTTCAGAACTCGCTACTACAATCTCACCGTGTATGGCACATGCAACGACTGCATGAGGAGGCTTAAGAGAAATCGTGGCAACAACAAATAATTGAATGATACTACTTTAATAAATAATTAATAACTTTCTTTTTTTACACAATTAACAAAAACTAAAGAAAATCATGGCAAATGTAAAACCTTTCAAGGGGTTACGTCCCCCAAAAGAGTTAGTTGAAAAAGTGGCTTCTAAACCCTACGACGTTCTCTCGAGCGAGGAGGCAAGAGCCGAGGCTGGCGACAACGAGATGTCGCTCTACCACATCATCAAGCCTGAAAT
>CAMHNO010000065.1 GCA_946186575.1 uncultured Prevotellaceae bacterium
GATGACAATGGGATAGAACGGATAGTCTTTGCGACCATGACGTTGCAGTCTAATTTTAGTTGCCATTTCTTAATAAGTTTTGTTTTGTGCGGCGTGTCCTGCACTGAGGACTACCGCGGTTAATAAAAAAGTTTCAAAAAGAAAGTGACCTCGATTGTGGCCACTCTCGTTGGTTGTCCTGGTAGGATTCGAACCCACGCAAACGGAACCAGAATCCGGTGTGCTACCGTTACACCACAGGACAATTTTTTTGCAATTGCGGTGCAAAGTTACTACTTTTTTTGGAACCGCCAAAACTTTTCAAAAAAAAATCATAAAAAAAAATGAAAACTTGGTTGTAACGATAATTTGTGTTAGTTTTGCAGTCTGAAAACAAAAACATCACAAAACTCAAATGAGAAAACACATTAAATATATAATAGCTGTTGCAGCGCTGCTATGCTCGCTTTCGTCGGTAGCCCAGCCCATAAGGCGCTGGGGCGTGACTGCCGGTGGCAACTACAACGAGATACACTTCAAGCAGAGCGACATTTTTGCGAGCGACCGCATGTTTGGCGGCTCGGTGGGTCTGACAGGCGAGATGATGATTCCCGGCGTGGGATTTGGCATCGATGCCTCGATTCTCTACACTTTGCGCCAGGGCAGGCTGCATCTGGGCGACAAGACCGCATGGTCGTCACAGGGCATTGAGAACCAAGCCGCCCGCCTTCACTACATCGACGTGCCGCTTAACCTCAAGTTCCGCTACAGCCGCCTGGGAGGTGTGGAGAGCACTATCATGCCATTTGTCTATGCTGGCCCCACATTCTCGTTCCTTGCCGGTCACAACAAGGTGGGCGATGCCCTTAACTACACCCGTGTGAGCGTCCTGCTACATGCCGGCGTGGGCGTTGAGCTTTTCAACAAGGTTCAGCTCAGCGGTGGCTACAGCTTCAGCATTGGCCAGAACTTGGGCACCAAGCTGCTCGACGACAATGTTGCAAAGCACCGCACCTGGTTTGTGCAGGCCACTTACTTCTTCAAGTAACAAATTGCATTAAGCAACAGCCTAGATAAAAACAATCGTGGAAGCCTGGCTCCCACGATTGTTTTTTTGCACACTTGATTACTAACACGGTTGGCCACCACTAAAGCAGCAACATGCCCTCGGCCACCTCGCGAGCCACATCCTGACCCATGGTCATGGTGGCGATGGTGAGGGCGAAGCGTGCCGCCGAAGCCGGCCCCATGCCAGTGACAATGTTGCCGTCTACCACCACATGCTCTTTAACCACGTTGGCTCCCTCCATGCCTTCTTCCATGCCTGGATAGCAGGTGGCATTGCGTCCGTCGAGCAGACCCAGCGGGCCAAAAATAACCGACGGCGAAGCGCAGATGGCTGCGATGTTCTCGTCGTCATTGTTGCGTTCCTTGAGAATGTCGCACAAGGTCTCGTTCTCGGCAAGGTTAGAAGCTCCTGGCATACCACCGGGGCAAATCACCCACTCGGCATCCTCAAGAAGCTCGGCGTTGAACACTTCGTCGGCCACTACGGTAACTCCATGAGCCCCAATGGCCTCGGGGGCGTCGTAAATCGTCATAGTGACAACCTGCATTCCCGCACGGCGCAAAACATCAACAATGGTCAGGGCCTCGATTTCCTCGAAGCCGTCGGCAAACATTACGTAACTTGGTCTCATAATTTTTTTCTGTTTTCAGTTATCAATATTTTTTGAGTATTGAGATTCCAGTTCTCAGCTTTTCAAGTTGTAAAGATAGCACTTTATCATGAAAATGCAAAAAAATGCGCACATTTTTACGTGTTTTTTGCCAATCATTTGCTATTTTTGCAACAAATAAAAAAAGATAGTGTCATGAAACTCATAACCAAAACAATTATAGCTTTCACAATGGTGGCAACAGCAGCGGTGAGCATAGCGGCAAGCGACAACAGCAAGTCAGCCTGGAAATATGTGCGAGAGCTCAACGCCCACCTTGCAATGCCCGACCTTACCGACTACAGCGAGCAGTTCTACTATCGCAACTACCTCACCACCCTGCAAGCCCGCGACGAGATGCCGTGGGGCAAAAGTGTGCCAGAGCGTGAGTTTGTGCACTTTGTGCTGCCAGTGCGGGTCAACAACGAGAACCTCGACACGGCCAGAATGGTATTCTACCGCGAGCTGAGAGACCGCGTTAAAGGCCTCACGATGGAAGATGCCATACTCGAAGTGAACCACTGGTGCCACGAGAAGGTGAGCTACCGCCCCAGCGACCCACGCACCAGCAGTCCGCTCGCCACTGTGCGCACTGCCTATGGCCGTTGCGGCGAGGAGTCTACATTCCTCGTAGCTGCGCTGCGAGCGGTATGCATTCCCGCACGCCAGGTCTATACTCCTCGCTGGGCTCACACCGACGACAATCACGCGTGGGTTGAGGCGTGGGCCGGTGGCCGATGGTACTTCTTGGGAGCCTGTGAGCCTGAGCCAGTGCTCAACTTAGGATGGTTCAACGAGAGCGCCTCGCGAGGCATGCTCATGCACACAAAGGTCGCTGGCGATTACCACGGCCCCGAGCAAGTGGTGAGCCGCACATTGTGTTACACCGAAATCAATGTCACCAGCAACTACACCCCCACCTCGGTGAGGCACATAAAAGTCCATGACCGAAATGGCAACCCCGTCCCCAATGCCATTGTGGAGTTCAAGCTATACAACTACGCCGAGTTCTACACTGTAGCAAAGGACACTACCAACGAACGTGGCAATGCGGCTCTCACTGCCGGCAAGGGCGATATGCTGGTGTGGGTAACCAAGGACGACCTGGTGGCCGTGAAGAAAGTGTCGTGGGCTGGTGATAATGATGACTTTGTGTTAATAGAGTTGCGCGATAACGCTGTTCCACAGCACTTGGAGCTCGACATAGTGCCACCGCCATCTGGCGCAAAGCTACCCGAAGTCACCGACGAGCAACGTGCACTCAACAATCGCCGCAAGGCGCAGGAGGACTCCATCCGCCAAGCCTACGAAGCCACGATGCCCGTCGAGGCGTGGCGAGGCAATCATCGCACCATTCAGCAGTTTCTCGATGAGGCACAAAACAAAGTCATGGCACACAAACTGCTCGATGTGCTCAGCGCCAAAGACCTGCGCGACATAGAACTCGACGTGCTGCGCGACAATGAGGTGGCAATCATCGATACCAGCGAAATCTATTGTAGATATGTGCTGTGCCCACGAGTAGAGAACGAGTGGCTCACGCCCTACAAAGCGTTTTTTAAAAGCAAGCTCAGCCACTTCAAGAACATTGGCCAGCTAATTGAGTGGACCAAGGGCAATATCACGATTGACAACAAGCACAACCCTCAACGCCTGCGTCAGCAACCCATGAGCGTGTACCGCACTCGCACCACCGATGAACTGGGACGCGCCATCTTCTTCGTGAGCGCAGCACGCAGCATGGGCTGGCCCGCACGAATCAATGAGGTGAACGGCAAGCTCGAATACTATGTAAATAGAGCTTGGCATGAGGTAAAATTTGAGAAAAGCGAATCGCTCAAAACCGAGCCTTCGGGAACGCTTCGACTTAATTTCACACCCAGCGACACCCACAACGACCTCTCCTACTACACTCATTTCACCCTAAGCAAGGTTGTGGATAACAAACCGCAGTTGCTCACTTACCCCGAAGATGCCACCTGGTGCAATTATTTCAAAAATGGTGTGCAACTTGAACCAGGAACCTACATGCTCACCACTGGCAACCGCCAGAGCGACGGCAGCGTGCTCGCCAGCATCACCACTTTTGAAATCGAAAGCAACAAAGAAAGCGATATTGACCTTTCTCTGCTTAACAAAGATAACGCGTTAAATATTATTGGAACGTTACGTTTAGACGGTTATTATTCTAATGGAGAAAGGAGACTAATTCTTGACAATGACTGCTATCACATCGTTGGATTTATAGCACCAAGCAACGAGCCTACCACTCACGCGCTGCACGATATCGCCACCTGTGCCAGCCAAATTGAGGCATTAGGATGCGATATAACTCTGCTGACTCTAAACGAAGAACAAGAGCAACGCTTCGACAAGTCACAATTCAGCGATTTGCCAGCTTCAGTGATTTGGGGCATTGACAAAGATAGAATGGAAATGGAGGGCACAGTCAGATTCGTTTATGGAACAAATATGGAAGATCTTATCAGGGAAACAAAAGCCAACGAAAAAACCATGCCTCTTTTTGTTGTAACCGACAGTAAAGGAAACATCTTCTTCACACAACAAGGATACACCATACACCTGGGAGAACAAATCCTCAAAGCCATCAAAACACACGCCAACAAATACAAATAACCCCCTATTTTCGACTCCAAAATCAAATAAAAACCTATAGAAACCCACAAAAATGCATTTTTTTCAAAAAAAAGCCTTGAAAAATTTGCACAGTTCAAAAAGTCGCCGTACCTTTGCATCGCTTTTCCGATAAAAGCATGGGTGCTTAGCTCAGCTGGTTCAGAGCATCTGCCTTACAAGCAGAGGGTCGGCGGTTCGAATCCGTCAGCACCCACCTGGGAAACGGTGGTATCGTCTAGTGGCCCAGGACGCTGGCCTCTCACGCCGGAAACCGGGGTTCGACTCCCCGTACCACTACACTGAAAGCAGTTCGCTACGAAAGTAACGAGCTGTTTTTATTTTATGTAACTACCCACAACAAAAGCGAGTGAGACATCTGCCCCACTCGCTTTTTATTGAAAACCTAAAAAGATTAGTCGAGCTTGTGGATGATGAGTCCTGAACGCAGTTTAGGCTCAAACCAGGTAGCCTTTGGAGGCATAATATTGCCGCTGTCGGCGATATTAATGATTTGACGCATGGTCACAGGATAGAGAGCCAGAGCCATCTTCATCTCACCGCTGTCGACGCGCTTCTTGAGCTCACCCAAACCGCGGATGCCGCCCACGAAGTCGATGCGCTTGTCGGTGCGCAGGTCCATAATGCCCAGAATGTCGCGCAAGATGTAGTCGCTTGAGATCTTCACGTCGAGAACGCCAATGGGGTCATTGTCGTCGTAGGTGCCTTCCTTAGCAGTGAGCGAGTACCACTTGCCCTCCAAGTAAAGCGAGAAGTTGTGAAGCTTGCAGGGACGATACTCCTGGGTGCCCTTGCACTCAACGTCGAAATGCTCTGCCACCTTCTCGAGGAACTGCTCGGGAGTGTTGCCGTTGAGGTCCATCACCACGCGATTGTAGTCCATCACCTTGAGGTGGTTCTCAGGGAAGCACACTGCCAGCAGGTAGTTGTACTCCTCCTTGCCTGTGTGGTTGGGGTCGGCCTGAGCTTTCTCCTCACCGACGTGAGCAGCTGCAGCAGTGCGATGATGTCCGTCGGCAATGTAGAGGTAAGGAATCTTAGCAAACTCCTCGGTTATGCGTGCGTTCACAGCATCGTCGGTGATGCACCAGAAAGTGTGGCCTATGCCGTCCTCGCTCACGAAGTCATACTCGGGCTCGGTCTTAGCCACGTTGGCAATAATCTCCTCAAGAGCAGGATTGGTTGGGAACGCCAGGAACACGGGCTCAACGTTGGCATTGTTGACGCGTATGTGCTTCATGCGGTCCTCTTCTTTCTCGCGACGGGTGAGCTCGTGCTTCTTGATGCGGCCCTCGATGTAGTCCATATAGTTGGCTGCTACAACAATTCCATACTGAGTGCGTCCATCCATAGTTTGCGCATAGATGTAGTACATCTCTTTGGGGTCCTGAACGAGCCAACCGTTCTTCTGGAACTTGGTGAAGTTCTCAACGGCCTTGTCATAGACCTGAGGGTCATGCTCGGTAGTGCCATCGTTGAAATCTATTTCAGGCTTGATGATGTGGTAGAGCGACATCTCGTTGTCGCCAGCCTCGGCTC
>CAMHNO010000066.1 GCA_946186575.1 uncultured Prevotellaceae bacterium
CCTTCTACAACCTGTTCAACGCCAAGTATGAGACCAACGGCTACTCGCAGACGGCAGCCGTCTACACTGGCGGCGACAAGAGCAACGCTCCCACCCTCGCGAGCGACCCTCGCTTCTACCCCATGGCAGGTTTCAACGTGCTTGGCCACCTCACCTTCAAGTTCTAATAGTTTATAGTGGCTATAGTAACTATAGAGACTATAAGAGTTATGGACTGGCTACAATTTATTGATATCGTTAGCACGGTGCTCGGGTTACTTTATTTGTGGCTCGAGTACCGCGCCAACATTTGGCTCTGGGCGGTGAGCATAATAATGCCCATCGTGCATAGCTACCTTTATTTTGCCAAGGGACTCTACGCCGATTTTGGCATGGAGTTCTATTATGTTGCGGCAGCAATCTATGGCTATTGTTGCTGGCGATGGGGTAAGAAAGACAGCGATGCTAAGGAGGTACCCATCACCCACTACAGGCGCAGCCACATCATGCCGTCGGTGATAGTGGGGTTTGCATTGTGGGGAGGACTATACTGGTTCCTGTGCACCTTTACCGACAGCACCGTGCCGCTGCTCGATAGCTTCACAACGGCTCTAAGCGCTGTGGCATTGTGGGCACTGGCCAAGAAATATGTGGAGCAATGGCTCTTGTGGCTTGTGGTGGACGCTGTGTGCTGCGGCCTCTACATCTACAAGGGCATCCCTTTCACCGCAGGCCTTTACGGCTTCTACACAGTGATGGCCGTCGCCGGCTACCTGCGCTGGAAAAAGCTTGCTACCCAAAGCTTATAGTTCCTATAGTGACTATATTAGTTCTCTTTTTTACTGCTGGGGCGGGAGCTGATTTTGTCGATGACGAGGGCGATGGCGCCGTCGCCAGTGACGTTGCATGCTGTGCCGAAGCTGTCCATGGTGATGTAGAGGGCTATCATGAGGGCCTGCATCTGAGCGTCGAATCCCAGGATTGAATTAAGCACACCCAGTGCCGCCATGATGGCACCGCCTGGCACACCAGGAGCTGCCACCATCATCACGCCAAGCATCAAGATGAAGCCAGTGATGAGACCAACGTCAAATGGCATCTCGGCCATGAGCATCAGCGCCACGGCACAAGCCACAATCTTCAAGCAGCTGCCCGAGAGGTGGATGGTGGCACACAGCGGCACCACAAAGCCGGCGATGCCGTTGCTCACGCCATTATTGAGGGTGCTCTTGAGGGTTACGGGGATGGTTGCCGCACTCGACGAGGTGCCCAGCGCAGTGAAATAGGCTGGTAGCATGTTCCACAGCAGGCGCAGTGGATTGCGTCGGGTAATGAGCCCGGCAATGCAATATTGCAGCACCAGCAGGAAGATGTGCATGGCAAATATCACTCCGATGATGGCAATGAACACGTTGAGCACGCGCCATGCCTGTCCTGAGTGGCTCATCTCCAGGAAGATGCCAAAAATGTAGATGGGCAGCAGCGGGATGAGTGCCACCTCGATGGTCTTGGTCACGATGTCTTTGAACTCGTCGAAGCCAGCCTTGAGTGTTTTTGACTCAAAGAAAGCGATGCCCAGTCCCACGGTGAAAGCCGTCACCAGTGCCGACATCACGTCGACCAGTGGCGGTATGTTGATAGTGAAGAATGGTTCAAGAGCTTTTACCTCGGCAACCTTTTCAATTTCCTGCCCATTGCTGATGAGCAAAGGGAACACATTGGAGCTGGTGAAATAAGACAGATAGCCCGAGCACACCGTGTCACCATAGGCTATAATGGTTGTCAGCAACAGCAATTTGCCTGCACTCTTGCCAATATCGCTGATGGCAGGGGTGATAAGTCCAATGATGATGAGCGGAATGAGGAACTGCAGGAAATGGCTGAAAATGCTGTTGAATGTAACAAACACCCTCACAGCAGGCAGTGGCAGCACGAGTCCGAGCCCAATTCCCAGAGCAATAGCTATGATAATGCGTGCCAGCAGGGGCAACTTTATTTTCTTTTTCATGAAGAACTAATTTGTTAATGACGATGGTGCAAAAATACACACATTTTTTCACATCTCGAATGCTTTCCCTCAATTAATTTATAGACCCAACCTATATAAAAATGGCAAGAGCCCCTCGCTGTGCAGGGATTCTTGCCATTGCTGTGATTGTGAAGAGGTGGCTTAGAACATATAGGCTGCAGTGATGGTCCAGTACTTGTCTTTGCCCTTGACTGGTGTGGAGTCAACTTCCTTGCCTATGTATTCGAATGCCTTGGTCAAGCCTATGCCATAGTTGGCGTGAACCTGAACCTTACGGAACAGCTCTACGCCGAAGCCCACGTTCCACGACGTGTTCCACTTGCGAGTCGAGAAATCGGCCTTCTCGGTGTCGCCCAGCAGCAATGCGAAGTCGGGGCCTGTGGTCACAAATGGCGAAATCACTTTGCTCAGCACTGGAATCTGCAGCTTGTACTTCACGTTGATAGGAAAGTCGATGTAGTCGCGCTTGAGCTTGGCGCCCTCAAGATATAGCTCATTCTCGCGGTGGGCATAGAGTGCCGAAGCGTCGATGCCCAGCCCCACCACTGGCATTCCAATCTCGATCATGAGGCCGGCGGTGAAGCCGGCGCGGTTGTCGCTGCTCACGATGTCTTTGTTCCACTTGAGCTCATTGATGGTCACGCCACCCTTGACTCCAAATCTCACCTGCGCCTGCGCTGGCGAGCTGCAAGTGATGGCAATGGCGATGATTATCGTTGTTAATGCTATGTGTTTCATGACGTATTGTTGTGTTATTTTAATAACTAACAGTGGCAAAGAAAAAGAAAAAATGCGAGAAATGCAATTTTTTCTTAGCGATAGTGTGCTAATTAATGATTTTTAGTTGTAATTTTGTGCTTTATTCCACTTTGTTGTTTCGATATTTTTTTGTGCTAACCCCAATGAGTTTTTTAAAGTCAAAGAAATACTATGCAGTGCTGCTGGTCTTGCTGGTGATAGTGGTGGCACTGCCATTTGTGAGAGGTCGCAAAAAGTTTATAACCAACTCTGGTGTGGTGTGGACCACCGAGTATCACATCACCTATGAGTCGAAGGTCGATCTCAACGACTCGATACAGAAGGTGCTGGCCGCCGTCGACAAGAGCGCTTCGCCCTATAACAAGCAGTCGCTGGTCACTGCCATCAACGAGGGGCGTAGCGATGTGCCCGACGCCTTTTTCGTCAAACTCTATAACAAGGCGCTCGAGGTGAACAAGGCGAGCGATGGGCTCTACGACCCCACTGTGATGCCGCTGGTCAATGCCTGGGGATTTGGCTACAAGAGCGGCAAACTGCCATCGCAGCAGCAGCTCGACAGCATCATAGCCTTTGTGGGCATGCAGCACACCAAGCTTGAGAATGGCAAGGTGGTGCGCGACGACAGCCGCGTGCAGTTCGACTTCAGCTCCATTGCCAAGGGCATGGCCTGCGACGAGGTGGCGGCAATGCTTGCCCGCAATGGGGCCCGCAACTACATGGTGGAGATTGGCGGCGAGGTAGTGGCTCATGGCGTGAACGACCGCGGCACACCCTGGCAAGTGTCGGTCGACATGCCTGTGCCCGATGGCGACAACGGCCCCGTTCACTCCAATGCCGTAGTCCTCTCTATCGACAGCCTTGCTGTTGCCACCAGCGGCAGCTATCGCAAGTTCAAGGAGGTCAACGGCAAGAAGGTGAGCCACATAGTCAATCCCAAGACCGGTGAGAGCAGCACGTCGACCCTGCTCAGCGTTTCAATCGTGGCCCCCGACTGCATGAGCGCCGACGCCTGGGCCACCGCTTGCATGGCAATGGGCCTTGAGTCAACCCAGGCAATGATGGAAAACAATAAGACGCTGGGAGTGATGACAATCAGCACCGACGATGCCGGCAACTTCATCGTGTGGAGCAACCAGCGCTTTGCCGACCTCATGATTCAAGAATAAACATTTTTTACTATTGTATGTGATTTCTTATGGATAATTCAATGCTACAAGTTGGAACCATGCTGCGCGACATCTATCGCATTGATGGTTACTTGGCAAGTGGAGGGTTTGGCAACACCTATCTTGCCACAAATGTAGAATTTGACGAGCAGGTTGCCATAAAGGAATTCTTCATGAAGTGAGTGTCACATCGCAACGATGATTCATCTATTGGTGTGAGCAATTCAGAGAATATTGAAATGTTCGACAAGCTTCTCGGCACCTTCAAGCGCGAGGCAAAAATCACTGAGTGAGCTAACGTCCTCAAAGGGACGGTTCTTTTGAGAACATTGAGAATCGTCTTGTTGTAGGGACAAAGCCGGACAAAGCCGGACACAGTGCTGTGTCCCTACATGACTCTGCGCTGGATGGTTGCTGGCGCAATTATGCATTGGTCAATGCTTGCCACAGGGCGTCGTTGGGCACTGGTGCTGTGACATCTACTTCGATTTTCGACACTGGATGTGTGAACTGGATGCGGTGCGATTGCAGCGAGATGCCGCCATCGGGGTTGCTGCGTGGGGCGCCATACTTGAGGTCGCCCTTGATGGGGCACCCTAAGTGGGCAAGCTGGGCACGAATCTGATGTTTGCGCCCCGTGAGGAGTTCTATTTCAAGAAGGAAGTAATTGCTGCTTTGGCCTATGATGCGGTATTTCATAATAGCCTTTTGCGCCCCTTTAGTGCCGGGACTAACCACATGAGTCTTGTTGTTGCGCTCAACCGACAACAGATAATCGGTGAGTGTGTCTTCGTCACGGGGCGGGCGGTTCTTGACGATAGCCCAGTAGGTCTTGTGCACCTCGCCACGGCGAAACAGCTCGTTCATCCTTGATAATCCCTTGCTGGTGCGTGCAAAGACCACAAGGCCGCTCGTGGGGCGGTCGATGCGGTGAGTGACGCCACAGAACACATTGCCAGGCTTGTTGTACTTGACTTTGATCCACTGTTTGAGCGTCTCGACCAGTGGCTCGTCGCCGGTGCGGTCGCCCTGCACAATCTCGCCACAAGCCTTGTTGACGATAATCAAGTGATTGTCTTCATAAACTACTTCCATGATTGTAATGCTGATGTTGCCTTAACGACTGCAAAGTTACTAAAAGATTTCAACATAGCCTTTTCCGACGCCAAAAACTTGTGGGGTAGCTGCTTTTGCTTTCGCAACTGTTCAGCGATTCTTGTGCGTTTAGGTTGACACCCTGTGAGCGTCGAAGACGCTGGGCTGGTCGAAGACTCGACTTTGTGCGAAAGACCATGCAACCACGAAGTGCTCGGGGAGATTTCAAAGCATAAGTCGCGCGCAGCGCGGCGTGCGGTGCCCGAAGGGCATTTGAACTCGACCCAACATTGAACCCCCGCAGGGGTTCGCAGCTTGGTCCAAATTGCATCAATAGCTTAGTGCGTCGAAGACGAACTTCTATTGACAACATACTGGAAGTTAGATGCAACTCGCTGCTATCGTTGAAGTTCGCCTACGGCGCACCACAATGAGTTTCATCAAGGACCAAGCTGCGAGGGTCTTCGACCCTCAATGTTGGGTCGAGTTCAAATGCCCTTCGGGCACCGCCCACCGC
>CAMHNO010000067.1 GCA_946186575.1 uncultured Prevotellaceae bacterium
CTCCTTGGCAGCACGCTTAGCGATGACCTCTCTCATTTCATGTTTATCCATAATAGTTTTTGTTTATGATATTAATATATTGTTATTAATCGAATTATCGAGTTAATACTTTACTTCATGCCGCGCTTCACCATCTCTTGCACAACAAACGATGCCACGTCGTCGGCATAGGTGTTCATTCCAAAGCCTGCGTCGAAGCCCAGCTCCTTGGCAAGCTCATGAGTGATGCGAGCACCACCACAGCAGCAAATCATCTTGTCGCGCAGGCCCTCGGCCTCCATGAGCTCAATGAAGTTGGTCATGTTCTGGATGTGCACATCCTTCTGAGTCACAGTCTGCGACACGAGTAGCGCATCGGCATGCAGTTCAATGCCTTTGGCAATAAACTCCTCGTTGGGCACCTGAGAGCCCAGGTTGTAGGCCTCGATCATCTCGTAGCGCTCCAAACCATAATGGCCCGCATAGCCTTTCATGTTCATGATGGCATCGATGCCCACGGTGTGGGCGTCGGTACCGGTCGAGGCACCCACAATCACAATCTTGCGGCCAATGTTTTCCTTAATGTACTCATCGGTCTCATACATGTCCATTGTGTTAGACTCTACCTTGGGGACATAGATTGTGGTGTAGTCCACAGTGTGAGTGCAACTGCCATAGCAGTTCAGGAAGGTGAAACCAGGAGTGAGCTCCTGATAGAACACCACGCTGGGATTTTCAAATCCCATCTTGCGCATCAGCTGCTTGGCAGCCTCAACTGCCTCGGCACCGCAAGGCACTGGCAGTGTGAAGCTCATCTGCACCTTGCCGTCGTTCATTGTGTCGCCGTATGGCTTTATCTTCGATAAGTCTAAGGTTTTGTCAAAATCCTTAGCTTCCATTGAATATAGTCCTTCGCTCATATCTTGTGTCTCCTATTTTTTTAACGTTTGCCTTTCATCAGTTCAATAAATGGGTTAAAGTAGTTGGCGCCCTTCATGGTCACACCAGCAAGTCCCTTGCCACCATTCTTTGGACGCTTAACGTCGCCAAAGATTCCCTTCTCCAGTGCAGTGAAAAGACCTTCTTTAGTGATGTCCTCGAGCAACTTGATGGTGTTGCCCAGAACTTCCTTAGCACGGTTGCGGCAGATGCCGCCCTCTCTGAACTCCATCTCCTCGCCTATGCTGTTCATGTTGTTGAAAATGTACTTGGCGTTCTCTATCGAGAGGTAACGGTCACTCATGAATGGTGTGTGGATGGCCTCGGTGGGCATGCCCAGCAACTGGATGCCCTGGTGTGTCCAGATGCCTATCATGTTGAATAGGGCGTCCTGGATGTGACCACGGAAGATGTTGCCAGTCATAAACTTAGTAGGAGGCATATATTTAAGAGTAGCTTTAGGAAAGATTTCGCGAGTCATCTGTGCCTGTGCCAGTTCGAGCAGGAATCCGTCTTTGAGCATGGGATCCATCTCAAAGGCATGTCCCAGTCCCATCTGCTCCTCGGGCAAGCCAGCCATGAGAGCCAGCTGCTCGTTGATCAGGTCGCTGGCAAGCACGGTGTGGGCAGCTTCGACAGCATCGGCTGTGGTGAGGTAGTTGTCCTCGCCAGTGTTGATAATCACGCCGGCAAAGCCGTTGATGATGCGGCTCATGTACTGGTCGATGAGGGTGCGCTGCATGTTGATGTCGCGGAAGAGGATGCCGTAGAGAGCATCGTTGAGCATCACGTCAAGACCTTCAAAGGCTCCCATAATGGCAATCTCGGGCATGCACAAGCCTGAACAGTAGTTGCACAGACGAATGTATCGTCCCTGCTCCTCGCCCACCTCGTCGAGCGCCTTGCGCATGATGCGGAAGTTCTCTTGAGTGGCAAATGTGCCGCCAAAGCCCTCGGTAGTGGCTCCATAAGGCACATAGTCGAGCAAGCTCTGACCAGTAGTGCGAATCACGGCAATCACGTCGGCTCCCTGGCGTGCTCCGGCTTGGGCTTGAACCACGTCCTCATAGATGTTGCCCGTGGCAACAATGATGTAGAGATAGGGCTTGGGCCCCTCACCAATGGTGTCGAGATAGTGCTCACGGCGGGCGCGGCGGGCACGTATGCGAGCCATACTCTCGTCGATGACGGGTTGCAGCACGTCGGCAATTGCCTTGGGGTCGGTAGTCACCACTTTGGTGATGTCGAGCTCGTTGGCCGCCACTTTCTCAGCAATCTGCTGGGGCTTGAGCCCTGTTTGAATCATGGCGTTAGCAATGAAGAACAGAGCGCCTTCGTTGAGCACTCCCTTGTCCTTGAGTTCCTCGACCACAACGTTAGGCAATGGCACATCGTTGTCGTCCACCCCGTCGATGCCCATCAGTCGGCAAAGGGTGCGTTCCACTGCCACTGTGGTGTATTGCTCCACAAAGGTCTGAACATCCTGTGCAATGTCCTTGGCAAGCCCGCGGGCATATTCCACTTTTTGGAAATCTAATCCTAATTTACTCTTTTGCATATCACATTATATTATTTATATAGTACTTAATTAGCATGTTTTTTCACTGATTGAATTTTCAAGCTCCTTGCGTGCAAGGTCAAGCCACTCGTGGTCGATGCCAAGACTGTGGGCAATCGTTAGCGCCTCGTGTGGCACTTCGCCTCCAGCAACTTCCACGAGCGAGTAGTCCATTGAACCATCGGCAAAGCCCTTCACCCGCAGGCAATGGGCAGAGCCTGGCTCTATATCGTAGTGCGTGGTCATGACCAGGCTCATGTGCCGTGACGACAGCACCTTGAGCAGTGCCTGCACCAGAGCAGTGCCCTCGGTGGGATTGGTGGTGCGGGCTGGTTCATCAATCAACGCCAATATCTTTCTGTCGGTGCGTGATGCCTTGATAACGGCATCAATGTTCTTCATCTCGGCGGCAAACGAGGAGAGTCCACGCTCTATCGACTGTTCGTCGCCAATGCAGAAGTAAATCTCGTCCTTTATGGCAATGCAGGCCTCACTTGCAGGCACGCCAAAGCCAAACTGGAACAAAAGCTGGCACAGGGTGATGGTCTTCAAGACAACGGTTTTGCCACCCATGTTTGCGCCAGTGATAAGGGTTGGAGAGGTGTCGAAAGCTATGTCCACTGGCTGGAAAGCCTTGCCACGCCGCGCGAGAGCAGCCTTGACCTGAGGGTGGAACATGGCTGTGTAATGGCTGGAGCCATCGGCAGAGATCGAAGGAATGCACAACTGCATTTCTACCACCTGACGGGCGCGAGCCAGGTTGATGTCGACTGTGGCGAGAGCAACAAGCGCGCTCTCGATGGCATCGACATGGGAGTGAAGCTTAAGGGTGAGGTCGCGACGCACGGTCTCTTCAATCTCGGCGGCCTCAACGAGCAGCTCTTCTTGCTGCTGCGGCTGCTCACGCATGAGCTTGCGCAGCTGCTGAAGTTCAGCGCAGTAGCTGTCGTAGATGTAGAACGATGCCATTTTCAATCCGTCGGGGTCGAGGATTGTAATCACATCATTGAGGTCGGGGATGCGGGCAGCGTCGCCCATGCCGTGCTCAGCAAGGAGTTGCGCCACTTGGGTCGAGAGTATTGCCAGGTGCTTCACCTCAAAGAGCTCGATGTCGTCGAGCGTGGACTGCTGCCTAAGGTTCTTGATTGTAGTGCGAATGTCTTTCACACCCTGCAATCTAAAAAGCAGAGTGGTCAAGTGAGTGCGATCGATGGTGCGCACAAAGCCCACAAACCGTTTTGTAACGTCATGCGATGCCTCTATCTCGCTGGCGCTGGTCATCATGTTCATTTCAAGCAGCCAGCGGCGAGCAAATCCCGACTGCAGATCAAGCCCGTCGAGCATGAACCGCAATCCGCAAGGTGATTCTATGACGTTTTTAAGCAACAATTATTTATGTGTTAAGTCTTAATTGTTAAGTAATAAAAAATCTCAGAGCTCTTTAGTTTTGTCCTTGAGCAAGTCGTAGACTGGCAGATTAATTGCCTGTGACAGTTTGTCGCAAAGGGCAGCAGAGTCGAGCACGTAGCCGCTGGGTGAGGTGGGATTGACAGTCACTGCAATGAGCTTGCTGCGCTGCAGCACCCTCAGGCAACCTCCCGTCTTCTGGAAGAGGCGCAGCTGCTGGGGAGTGACAAAAATCTTGGTGAAGTCGCGCACCACCAGCTCAACTTGACGCAACTGTTTGTTTTTGCGCACCTTCTCAAGGAAGGAGTCGACCAGAGCTCCGGCAACATAGAGGGTGGCACACTGCTCCATTCCCTCAAACTGCACCTGCTGCGACAGCGACGTGGCGGCAGGCATCTCATGCAGGTTGCCATCGGTGTCAATCCACCACAGTCCACTCTCAAGCGGAGCGAGCTTGCCGATATTGTCCTGGCTGGTTACACCTATATTAATAAGGTCGACCACAAAGGCTGTGCGCTGCACCAGCTGCGACATGTTAATCGAGTAGGCTGCTCCAGTGGCAAGAATCATCGACTGACTAACAGCAGGCGAGGCAAGGCTGAGCCTTGACAAAGCTCCATCTATTATTACCAGGTCGATATCATGGCGGCGCATGTCGCGCATCCATCGCCTGAGGCCCTGAGTGGACGATGGCCCCGAGAGCAATATCTTGCCCTGAGTGAGAGCCCGCGCTGTCACCACTCGCCCCAAGCTGGTGCTCTCGTCGCTCACGTCGATGAGCTCGCTCACCAGCCGACGCTGGCGGTAGTGAGCCTCGCTGGTGCCAAAGTACATGCCCTGACGCAGCACTATCTCTGGTTTCTGGGTGAGTGTCACCTGGTCGGTGCTCTCGCCATCAATCCCTATCGATGTCACTGCCACCCGTTTCTCATGCAGTGGCAGACGCTGTAGCACATACTTCAAACACTCGGTCTTGCCAGTGTTCTTCTGCAGCCCCACTATCGAGAGGCTGTCGCACTTCAATATGTCACTAATGAACGGCACTTGACTCTGCAAAATTCCGCTTCACGATGGTGAAGGAGCAATTTCCTTCACCATCGCTCGTGGCGGAACTTATAAGTTAGTCATTGCGCTTTGCGTTGCGCTCATGACGCTTGAGCACGCGAGGCTCAATGTTCATGCGCTCGCCCTCAAGCAGCGAGATAACACCGTCCACCGCCTTGTCGGCAGGAACTTGCTCTTGCTTGCGAGCTGCCTGGCACTCGGGACAGTTGCACTCGCTGTGATAGTCGGTGGGTTCGGTGTAGGTGGTAATCACGCCCTCGAAGTTGCGCAGCACTACCCTACCGGGAGCCTGAGAAATCACATATTGTGGCATAACTGGTGTCTTGCCACCACCACCAGGAGCGTCGACTACAAATGTGGGAACACAGTAGCCCGATGTGTGTCCACGCAGGCCCTCGATAATCTCGATGCCCTTCGACACTGGAGTGCGGAAGTGCTCCAAGCCCATCGACAGGTCGCACTGGTAGATGTAGTAAGGACGCACGCGAATCTTCACGAGCCCCTGCACCAAGTGCTTCATCACGTGCACGCAGTCGTTCACGCCACGCAGCAGCACGCTCTGGTTGCCCAGGGGCACAC
>CAMHNO010000068.1 GCA_946186575.1 uncultured Prevotellaceae bacterium
GTGGTGATGTTGCCCCACTGGTCGCTGCCTCCCATCTGCAGTCGGCATCCCTCGTGCTCATAGAGGTAGAGGAAGTCGTAGCCTTGCAGCAGCTGGTAGCTGAACTCGGTGAACGACATGCCGTGATCGGCATTGGCTGCCAGGCGTTTCTTGACGCTGTCCTTGGCCATCATGTAGTTGACGGTGATGTGCTTGCCAATGTCGCGAATGAAGTTGAGGAACGAGAACTCCTTCATCCAGTCGTAGTTGTTGACGAGCACGGCATGGTTAGGAGCATCGCTGTCGAAGTCGAGGAAGTGGGCCAACTGCTTGCGTATGGCTTCCTGGTTGTGGCGCAGTGTGTCCTCGTCGATGAGTTTGCGCTCCTGCGACTTCATCGATGGGTCGCCAATCATGCCTGTGGCTCCGCCAATCAGTGCGATAGGGCGGTGCCCGGCGCGCTGGAAGTGCTTGAGCATCATGATGCTCACGAGGTGCCCTATGTGCAGTGAGTCGGCAGTAGGGTCGATGCCCACGTAGGCCGATGTCATTTCCTTGTTCAATTGTTCTTCGGTTCCTGGCATGATGTTGTTGATCATTCCTCGCCAGGTGAGTTCTTCTACAAAGTTCATATCAGTATAAAGTGGTTTTGGTGAATATTCTTTTTGGTTACGGGCACAAAGGTAATAATTTTTTTTTAACATCATGTTATAGTCTCAAGGTTAATTGTTTTAGATGTTGAGTGTTGTCGGTTGTTAATCAAGATTAAATAATGTTAAAATGATAAAGCTCTTGGCGCAAATGGCAACAGTTGTGGCGCGGCAGTGTTGCTATTATGGCAATTATTTACTACCTTTGCATCGCAATTCCGGACGGAGGGGGCTCTGAAGCTTCCTCTATTTTGTTATAAATTGGGAAAAAGCTGGTTGCTCCAGAGTTTTTTGGCAATGGCCCGACCAAAATAAAAAGCATTTAATAATGATAGACAAGAAAGAACTCATCACCGTGGTAGAGAAAGCGCTCGAGGGCAGCAAGATGTTTCTTGTGGACCTGACAGTGAGCAGCGATAACATAATCGACGTGCAGCTCGACAGCCTCGAGAGCATCACGATTGACGACTGCATTGCAGTGAACAATGCCGTTCACGAGGCCTTTGACCAGGACATTGAGGACTATGAGCTCACGGTGGGGTCTTACAGCTTGAGTGAGCCGTTCAAGGTGCTCAAGCAATATGAGAAAAACATGGGCGAGGAGGTTGAAGTGCTCACTGCCCAGGGCAAGAAGCTCAAGGGGAGGCTCATCAGTGCCACGAGCGAGCAGTTTGTCATTGCCGTGCCCACCAAGGTTAAGGCCGAGGGCAAGAAACGCCCCGAGGTGGTGGACGTGGAGCACACCTTCAAGTATGATGAAATAAAGTACACTAAAAATATATTACAGTTTTAAACACAATTATGGCTAAGAAAGTAGAAACGGTCGATATGGCCGACCAGTTTTCGGAGTTTAAAGAGTTGAAGAATATCGACAAGACCACGATGATTAGTGTCTTGGAGGAATCGTTTCGCAGCGTTATTGCCAAGATGTTTGGCAGTGACGAGAATTTCGACGTGATTATGAACCCCGATAAGGGCGACTGCGAGATTTATCAGAACCTTGAGGTTGTGCCCGATGGTGAGGTGGAGAATCCAAACCAGCAGATTGGCCTTACCGATGCCCGCAACGATGAGGAGAGCCCCGACCCCGACTGCGAGATAGGCGAGGAGCACACTCGCAAGATCGACTTTGCCAAGTTTGGCCGCAGGGCTATACTTAACCTGCGTCAGACCCTGGCGAGCAAGATTCTTGACTTGCAGAAGGACGCTATCTACAACAAGTTCAAGGACCTTGAGGGTGAGCTCGTGAGCGGAGAGGTTTATCAAACCTGGAAGCGCGAGGTGCTCTTGCTCGACGATGAGAAGAATGAGTTTATCCTGCCTAAGGAGCAACAGATTCCCACCGACATCTACCGCAAGGGCGACACCGTGAGAGCCGTCATCCACAAGGTTGACAACCAGAACAACAATCCCAAGATTATAGTTTCTCGCACCAGCGAGCAGTTCTTGCGCAGGCTTTTTGAGCTTGAGGTGCCCGAGATTCACGACGGATTAATCGTGATTCGCTCGGTAGCGCGCAAGCCTGGCGAGCGTGCCAAGATTGCCGTTGAGAGCTACGACGACCGCATCGACCCCGTGGGAGCATGTGTGGGTGTCAAAGGGTCGCGCATTCATGGCATCGTGCGCGAGTTGCGCAACGAGAACATCGACGTGATTAACTACACCAGCGATCCTGTGCTCTTCATCCAGCGCGCCCTTAGCCCCGCCAAGATTACCACCATCCGCATCGACGACGAGACAAAGCACGCCGAGGTGTTCTTGCGCCCCGACGAGGTGTCGCTCGCCATTGGCCGCGGTGGCTTGAACATCAAGCTTGCGTCGATGCTCACTGGCTACACGATTGACGTGTATCGCGACCTCGACAACGATGAGGACGACGTCTATCTCGACCGCTTCAACGACGAGATCGACCAGTGGGTGATTGATGCACTCAAGGCCATTGGGTGTGCAACAGCCAAGGCCGTGCTCAACACTCCACGCCAAGACCTTATCGACAAGGCCGACCTTGAGGAAGACACCGTCGACGAAGTTCTCGAGATACTCAGAGCCGAATTTGAGGATTAATAGTCTCCTGTCCTCTCTCTCACACGGTAGATAATATATACTCACACTCTCACCAGTTAGATTGTTTCACACTGTAGCAAACTAAATAAAATACTCGTTATCACAAAGAATTCTTTATTTCTATGCGCGTAAAAATCAGTAAAGTAATAAAAGACTTAAATGTGGGTCTGCAAACCATACAAGACTTCTTTGCCAAGAAGAAGATAGAGATGGACGTGACCCCAAACACCAAGATTCCTGAGGACATTCTGGATATCCTCATCAAGGAGTTTAAACCCGATATGGAGCAGAAGCTCAAATCGGAATACCTCACCTCGTCGAGGCTTAAGGACAAGGAAAAACAGGCCAAGGCCGACACTGCCGCCGACACTGCTCCCAAGCAGCCCGAACAAGCAGTGACCGAGACCGAGCTGCGCAAGCCCAAGGTGGTAGGGAAAATCGACCTTGACAGCAAGGGCAACGTGGTCAGCAAGCCAGCTGCTCCAGCCGAACCCGCACCCCAGCCTGCACCCCAGCCCGCACTTGAAGTAGAGAAGCCAGTGGAGCCTGCTCCAGAGGTGGCCGACAGCAAGGAAACTAAGACGAGCGAGACCCCAGTAGTGGCACCTCAGCCCAGCGACGACAGGACTCCCGAGGTAGAGGTGGAGCCACAGCCACAGCAACCAGCTCCCGAGGTCAGCAGCGAGCAACCTGCTCCCGCAGCTGAGTCGGCTCCTGCTGTCGACAACACTGCTCCCGCTCCAGAGCAACCTGCTGACGAGGCAAAGCCCAAAGAAGAGATCTTCACCACCTCCACTTCATTGCTCAAAACCAGCATCAACGTAGTGGGCAAGATCGACCTCTCGGCTATTAACCAGTCCACTCGGCCCAAGAAGAAGACTAAGGAAGAGCGCAAGCAAGAGCGCCTTGCCAAGGAGAAGGCACGCTTGGGCGAGGATGGAGTGAAGAAAAAACGCCGCCGCATAGGACGAGAAAAAGTAGATATCGAGAAAGCCGCTCAGCAAATCCAGAATAACGCTGGCGGCAGCAAGAACGCAAAGAAAGATAACGAGAACAGCAAGAAGAAGGAGAAGAAGAACAAGCGCCCACTGCGTCCACAAGTCAACGAGGAAGATGTGCAGCGCCAAGTGAAAGAAACCCTGGCACGCTTGACCAACAAGAAGCAGAACATGGGTGCCAAGTGGCGTCGCGAGAAACGCGAGGCAGTGCGCGAGGAGGAGAGCAAGGAGGCAGCATTGCAGGCAGCCGAGAAGAAGGTTTTGAAGCTCACCGAGTTTGTGACTGCTAACGACCTGGCAATGATGATGAACGTGCCCATCAACAAGGTGATAGGCACCTGCATGAGCCTGGGAGTGATGGTGTCGATCAATCAGCGTCTCGATGCCGAGACCATCAACATCGTGGCCGAGGAGTTTGGTTTCAAGACCGAATATGAGAGTGCCGACGTGGTTGAGGCCATCCACGAGGAAGAGGACAACCCCGAAGATCTGCAGCAGCGTCCACCAGTGGTTACTGTGATGGGTCACGTTGACCATGGTAAGACTTCGCTCCTTGACTACATCCGCAAGAGTAACGTGATTGCCGGCGAGGCTGGTGGTATCACTCAGCACATTGGTGCCTACAACGTGAAGCTGCCCAACGGCCGCCGCATTACTTTCCTCGACACCCCTGGCCATGAGGCCTTCACAGCCATGCGTGCGCGTGGTGCCAAAGTCACCGACATCGTTATTGTGATTGTCGCTGCCGACGACAACGTGATGCCACAGACCAAGGAGGCGCTGAATCATGCCTCAGCTGCCGGAGTGCCAATAGTCTTTGCCATCAACAAGATTGATAAGGACGGCGCTAACCCCGACAAGATCAAGGAAGAGCTCGCCAACCTAAACTACCTCGTCGAGGAGTGGGGTGGCAAGTATCAGAGCCAGGATATCTCGGCCAAGAAGGGTATAGGTGTGGAGGAACTCATGGAGAAGGTGCTCCTCGAGGCCGACATGCTTGACCTCAAGGCTAACCCCGACCGCAAGGCCACAGGCTCGATTATCGAGTCGTCGCTCGACAAGGGTCGCGGCTACATAGCTACGGTGCTCGTCGACAATGGCACATTGCGCGTGGGCGACATTGTGCTCGCTGGCACTCACTATGGCAAGGTTAAGGCTATGTTCAACGAGCGCAACCAGCGCATCAAGGAGGCAGGACCTTCTTCGCCAGCTCTGATTTTGGGTCTGAACGGAGCGCCTACCGCTGGCGACAAGTTCAACGTGATGGACACCGATCAAGAGGCTCGTCAGATTGCCAACCGCCGCGAGCAGTTGCAGCGCGAGCAGATGCAGCGCACTCAGCATCGTCGCACTCTCGAGGACATTGGTCGCTTGCGTGCTCTGGGTGAGTTCCACGAGCTTAACATCATCGTCAAGGGTGATGTGGACGGCTCTATCGAGGCACTTGGTGACTCGCTCATCAAGCTCTCAACTCCCGAGGTTCAAGTCAACGTCATCCACAAGGCTGTGGGTGCCATCAGCGAGAGCGATGTCACTCTGG
>CAMHNO010000069.1 GCA_946186575.1 uncultured Prevotellaceae bacterium
TCATATACAAACTGCACCTCAAAAGTTTTGTGTCTAACTTTTGGGGTGCAGTTCACTTAGAGGGGGAGCTGCTAACGCAATGATTTTGGATAAAATGCTCACGCTCGCAAGGTTTTTAGCAAGCTAAAACTTTGTCTCGCTAAATCGCATTTTTCAAACGACAAATTCATCGAACTCACGTTTAAATGCTTTTATAAGTGGGCTCTCGTATGTGGGGGCCACTTTTTTTATTAGCAAAAAATGTGTTACCTTTGCAACCGCAAAAAAAACACTAAGATTATTATGAATTCTATCAGAAAACTTGTGATGATGGCACTTGCCGTGTTGCCGTTAGTTGCGATAGCAAGCGAGAATGAGCAGGCGCCGAGCGAGAAAAAAATAGCGGTTAGCGTGTCGACACTTAACACCAGCGACAGCGCCATTATGGCCACCAAGCCGCAAGATGGTGAGCAGCCGGTGCAGCCACTCAACATTCACATCGGGCCCAGCAAGCTCACTCTCTTTGGTTATGCCCAGGGTAAGTATGACATGACGAAAACCGGAAGTATTACCGACAATTCATTCAGCATTGCTCGCATCATCCTCATGGCTAATGCCGAGCTGACCCGCAAGCTCAGTTTCTTCTTGATGGTTGATGTGGGCACTACCCAGGCTTCTAAAATTCTGCATGAATACTATGCGCAATATGCGTTCTTGCCCGAGCTAAAGCTCAGGGTAGGGCAGTTCAAGACTCCATATTCTTTGGAGAACATTACTTCGCCCACTTTGCTTGGCAATATCAACATCAACGAGGGTACGCGCTACATGGCAGGCATTGCTGGCGATCCGCTTTATGGTAACTATGCCGGTCGCGACCTGGGTTTGATGTTAACTGGTGACGCCATTTCGGCTGGCGATGGTCATCGCTACCTTAATTACAGTGTGGGCATCTTTAACGGTGCCGGTATCAACACTCGCGACAACAATCGTCACAAAGACGTGGCGGCAATGCTCAATGTGCTGCCCATCAAGGAGCTCACGCTCTCGGCTTCGATGATCATAGGTAAGGGCAATGCTCGCGACGTGGACCAGTTTGCCGCCGTGGAGCAGGGCAAGGACTACACCCGCAACCGCTGGAGTGCAGGCGCCGAGCTCAACTGGCGACCCTTGAAGCTGCGCACCGAGTATATGTGGGGAAAAAACGGCCCCATCGGCAATCGTGCTTTTTATGCCGAATTTTGGTGCCGACTATTTCGAGGACTTGACCTCGTGCTCGACTATGACTATCTCGACAAGAACACCTCCCTGAGCCGTGAGGCTCGTGAGGCAATGCCAGCCTGGACTCGCACCAGCAACTACCTGGTGGGCCTGCAGTACTGGTTCTACAAGAAGTGCCGCTTGAGCACCCAGTACGTCTACAGCGACCGCAACACTGGCCCCGACACTCGGGCTTGGATCACGCAGTTGCAGATAGCTTTTTAGGCAATGCGCAATTCACAATGCATAATGCACAAATTCAGAAACTCAAAACTATTAACTCATGAACACCATTTGGATAGTATTGCCCATCTTGACGCTGCTCATGTTTGAGCTGGGTCTGAACTTGGAATTAGAGGACTTCAAGCTCTTTAAGTATCGTCCCAAGCCTGTGGTGGCGGGCTTGATAGGGCAGATAATTGTGCTGCCTGCGCTTGCTTGGCTCATCGGACGGATGTTTCATCTCGATCCCATATTCCTCATTGGCTTTGTGCTGATTGCCTGCTGCCCTGGCGGTAGCTCGTCGAATGTTTTCTCGATGATAGCCAAGGGCGATGTGGCACTGTCGGTGTCGCTCACCGCGTGCAGTAGCATTATCACCCTCTTCACCGTACCGCTCATCATGGAGTGGGTGACGACCAGCGCTGGCAGCCAGGTCGACGTGCACTTGCCGGTGGGCAAGCTCGTGATGCAAAACCTCGTGCTCATGTTCCTGCCCATTGCCGTGGGCATTGCTGTGCGCAAGAAATCTTATTGGGTCGCCAACAAAATCCACAAGGTGCTCTCTAAAATTGCCTTCCCGGCGCTCATCTTCCTTGCTACCATCTTCTTCATTCAGAACCGTGAGGCGATAATCGACAAGTTTGGTCAGCTGGGGCTCTCTATCACCGTGCTAATCCTTTTGGCCATGGCAAGTGGCGTGGCTCTGTCGTGGGCTTTGCGTGTCAACACTCGCGAGCGCCGCACCATCGTCATCGAGATTGGCATGCAGAATGCCGCTCAGGCTATCGCCATCGCCAGCAGTCCGCTCGTGTTCAACAACGACCTTATTGCCATCCCTGCCATCATCTATGCTCTGATGATGAACATCATCCTCATCATCTATGTGGCTGTGGTCAAGAACCAGTAGTCGCCATGGTGTTTTATAACATATCTTAAAAATGGACTCACGAGAGACAACTTATTGAAAAAATCACTACCTTTGCAGCATGAAGAGGAGTGTTTTGAGCTAAATGGCTGAGACACACCTTTTTATATAAAAACAACAAATTAATTAACTTTTTAAACTTAATTCATTTTTTATGAGAAAGTTTTTATCTCTCGTGATTATGGCCATGCTCGCCGTGGGCGCATGGGCTGCCGATGAGACTGTTGTCTTCTCTGAGCAAGGTTATGCCAATCAAGAAGAAGTGACATCTTATTCGGGCACTGATTTCACCGTTACCTTCGACAAGGGTACAAACAGCAACACCCCCAAGTATTTCAATACGGGTGCTGCAATTCGCGTGTATGGTGGCGGTTACTTCACAGTTTCGTCTTCGACTAAGACTATCGCAAAGATTGAGGTGGGTTTTGGCAGTGGTGATGGCACCAATGCTATTACAACCGACGTTGAGACCTACAGTGCCGACACTTGGACCGGTAGCGCCTCTTCAGTGAAATTCACAGTAGGTGGAACAAGTGGTCATCGCCGCATTGCTTCTATAGCAGTGACCTATGCTGGCGGCGACACTCCAGTTCAGACCGTAACTCCTCCCACCTTCAGCCCTGCTGCTGGTGAGGTTGAGGCTGGCACCGCTGTTACCATCAGCGCTCCCGATGCCGCCTTGATTGTTTACACTACCGACGGAACTACTCCTTCTTATGCTAACAATGTTGGCGACGTCTACACCGAGCCTATCGTTGTTAACGAGGCAATGACCATCAAGGCTATCGCTGTTGATGCCAATGATAACGAGAGCGCAGTTGCCACTGCTGCTTACACTATCAAGCCCGAGGCTGTTACCGTTGCTACTGTAGCCGAGTTCAACGCTCTTACCGATAACACTGAGTTTACATTCACTGGTAACCTCGTTGTAAGCGCTCAAACTGGCATCTATCTATATGCACAGGATGCTACCGGTGGTATGTTGTTATTCAGGGCTACTACTACTTATGACAAGAACGATGTGATTCCTGCAGGATGGACAGGAAAAAAGACTACTTACAATGGCGCTCCTGAGGCCACCAACATGGCTGGCCTTTCGGCTGCTGCAACAACTTCTGAACTTACAGCTCAGGAGCTCACTCCAGCTCAAGTAACACAGCAAAATCCATTCTTGTATGCTGTTATCAAGGGTGCTACCATTGAAAATGGTAAAATCATTGTTGGCGAGGAGAACGTGACACTTTATAACCGTTTTAATGTGACCATTCCAAGTGATGGCAACATTTATGATGTTTATGGAATCACAGGATATTATAATGGAACTCAGTTCATGCCTCTCGAGTTTGTTGCTCAGGCAACCGAGGTAGCCGCTCCAGTTATCACTGGTGAGACCCCATTCATTGGCTCTACCACAGTAACTATCACTTGTGAGGAAGAGGGTGCTACCGTTCGTTACACTACCGATGGTACCGACCCAACTATCAACTCAACTGAGTACACCGCTCCATTCGAAATCACCGAGACCACTACCGTTAAGGCTATCGCCTTCAACGAGGCCGAGGATTGCTCTCCAATTGTTTCTAAGGAGTTTGTAAAGACTCTTACCGTTGCTACTGCAGCCGAGTACCTCGCTCTCGAGGACGGCACTGAGTTTGTCTTCACTGGCAACCTCGTTGTTAGTGGCCAAGCAGGTCAGCGCCTCTATGCTCAGGACGAGACTGGTGGCGTGCTCATCTATGGCAATGCTGGTCAAACATACAAGTTTGGCGATGTGATCCCCGCTGGCTTCAGCGCTAAGAAGGCCAACTATAACGGCACCATCGAGATGACCAACATGAGTGGCATGCAAGCCGCTACCGAGACTGCCGAGCTCGTTGCTAAGGAAGTTGCTATTGCCGACTACGCAGCTAACCAGAATGTATATGTAGTTGTTAAAAACGCTACTATCGACGGCACCAACCTGATAATTGGCGAGGAAACTCTTGCAACTTACAACCGCTTTGGTGTTGACTATCCCACCGACGACAAGGCCTACGACGTTTATGGCGTAGCCACTATCTACAGCAATGCTCCACAGCTGCACCCAATCAGCTTCGTTGAGTATCAAGAGCCCGTGGTTGAGAGCTTCATCAGCTTCACTGCCGAGCAGGCCAACGGCACAGTTAGCGTTGTTCTCGAGGATGGCACTCCAGTTGAGAGCTTGGTAACCAAGGTTGCCGAGGGTCAGAAGTTCACCGTTACCGCCACTGCTAAGCAGGGCTATGTGGTAACTGGTATCGAGGTTAAGGCTGGCGAAATCGTAATCACTCCAAGCGATGAGCCTTACGAGGGCGAGTTCAGCGCACCACGCGCCGAGGGCAGCAACGAGATGACCAAGACTTACACTATGCCCGCCGAGGACGTTGCCATCACAGTGACATTTGAGACTGCTACTGGCATCGATAGCATCAGCATGGAGAACGTGAAGGCTGTTCGCTTCTACAACGCTGCTGGCGTTGAGAGCTCAACTCCATTCCAGGGTGTGAACATCGTGGTTCGCGAGATGAACGATGGTTCTAAGAGCATCATCAAGGTTGTGAAGTAATAAAGAGAGATATATACACAACTTTCACATAGTTTATTAAGTGAGGGTGTGTCATAATATGCTTATGTCACATCCTCTTTAAAAATAAACCGCCTG
>CAMHNO010000070.1 GCA_946186575.1 uncultured Prevotellaceae bacterium
GAGTGGATGGCCGAGAAGTGCACCGAGATGGGCATCGACCGCATCACGCCGCTGCTGTGCCAGCACAGCGAGCGCAAGGTGCTCAAGACCGAGCGCCTGCACAAGATTATGGTCGCCGCCATGAAGCAGTCGCTCAAGGCTCAGCTGCCGCAGCTCGACGAGCTCACTCCATGCAAGCCCTTCATTGCCGGCAGCACTGTGGCGCAGCGCTTCATTGCCTACTGCGACGAGTCGCTGCCTCGCCAGCAGCGCAGGTCGCTGGCTCAGGCCTATGACCCCTGCCGTGATGCGTTGGTGCTGATAGGTCCCGAGGGCGACTTCGACCCCGACGAGGTGGCAGCGGCGCTGCAGGCCGGTTTTGTGCCTGTGACGCTGGGCGAGAGCCGGTTGCGCACCGAGACTGCCGCCACCGTAGCCGTGGCCACAATGCATGCCCTCAAGCAGGCTTTATTAATGCATAATGCACAAGTCATAATTCAAAACCAAAACTCAATAACTCAATAACTCAAAATAGAAATAAGACATGAAAATGAAACACCTATTGGTGCTTGTTGTGGCACTGGCTTCGGCTTCGTTTTGTGCTATGGCACAAACGGGCGACAAGATAAACGAGGCCGTTATGAGAGTCTATGACGAGCACATCGCCAAGAATCCCGGGGATTACCAGACAATCTTCATGAGAGCAAACCAGAACTTCTACAACGGCAATTACGATGCCGCCATTGTGGATGTGACAACGACCATCAGACTTGCTCCCGAGAAGGAGAAGGAACTGCTCTTTGACGCCTACATGCTCAGGGCAAGGCTCTATGAGCTCAAGGGCAACTATGAGGCCGAGGGAGCCGATATTGACAAAGCGTCACAAATCAATCCCACGAGTCTGGCATGGGTCGACATGAAAGGCAAGTGGGCCTACGCCAAGGGCGACTATGACCTTGCAAAGCAGCAGTTCAACACCATCCTGCAGCAGCAACCTCGCAACTACGATGCCATGTACTGCCTGGGGTGCGTAGCCGCCAAGCAAGGCAACGATGAGGAGGCCATGCAGTGGGTGAACAGTGCCATCCAGCTATTCCCCGCCGAGCCTCAGGTCTACCTGAACCGTGCTAAGCTGCAGGAGATGCAGGGCAAGTATGAGGACGCTTGCGAGACCTATCTCATAGCCATGAGCGCCACTAACGACCGCGGAGCCTCGATTGAGCAGCTCTTCCGCCTGGCCGACAATCATTACGACGATGTGATGTATGCCCTCAAGCGAGCCAGCGACGACAATCCACGCGTGGGCATCTTCTACCGCGTGCGCTCGGCCATCGCCCTCAACTATCATCACTACGGACAGGCATTGAGGGACCTGAAGTATATCACCGACAACAACCTCTTTGAGTACAGCACTATCTACAACGACGAGGCCAACTGCCTCTTCCAGCTGGGTGACTACGACCAGGCCTACACCTATGCCAACAAAGCCATTGCCGCCGATGCCACCAATCCCGACGGCTACATCCTGCGCAGCAAGATTGAGCTGCGACAGGGCAAGGGCAACAACTACGCGGCTGCCATGAAGTCGATTGACCAGGCTCTCGTGCTTGATCCCAACTGTGCTCCGGCACTCATGGCCAAGGCACGC
The DNA here is from genome assembly GCA_946186575.1 of uncultured Prevotellaceae bacterium. GTDB lineage: Bacteria > Bacteroidota > Bacteroidia > Bacteroidales > Muribaculaceae > Sodaliphilus. The sequence goes on from CAMHNO010000070.1 coordinate 1,628, forward strand.
CTGCTCATAGCTCAAAAGAAATATAAAGACGCTCTGCCAGTTGTGGCTAAGGCCGTTGATGCCGATGCCTCTAACCCCGAGGCACTCATGCTGCGCGGCTGGCTCAACAAGTATCAGCTCAAGAGCGACGCTGCGGCAAAGGCCGACTTTGAGCGAGTGCTCGCCTTGCCCGACAACGACATCACCTCGTTGCGAGGCTTCGCCTTGCACGAGCTGGGACGCGACGCCGAGGCAACCCAGTGGGCCGAGGGCAAAATTGCTCAGGCGGTGCCCACCGGTGGCGAAGTTTACTACTATGCCGCCGCACTGCAGGCTGCCATGGGCAACAAGGCTCAGGGTCTGAAGTATCTTGAGTCGTGCCTTGCCAACGGCTACGGCGCCCTCTATGACGTGAAACTCAACGACGACCCTTATGTCAATATAGCACCACTGCGCTCAGAACCAGCATTCAAGATGCTGCTCGATCAGTCGCAGCTCAACTTCCAGGAACGCTAATTAACTTGAGTTTCTAAAGTGAAATTGGATTATCAAGTTATTGAATCTCAGCGGTGAACTCCCCCTCTAAGTTAGAGGGGCAGGGGGGAGTGTGTTAGAACTTACCGACAAGCTACTTGAAGTGAGTGGATTTATTCGCTCCAGCGAGGCTGGCACACTCCCCCTGTATCCCCCTCTAACGTTAGAGGGGGAGCTATGACATACAACGCATTTGTCACATTCAATGTTACTTTATAAACTTGAGTACAATAGAATCTTGAATAAACTAATTTAGCATGAAAAGATATTTTGCATTTTTGATGATACTGGCTTTAGTGGGGGCTTATACCACCATAGGCCGTGCGCAGGGCCATGATTATGTGGACCTGGGCCTGCCAAGCGGCACGCTGTGGGCCACGATGAACGTGGGCGCTAACAGCCCCGAGGACTACGGCGACTACTTCGCCTGGGGCGAGACCGCACCCAAGAGTGAGTATGACAGGAGCAGCTACAAGTGGTACAGGAGCAATGGTGATTACGACTATATGACCAAGTACTGCACCGATAGCGTTTTTGGCTATAGCGGCTTCGTCGACAACAAGACCGAGCTTGAACCTGGTGACGATGCCGCCACCGCCAACTGGGGCTCAGGCTGGCGTATACCGTCAACAGAGCAAATGGCGGAGTTGTATGATAATTGCACCAGTGAGTGGACTACGATAAACGGAGTCAATGGCACGCTTTTCAAGAGCAAGAAAAATGGCGCGTCGTTGTTCTTGCCTGCCGCCGGCTACCGCTGGAATAGTGAGCTCGGCTACGCCGGCACGGACGGCTACTATTGGTCGCGCACGCTCGGCACCGGTTGCCCGGGCAACACCTACGGCCTCTACTTCGATTCGAGTGGGGTGTGCGTGTACGGCTACTGGGACGACTACTGGATCAACGGCTGGTACCGCTTCACCGGTCGGAGCGTCCGAGCGGTGCGTGTCTCTTAGAATTTGCACCCTTCCCACGCGCTTCACCCATTAAGCCGGCAAAGCACGCGCGCAGCGAGGGTCTTTGACGCTTTCGCTGAATAGTTAATAAATAAGTTGACATGTAACTTTTAACCTATTTTGACATGAAAAGATATTTTGCATTTTTGATGATACTGGCTTTAGTGGGGGCTTGCGCCACTACTGCCGATGCCAAGAGACGAGTGCATCGTAAGGCGAAGCCTAAGGCAAAAACCACTGCGACAGTCACCACCACAGGCCGTGCTCAGGGCCATGATTATGTGGACCTGGGCCTGCCAAGCGGCACGCTGTGGGCCACGATGAACGTGGGTGCCAACAGCCCCGAGGACTATGGCGACTACTTTGCCTGGGGCGAGACCGCACCCAAGAGCGAGTATAACTGGAGCACTTACAAGTGGTGCAATGGTGGCTACGACCAATTGACCAAGTACTGCACCGATAGCTTTTATGGCTATAACGGCTTTGTCGACAACAAGACCGAGCTTGACCCCGCTGACGATGCCGCCACCGCCAACTGGGGCTCAGGGTGGCGCATGCCGTCAAGTGGGCAAATTAAGGAGATGGATGAAAATTGCACAAGCGAGTGGACTGCGATAAACGGAGTCGATGGCATGCTTTTCAAGAGTAAGAAAAATGGCGCGTCGTTGTTCTTGCCTGCCGCCGGCTGCCGCTGGCATAGTGAGCTCAACTACGCTGGCACTAAGGGCGGCTACTGGTCGCGCACGCTCTACACTGGCTACCCGGGCATCACTTGCGGCCTCTACTTCAATTCGGGCATCGTGGACTGGATCAACTACTGGGGCCGCTACAACGGTCGGAGCGTGCGTGGCGTGCGCGTCTCCCAGAATTAGCACCCTTCCCACGCGCTTCACCCATTAAGCCGGCAAAGCACGCGCGCAGCGAGGCTGGGGGCAAGAACAGGCGGCATGTGGCCGCTGCCCCCCCCCAGGCGAGCAAGTGCGTGCTTTGCCGGCTTTTTCTTTCGCCTGTTATGTGAATGACCCGTTCTCACATTGCTTGTGAATAAATTCTTTAGTAAAAATTGTTTTAGTTTCAAGGAAATTGTGTATCTTTGCGAGACTTAACTAAAACACTTTAAAATATTATGGCAAAAATTCATGGAGCAGTAACGGTCAACACCGAGCGCTGCAAGGGCTGCAACCTGTGTGTTGTGGCCTGCCCTAAGCAGGTGCTTGACCTAAAGAAAAATGAAGTAAACAACCGAGGTTATCATTATGCCTATATGGCTAAGCCCGAGGAGTGCATCGGATGCTCGAGCTGCGCGCTCGTGTGCCCCGACGCTTGCATCGAGGTGTATAAGGTTGTAGAGAAGTAAATAAGTAACGAACTTTTAAAAAACAAAACCGTAGAAACGATGAACGATAAAGTAACATTAATGAAGGGTAATGAGGCTCTCGCTGTCGCTGCTATTCGCTATGGTGCCGACGGTTACTTTGGTTATCCTATTACCCCGCAGTCGGAGGTTCTCGAAAAACTCGAAGAAGAAATGCCTTGGGAGACTACCGGAATGGTAGTGCTGCAAGCCGAGAGTGAAGTGGCTGCAATCAACATGGTGTATGCTGG
>CAMHNO010000071.1 GCA_946186575.1 uncultured Prevotellaceae bacterium
GGCTATGTCAATACCCGTGGCGAAGAAGTTGTGCCGTGTAAGTATGACTTTATCGGAGTTTTTCACGAAGGCTTGGTTCGTGTGACAATGAATGGGAAATATGGTTTCGTAAACACCCTTGGACAGGAAGTAATCCCTTGCATATATGACAACGCATCAAGTTTCAGCGAAGGCATGGCATGGGTTTGTTCCGATGATAAATATGGCTTCATTAATGCCATGGGTGATGTTGTAGTGCCATTTATCTATAATTATACTGGTGATTTTCACGAAGGCTTGGCAGTGGTGATGATGGGTGACAGTTTTGAAAACTGCAAGTATGGTTTTATCAACTCTAATGGGAAAGAGATAGTTCCTTGCAAGTATGATAAAGCTAAAGATTTTAATGATGGCATAGCCCAAGTTAGGTTGGCTGAAAAATGGGGGTGTATCGACACCAGCGGCAATGTTGTTATCCCCTGTAAATATGATGTGATGACCGATTTTACAGATGGTGTTTGCAATGTTGAGTTGCAAGGCAGCTATGGCACTCTTGATAGGAACGGTACATTCACTTATATTAAGGAGGTTTCGTATTCCGAAAAAGATTATTCGTTAAACCTTGATGACGCAATGACATTAAAACAAAGTGTGGTTATCGAACTCCCCGACATGATATCCACACCTGAATCTAACGAGGTGTTCACATCGGCAGCGACCATGCCTTCCTTCCCTGGGGGTACAGGAGAGCTCATGAAATTTATAGCCTTTAACATAAGATATCCACAGTCGGCTCAAGAGACCGAGATTCAAGGCAAGGTGATTGTGCAGTTTGTGGTTGAGAAGGACGGCAGCATTGGCGAGGTGAAGGTTGTGCGTGGCGTTGATAAAGCCCTTGACGCTGAGGCTGTGCGCTTGTGCAAGACCCTGCCCAAGTTCAACCCTGGTCGCAATGCCAATGGTGATCCCGTGAGAGTGTGGTTCACTCAGCCCATCATTTTCAAGCTTGCAGCGGTGAATTAGGATGTAGTCATCGCTTGGTGGAAACGGCCACCACTGCTCATCTTGCGATGTACAGCATTAGATATTGTCATCTGTCACACAGAGGGTGTGTCAATCATAGTTTTCAGGCATGGGTGTGTGCCGCATTTTTCGTTTTTTTGCATTTAAGGGCTTCTGGGCTTGTTTTTTATCGGTTTTGTTTGTATTTTTGCGACTAATTTGGGATATTAGGGAATTTCTATTAATTATTATAGCCTTCCCGGTGATATCGTTAGCGAACAGAAAAACCGTTTATTCACCCTATAAAAACTTACAACTACGAGCAGCATGAGCAAGTGGCGCATAGAGGACAGCGCCGAAATGTATAACATCAATGGTTGGGGCCTCAAGTATTTCTCAATCAATGATAAAGGTCACATGACAGTTACTCCCAAGCAGACCTACGCCGGTGTAGACCTGGTGGAAGTGATGGACGAGTTGCGCCAGCGCAACATAGGCGCGCCGGTGCTGCTGCGCTTCCCCGACATCCTGGACAACCGCATCGAGAAAATCTCGAGCTGCTTCAAGAAGGCAGCCAAGGAATATGACTACCAGGCCAAGAATTTCATTATCTACCCCATCAAGGTGAACCAGATGCAGCCAGTGGTGGAGGAGATTGTGAGCCACGGCAAGAAGTTCAATATTGGCCTCGAAGCAGGCTCCAAACCCGAGCTGCACGCGGTGCTGGCAATGAACATGGGCAAGATCAACGAGAACTCGCTCATCATCTGCAACGGCTATAAAGACGAGAACTACATAGAGCTGGCACTGCTGGCTCAGAAGATGGGCAGGCGCATCTTCCTCGTGGTTGAGAAGCTTAACGAGCTCAAGCTCATTACATCGGTAGCCAAGCGACTCAACGTGCGCCCCAACCTGGGCATCCGCATCAAGCTCTCGAGCAGCGGCAGCGGCAAGTGGGAGGAGAGCGGTGGTGACCGCAGCAAGTTCGGACTCAACACCAGCGAGCTGCACACCGCCATGGACTTCATGCAGGCCAACAAGATGATGGACTGCCTCAAGCTCATCCACTTCCACATTGGCAGCCAGGTGACCAAGATCAGGCGCATCAAGAACGCGCTGCGCGAGGCTTGCCAATTTTATGTGCAGCTCACAAAGCTGGGGTTTGGCATCGACTTCATCGACATTGGCGGTGGTCTGGGTGTGGACTACGACGGCACACGCAACAGCGCCAGCGAGAACAGCATGAACTACTCTATCCAGGAGTATGTCAATGACTCGGTCTATCAGCTTGTGGATGCCTGCAGCAAGAATGGCGTCAAGCACCCTAACATTATCACCGAGAGCGGACGCAGCCTCACTGCTCACCACTCGGTGCTCGTGCTCGAGGTGCTCGAGACGGCGAGTCTGCCACAGTGGGACGACGACAAGGACCACCTGCGCGACGATGAGAACGAACTCGTGCGCGACCTCTATGAGATATACGACAAAATTAACATGGCCCGGCTGCTTGAGGACTGGCACGACGCCCTGCAAATCAGGGAGGAAGCCCTCGACCGCTTCAGTCTGGGGTTGCTCGACCTGCGCACCCGCGCCATGGTGGAGAAGCTCTTCTGGAGTGTGGCTCGTGAGGTGAACATGCTCGTTAGCGACATGAAGCATGCGCCTCAAGAGTTGCGCAGCGTGGCCAAGATGCTACCCGAGAAGTACTTCTGCAACTTCTCGCTCTTCCAGTCGCTGCCCGACTCGTGGGCCATCGACCAGGTGTTCCCCGTAGTGCCGCTGGGCCGCCTCAATGAGCGCCCCGACCGCATAGCCACCCTGCAGGACATTACCTGCGACAGCGACGGCAAGATAGGTAACTTCATCTCTAATCAGGGCTTCTCGCACTATCTGCCAGTGCATGGCCTTAAGGATGGCGAACACTACTATCTGGGCGTGTTCCTTGTGGGGGCCTACCAGGAAATCTTGGGCGACCTGCACAATCTCTTTGGCGACACCAATGCCGTGCACATCAACGTCTATAAAGACCACTACGAGATAGATCAAGTAATTGATGGCGAGACTGTTGCCGAGGTGCTGGATTATGCGCAGTTCAGCCCCAAGGAGCTGGTGCGCAACGTGGAGTCGTGGGTGGCCGAGTCGATCCGCGCCAAGAAAATTACCGCCGAAGAAGGCAACGAGTTTGTGCGCAACTACCGCTCCGGTCTCTATGGCTACACCTATCTCGAGAAAGAGTGATTAGAATTTAAGTTCAATAAAAGGCTTTTTGCGTGCATAGCGATAATCATCTTAAAGAATTATAACCATGGCACTAACCAAATGTAGAAATTGCGGTCAGATGGTGGACGACACCATCTACACATGCCCACGATGCGGAGCTCCCATCAAGAATAGTGCTGCCGTTCAGAGCAATAACATCACCTCGCAGCTGCAGCAGCCAGGCGGCATTGCGCAGGACGAGGCTCAGCAGCAAGTGATACACCCCTTGCAACCATCGGCACTTGACGCTCCTCCACAACCTCCCGTCGATGAGAAAAGGCCAGAGCGCAGGCAGCAGGGTGCGCAGCCTGCTGGGCAGCGCCGTCGCCAGATTGGGCGCAAGCCTCGCAGCAACACACGCGGCACCATCGAGGCTACGTTGAAGGACGGTGGCGGCAACAAGAGCAAGGGCCGCATGGCGATGTATGCCATCATCACCTTTGTGCTTGCAGCATTGCTCTCGCTTGCAATCATCTACTTTGTGAAAGAGTTCAAAGGCCAGTCGGGACCACCCAAGCCCGTGATCGACTCGATAGCTCAACCCACTGAGCAACAGGGCATAGAGCCTGGCACCAATCGTGACCATGGCCGCGGACACGCGTCGTCATCGGCGAGCGACGACAAGCGCGATGGCCGCGACAGCCGCGACGACAAGGACCACCGCAGCTCAAGTCGTGATAAGAAGGCCGACAGCGACCGCGGCAAAGACAATGGCAGCAACCAGCAAGTGCAAAAACCAGAGCAGCCAGCCAATAAGGATCAACGACTAAGCGGCAACTCAACCAACAACTCAACCAACAACCAGGGCAGTAGCAAGAGTCAGGACAACATCCGCTCGAGCAAGAGCGGGAAGATTGACCTGGAGCGCGACATCACCCTGCCACCAACCAAGAAATACAACCCAAACAGCGACCGATAGTGGCGGTCACATCGCCCTCGGCCTCGCCTGAGCGCTCACTGGCTCAACTACTGCAAATAGAAAAGATAATTTTTAATCTAAAAAGCTATACTAAAAATGGGACTTACTCGATGTAACGATTGTGGCAATACGGTCTCGACAAGCGCCACCGTATGCCCGCATTGCGGAGCACCAGTTGCTAACGGCAGTGCTGTCATGCAACCGCATCAAGCACCTGGGCAGCAAGTGGCTCAACAGCGGCAATCTCCTGACTTCGTCACTTTTTTCAAGAAAGAAAAGTGTTAATTTGTAATTGTCTA
>CAMHNO010000072.1 GCA_946186575.1 uncultured Prevotellaceae bacterium
GCCGTCGCGGCATCATGATGGACATGTCGAGCGCCAACGGCCTTGAGACCGTTAAGGCTCGCATTCCATTGAAGGAGATGGCAAGCTACTCTACTGCTCTGAGCTCTATCACCGGTGGACGCGCTTCGTTCTCAATGAAGTTCGCAAGCTATGAGCTCGTTCCTGGCGACGTTCAGGAGAAGCTCCTCAAGGAGTACGAGGAAGCAAGCAAGGACGAGGATTAATCCAACTGCCACTTCTATATTTTCCTTACATAACGATGAAAATCGCTTCTCGGCGCAAGCTGGGAAGCGATTTTCTGTTTTCACCAACCCCCCTGAAAGCTCCAATTCCCTCCCCCTGAACTCACCCCACTACATAAACACTTTATTTCAAAAATATTATTATTAACACAAAAATAACATTAAATCATGCACCGAAATTATATAAAAACATATTGTTTTTAATTATATTTGCACTATCAAAATAGCCATATTGCTGAAAGGAACATTTTACAAGACACATCCACCGAGTCTTTTAACCCTGCAGTTTGACTCTTTTATTGCAAAATAACCCTAATTTTCTACTAACTAAAAATTTACACCTCATGAAAAAAGTTTTACTAATTCTTGTTTCGCTGCTCACAACCGCCATGGTGTGGGCTAAAGATCCCATTACTATCCACATGGGAGAGAACGAACAATTCGAAATCTCGGCAGGAGTCACCCAGTTATTATTCACTCCCGAGGAGACCGACTACTATGTCTTCTCAGCCGCCAGCACTGTGGCACATGGTTTCTGCATCAACTTGTGGACCGACAGTCTTTACGAAATCTATTCTGAGCCTGCTCCATTACCTAACCTACACGGCTGCGATCTTGGTTATCCCAAGAAACTGGTTGCAGGGCAAACCTACTTGCTGGGAATCTTTCCACTACAAACTGATGTGACTGCACAGACACTAATGTTTGTGCGCAAAGGTTACCTTGTCAGCACCGATGCCGAGAGCGAGGGACTCACTCACCTGCTGGAGCCTCTGCCTGTTGCAGCCTACGAAGGCCAGGAAGTGCAACTCAGCGCTATGCCAGGAACCATAATCGAAAACCTGACCGCAACTGCCAACGGCGAGCCCATTGATATCGAAATAGGTTCTAGCTCATCTGACGGCAGCTCAACATTCACGTTCACCATGCCTGCTGTCCATGTCACACTCAGCGGTTCGGGACATCTGGCCACTAACGAAGTCAACTATGTAGATGGTGACGGCACAGTTCACACCGCCGATGCTCTTCCTCTTACTGGCAATGAAACCTGTCTTGGCATGGAAGGAGAGGAGAGATGGTATGTTGCTGGTGGCACACTCAATTACAATCAAACCCTTATCCTCAAAGGCGATGTCCACCTCATCCTCGCCAATGGTGCAATGATGAACATCGGCACCGAGGCACAACCCATTAGTGGCCTAGGTATAGATGGCAGTTACACTCAATCTTCTCTAACCATCTATGGCCAGACTCTCGACGACGACACAGTCGGACACCTGAACATAAACACCGACGATGACTGCATCTATAATGAAGGCGATTATGCCCAGCACAGTGGCAACGTCACCATGATCTCCAGCAATGGCGCCGGTGCCGTACCTTATTACAATTTCACATTCACTGGTGGCACTCTCTATATTGCCGTAGATAAAAATGCCATATATAATGGTGGGAATGTTGACATTCTCGGTGGCAAACTCACGGCCGTCAGCACTGGATATTATTATGGCATCTACACCTATGATGGCGATGTCACCCTCGGTTGGAAAAACGTCGATGATGAAATCACCATCAGCAACTTGACTAACGGAGGTCCCATATGCACCATGAAGATTGTCGATGGGCAAGCATTTACCGATGGCGAAAACATCTACGACAGCACTACCCCATCCGATGTCCTTTGGGCATTGACCAACGTCACCCTGCGCCCCGTTGTTCCAACCTTCGCCATCAATTTGCCTGAGTCGTTTGAAAACGGCATGGTAACTTGCGACAAGGCGACTGCAGCCCAGGGCGAGACAGTGACACTGACAGTAACCCCCAATAACGGCTATGAGCTTGAAACGCTCACCGTTACAACCGTTGCTGATATACCTGTTGGGGCACCACTTCGTGCTAATATTGACCTCACTGAGGGCGAAAACGGCACCTACACCTTTGCAATGCCCGCAGCTCCCGTAGCAGTGAGCGCCACCTTCAAAAAGAGCAATCCCACAGGAGTTGACAATCTCAACATCGACAACTCAAAGAACGCCCAGCGCTACAACCTCATGGGCCAGCCAGTGGGCAACAACTACAAGGGCATCGTGATCCAGAACGGCAAGAAAATTATTGTGAAATAATTTCGTTCTATATTTAAATTATAGCATAAATAATCAAATCAATAGAGCACCGCAAGACAAAACCCTCTTGCGGTGCTTTTTAATTAGTATCATCGAATTAAATTGTTTATAATCGTACTTAATCGTCTGAAAAAACTGACAACTGAGAACTGACAACTGAAAACTATTTACTATCTTTGTAACCACAAAAAACACACATTAATAATATTATGAACAAGAAATCTTTACTATCAATCTTTGTGCTCCTGTGCGTTATTGCACTAACTGCATGCACTGGCAACGATGCCAAGAAGTTGCTCCTGGGCGACACCGACAAGTACCACAACACCCCCAAGCAGGCAGTCGAGGAGCTGTTCAACACCCTGCCTAGACAGGGCAACATCCTTCGCCTGAAAGAGGCCGTTAAGTTTAAAGAGAACGATAAACTCAGCGATTACCAAAAGGACGAGTTCTTCAAGCAGCTAAAGAAGAAAAACTTCAAGGTTAAAGCCAAAAAAGAACGCACTCATGGCGACTACAAAAACGTCACTTGCGACATCACCCTGTCCGATGGCTCAACCGTTGAGAAGAAATTCCGACTCATCAAGGAAGACGACATCTGGAAAACCGAGATTGGTTTCAGCGAAATTCGCGACGCCATTTTCAAGTGATCACAGATTCACTTGTGTATAACTCCTCCTCTAAGATAGAGGAGGTGCCCGTAGGGCTAAGTTAACCAATCAAGCAAATTGGTCACATAATCATAGATAGTGTTGACATTTTGTCAGCACTATTTTATTAAATAACTGAAATTCTGTCACTTAACGAGCCAAATTTACATTTGGAACCATCTTTGCATGAGTAGGTTTCAGAAAGGAGAATAATAGAAACTATGAACTTAAACAATTTTACAATCAAGTCGCAAGAAGTGTTGCAGCAGGCCATCACACTTGCTCGCAGCAATGGCAACCAGGCTCTTGAACCTGTGCACATGCTAAAGGCTCTCTTGAGCGAGGGCGAGAGCGTGGTGAAGTTTATCTTGCAGAAGCTCGACATTGCACCTGCGATGATTGAGCGACCATTGGAAAACGAACTGGCTCGCTTGCCCAAGGTGAACGGTGGCGACCCCTACCTTAGCAACGACGCCAGCCGTGTGCTCGACAAGGCCAGCGACATCGCACAGAAGCAGGGCGACCAGTACGTCACCATCGAGGCCATGCTCATGGCCTTGCTTGAGGTGTCGTCGCCAGCGTCTACCATCTTGAAGGATGCTGGCATGACCAAGAAAGACTTGCAGGCCGCTATAGGCGAGCTGCGTCAAGGCAAGAAAGTCACCAGTCAGGAACAGGAACAGCAGTACAACGCTCTAAGCAAATATGCCATCAACCTCAACGAGCGAGCACGTCAGGGCAAACTTGACCCCGTTATTGGCCGTGACGACGAGATTCGTCGTGTGCTTCAAATCCTGAGCCGACGCACAAAGAACAACCCTATCCTCATTGGCGAGCCGGGAACCGGCAAGACAGCCATCGTCGAGGGCTTGGCGCAGCGAATCGTGCGTGGCGACGTGCCCGAGAACCTAAAGCACAAGCAGGTCTACTCGCTCG
>CAMHNO010000073.1 GCA_946186575.1 uncultured Prevotellaceae bacterium
GTTCTCGTTGTGTCATACACTATATATACACATAGAAACCGATTTACTAAACCACAAAAGTACACTTTTTTCAAAAATCTTGACTTGGGTCAAGGTTTTTGCACAAAAATACCACGGTGGAGCCGTGGTATTTGGAAGCTTTATTATATAAAGATTATTAATTCTATTTTATATAATCTTTGACCAAGACGTCAACTATGTCTTTGGCTACCTCGGTTTTGGGTTTGCAGGGGTATTCCAATGCCTTGCCGTCGCTGGTGATGATGGTGATGACATTGGTGTCGACCTGGAAGCCTGCGTTTTTGTTCTGCAGGGAGTTGAGCACGATGAAATCAAGATTCTTGCGTTGGCATTTGCCCTTGGCGTTCTCTATTTCATTATCGGTCTCGAGTGCGAACCCTATTGTTACCTGACCAGGTTTCTTTATTTCTCCTATTGCTTTGGCAATGTCGGGGTTCTTCTTGAGGCGGATGACGGGGATTTCGTCTTTCTCTCGCTTGATTTTGTGGTCTACGGCATTCTCCACCGCATAGTCGGCAACGGCGGCACATAGTATTGCAACGTCGCTTGTTGCAAATTCGCCGATTGCGGCATCGTGCATCTCTTGTGCGCTCATCACGTCGATGCGATTGATTGCAGGCGACGATGTCTTGAGCGCAACGGGACCGGCAATGAGGGTCACTTGAGCACCGCGCGCAGCACACTCTTCGGCGAGAGCAAATCCCATTTTTCCTGATGAGAAATTGCCAATGAAGCGCACTGGGTCGATTTTCTCGTAGGTGGGGCCAGCGGTGATCATCACCTTCTTGCCTGCAAGATCCTGTCCGTGGGCGAAGAAATTGTTGAGAACCTCAAAAATCTTTTCGGGCTCTTCCATGCGCCCCTTACCTATCAAGTGGCTTGCCAGTTCGCCAGCCGCTGGCTCAATGATGTGGTTGCCGTAGCTGCGCAGTAGCTCCAAATTGCGGGTTGTGGTGGGGTGCTTGAACATGTCAAGGTCCATTGCTGGAGCCACAAAGACAGGAGCCTTGGCTGAGAGATAGGTGGTAACAAGCATGTTGTCGGCCACACCGGTTGCCATCTTAGCTATGGTCGAAGCAGTTGCAGGCGCAATGACCATTGCGTCGGCCCAAAGTCCCAGGTCGACATGGCTGTTCCATTGACCGGTGTTGGCAGTAAAGAACTCACTGATGACAGGCTTGCCGCTCAATGTAGAGAGAGTAACAGGCGTGATAAACTCTCGAGCGTTGGGCGTCATAATCACTTGCACGCTCGCCCCAGCCTTCACAAAGAGGCGTACTAGCGAGGCGGTCTTGTAGGCAGCGATGCCGCCAGTGATTCCCACAATTATGTTTTTATCTTTCAACATTCAAAATAAAAAAGTTTAAGTGTCAAAGTGATTCTCTAACCTTACTTGAACTGAATTGTGCCCGGTGTGTTGCGCTGCTTCATTTTGATGTAGATTTCTCGCAGCACATTTTTTGTGTCCTCGGGAAAGTCTCTGTTCTGAATCCAGTCGTAGTACTGAGGGGTCTTAGTAAGCACTTCCTCAACGCTCACGCCCTTGTGCTGCCCAAAGTTGAACACAACCACTCCATCGTCGTTGCGCACCAGTCGCCCCGCGAGGTCCACGTTGCGGTTGTGAGAGGAGAATTCCGATAGGAATTCAACATCATTCTGCAACTCGGTGCTGTAACGGTCGAGCTGAGCTTTGAGCACCTCGTAGGTGGCACGCGTGTCGGCGTTGGCCGAGTGTGCGTCTTCCAGGTTCTTACCGCAATAGAACTTATAGGCAGCAACCAGGTTGCGGGGCTCGAGCTTGTGGAAGATTGTTTGCACATCTATAAACTTGCACTTGTTGAAGTCAACCTTGATGCCTGAGTTGAAGAACTCCTGTGCAAGCAGTGGTATGTCAAAGCGGTTGCTGTTAAACCCAGCGATGTCGCACCCCTCAAAAATCTGCGCCAAGCTCTTCGACACCTGTTTGAAGGTGGGGCAGTCCTTAACGTCATCGTCATAGATGCCATGCACTGAGCTTGCTTGCTCGGGTATGTGCATCTCGGGGTTTAGCCGTCGTGTCTTCTCCTCCTCTCGACCGTCGGGAAAAACCTTGATGAGAGAAATCTCCACAATGCGGTCTTTGGTTATGTTCAGTCCAGTAGTCTCGAGGTCAAAGAAGATGATGGGGCGTTTTAAATTGAGTTGCATGTTTCTTGAGAGTTAGTGTGGATTATGGGTTGTGAGCCGTGAAAAAAAACTCATAGCTCAAAACTCAGTGAATTATGCAATTACGCCATTACCATCATTGGCATTAGCAATACAAGGAGATCCTCGTTCTCACGTTGTTCGGCTGGCTTGAAAATGCCTGCACGCGATGGGTCCATGAGGTCGACGGTGACCATGTCGCCAGCAATGTTGTTGAGCACGTCGATGATGTTGTCGTCGTTGAACCCTATGAGCATTTCGGCCCCAGTGTAGTCACAAGCCACAACCTCTTCGCTCGACTTAGAGTAGTCGATGTCTTGAGTTGAGAGGTGAATTTGGTTCTCCTTGAGGTCAAATTTCACGAGACCGCCTGGGCTTGCAGTGACCGATACACGCTTTATGGCCGCGAGCATGGTCAGACGGTCGATTGTGAGCGTGTACTGGTTGTCTTGTGGAATCACCGAGTTGTAGTTGGGGTAGCGGCCATTGACAAAGCGGCACGACATCGTGTAGTCGGCACTTTCAAATGTGGCACTCTTGGCGTCGATAGTGATTTTCACGTCGCCTTCCTGCTTGTCGAGGATGCTTGCCAAGATTGTGGCAGGCTTGGTGGGGAGGATGAACGACTGCTCGAGGCCAGTGTTGAGGTTCAGCTCGCGGAAGCGCACCAACTTGTGGGTGTCGGTCGACACAAAGGCAATCTCCTCGGGTTTGATGTCCCAGAAGATGCCCATCATCATTGGGCGCAGACTCTCGGTTCCCACGGCAAAGATTGTCTGCTGAATTCCTCGGGCTATTTTGTTGGCAGGCAGAACCATGGTTTTCACATCACCCTCGACCTGAGCCTTTGTGGGGAACTCATTGCCATTGAGTCCAATGAAGTTGAACTCACCATTCATGTAGGTGATGTTGATGGCCAAGTTCTGGTCGTTGATTTCAACCGATAAGCCCTGGTCGGGTAGCTCCTTGAGCATGTCGAGCAATTCTTTCACGCCAGCGGCAAACTTTCCGCTGCCTTCTGCATTAGTCACCTCCACATGAGTGGTGAGAGTGGTTTCCTGGTCGCTTGCTGTGATAACCAGCGTGTTTCCACTCAGATTAAAGAGGAAATTATCCAGAATGGTGATAGTGTTTTTAGAGTTAACCACTTTGCTCACTGCCTGCAAGTGAGTTAGTAACAGTTTGCTTTGAATGTTGAATTTCATTTGTCTTATACTTTAGTAGTGTTTAATTATAATCATATAATTACTTATTAACTTACAAAGTTAGTCATTTATTTTGAAATACCATATTTATAATGTGAAAAAACGCACATGAAATTATTAACAATGTGTTTTTCCAGAAGTGTTGCAACTGTTTTTGTCGCATGTTGCAGGTGTTGTCGGAGTCTGCAAATTGCGTTGAAAAGTCCGTTTTTGTTCAAAAAAAATACATTTTTCTTGCAGGATTTAAAAGATGTTTGTAACTTTGCACCCGTCAAAATCTAAAAGTAGAGTTTGACCACCTTTTCAAGCGAGAAAAGGAAAATTCGGAAAGATGGTAGAGTGGTCGATTACACCGGTCTTGAAAACCGGCGTGCCGAGA
>CAMHNO010000074.1 GCA_946186575.1 uncultured Prevotellaceae bacterium
AGGTCATCTCGTTGAAATTATAGTCGCGAGCACCTGCTGTTGCCATAGTCAATGCAATAATAGCTGTTAATAGTATCTTTTTCATAATTCTTTTCGTAAAAATCGAGTATTCGAGCTATCGAGTAATCGAGAAAAAATAATCTGCGTTTAAATCGCCTTTATTGTGATTGCCACACCACCGCCAGGAGCTTCCACGAGCTTGAGCACGTCGCCTTGCTTCACGATTTTCTTGGTGATTGTGTAAGAGGCTCGATTGGTCTCGTAGCTGGCGTCCTTGCCGTCGGCATAGATGGTAGCCTCATACTTGCGACCCTTGTCGAGGAAGTCGAGCTTAACGTCGACCTTGTGGCCCTTCTCGTTGCACTTGCCGCCCAAGAACCAGTTGTCGGTGCCCTTGGCCTTGCGTGCCACGGTAATGTACTCGCCCGGCTCGGCATCGATGTAGCGACTGTCGTCCCAGTCGAGGGCTACGTCGCGTATGAATTGGAATGCATCCATATATTTCTCATAGTTCTGAGGCAGGTCGGCCGCCATCTGCAGCGGACTGCACATCACCACATAGAGTGCCAACTGGCCCACCACGGTGGTGTGAATCTTGTGCTGATTATCACTCCAGGTAGAAAGGTCGGTCTCAAGCACGCCAGGGGTGTAGTCCATGGGGCCACCCTGGAAGCGGGTGAATGGCAAAATCACGGTGTGATTGGGGTTGCTGCCGTAGAAGGCCTCATACTCGGTGCCACGGGCACTCTCATTGCCCACCAGGTTTGGCCAGGTGCGGCACAATCCTGTGGGGCGTGTTGCCTCGTGGGCATTGACCATGATGTGATGCTTGGCCGCTTCCTCTACGGCATAGAGATAGTGGTTGTTCATCGCCTGGCTGTAGTGGTGGTCGCCACGTGGAATGATGTCGCCCACATAGCCACTCTTCACCGCGTCGTAGCCGTAGTCGTTCATGAGCTGATAGGCTTGCTCCATGTGGCGCTCATAGTTTGTTACACTCGAACTTGTCTCATGATGCATGAGTAACTTCACGCCCTTGCTGTGAGCGTAGTCGTTCAAGAACTTGATGTCAAAGTCGGGATAGGGAGTCACGAAGTCGAAGACATCGGCCTTCCACATGTTGGCCCAGTCTTCCCAGCCCACGTTCCAGCCCTCTACAAGCACTTGGTCGAGACCATTGCTGGCAGCAAAGTCGATGTAGCGCATCACTTCCTGAGTGTTGGCCTTGTGGGTTCCGTTGGGCTTGGCCTTGCTGTAATCAATCTGGTCGAGCTTCACACTTGGGAACTCGTTAGTGTAGTGCCACGAGCCATGGCCCACAATCATTTCCCACCACACTCCACAATACTTGGTGGGGTGTATCCAGCTCGTGTCCTCTATCTTGCACGGCTCATTCAGATTGAGGATGAGGCTCGATGCCAACATCTGGCGAGCGTCATCGCTCACGAGCACAGTGCGCCACGGCGACTGGCACGGAGTCTGCATGCAGCCCTTGTAGCCTGTGGCATCGGGGGTAAGCCATGATGTGAACACCATGTTCTTGTCGTCGAGATTCAGATGCATGCAGCTGTAGTCGACCAATGCTGCCTCATGCAGGTTGATGTAGAGTCCGTCATCGGTCTTGAGCTGGATGGAGGTTTGAACACCAGTGGGCGAGAACACCGTCTGCGACGCGTTGTCCCACACCACAGCATCGCGCTGGCGATCCTCGGTATAGTCGGTGCGTCTAATGCCCACACCCTTGGGGTCGTCCCAACGGGCGCATGCTGTTATGCGACCTCTGACATCGCTCAGCCTTGTCACCTGCATGGGATATTCTTGAGTGTCGTAGTCGCCTGCCTGCCACCATGCCATGTGATTACCTGTCATGGCAAACTCGCTCTTCTCTTCCTTGATAATGAAGTAGTTGAGATCTTTCTGCTGCGGAAACTCATAGCGAAATCCCATGCCGTCGTCATATACCCTGAAACGGATTGTGATCTTGCGATTGGCACTTTGCTGATAGAAGTCGACGGCAAGTTCGTTATAGTTGTTACGGATGGTCTTGTACTGACCCCACACGGGAGTCCATGTGTCGTCGTGCGAAGTGACGTTGCTGCCGGTCACAGCAAAACCCTCGAGCAAGTCGGTCTCGTTCATGCCCTTGCTGGCATGCTTGTCGCGAGCAAGCTCAAGTCCCAGATGGCTGGGGTTCACCACCATCTTGCCCTTGTAGAGCATCTCATAGGTGGGACGTCCGCCATCGTCTATCATGAAGTTGACCTGCACGTTGCCATTGGGCGATATCACTTGCTGGGCACCAGCGGTGAGCATGGCCATGAAGCCTACTATTGTTACTGCTATCTTTAGTTTCATAGATGTTGATTGATATTAAACTCAAAGGTTCTATATTTTCTATAATTCATAGATCATATAGAACCTCTTTGTTAGAAATTAACGATTGCTCTGAGCAATAAGTTGCTTAACCTTAGCATTGAACTCGGAGTTCTCCATGAGGTCCTCGATGTTCATGTGCATGCGGTAGCGCCAGTAGTGGCGTGGATTGGCTGGAACATTGATGCGCTCGGCATCGGCGTCGGGCAGGCGCAGCTCCTCGTCAATAGAGAGCCAGTCCTGAAGGCTAATCAAGCACAGCATCGACGGGCTGTAGAGATGCTGGGCCACGATGTCGCGAGCAAGCCAGCCTGGCAGTGGATGAGGCGCAGGCCCCGATTTCCACATCACATTGTTGTAGTAGTCTTGCGAGCGCTCCCAGTCCTCGTCCCACCACTGACGCAGCGTGCTCATGTCGTGAGTGCTGATTGTGCTCACCGAGCGGTAAGGATTGTTTTGCAGCACGCCAAACTTGAGCTTGTTGTCCTTTGGCATCGACTGAATCTCGAGGCTCAAGATCTTGAGCTCGTTCATCACCCAGGGCACGCAGTCGGGCACCATGCCAAGGTCCTCGGCACACACGAGCATGCGGGTGGCCTGAACCAGGCGAGGCAGCTTCTTCATCGCCTCATGATACCAGAAGCGGTTGTTGCGGCGATAGTAGTAGTCGTTGTAAAGGCGGTTGAAGGCATCCTTGTCGCTGTCCCACAGAGTCTCGTAGATGAGCGAGAGCTGAGCCGTGATGCGTGGATGAAACTTGTTGGCATCCTTGCGGTCGCGCACAAAGAGCACGTTATTCACAAGCGAGAACAAGCCATCGCGCACCCACTTGTCGTCGTCGCTGGTCTTGCCAGCAAAGGCAGCCTCTATCTTGCGCTGAGTGTCAAACTCGGGACGAAGCGTCCAGATGTCGTCGTGGCTGTGCTGCAAGAAGGTGTCGCGCACACGCTGAGCATGAGGGCCAAACACGCGGTCGATAATCCAGTCGGCAATGAATGGGGTTGTGAAGAACTCCTCCTGCCAGTGCAGTCCGTAGCCCTCAACTTCCTCGCGAGTCATGCCCAAGGCTGGCGAAAACTGGCCCAGCAGACCCTGAACCGAGCTGATGGGAATCTCCCAAATGCGGAAGAAGCCCAGCACATGGTCGATGCGGTAAGCGTCGAAATACTCGCTCATGTTCTGGAAGCGCTGCACCCACCACTTGCAGCCGTCCTTGAGCATCTCGTCCCAATTATAAGTGGGGAAGCCCCAGTTCTGGCCATCGGCACTGAAGGCATCGGGGGGAGCACCAGCCTGACCGTTCATGTTGAAGTAGTTGGGCTCTACCCAGGCATCGCAGCCGTTGGGACTGATGCCAATGGGGATGTCGCCCTTGAGTATCACGTGCTTGCTGCGGGCATAGT
>CAMHNO010000075.1 GCA_946186575.1 uncultured Prevotellaceae bacterium
GCACCTTAGGCAATGCCAATATTGACACGGTGTTCAACTGTGCTGCTATCGTGAAACACTTCAGTGAGGGCACCGAGATTGAGGATGTGAACATAGGTGGCGCGCAACGTTGTGTGGACTTCTGCCTGAGCAAGGGTGCCCGACTGGTGCACATTTCCACAGCCAGCACGCGCGGACTGTGGACCGGCGAACCCAAAGACGACGTCTACACCGAGCAACGCCTCTACATGGGCCAGTTCTTGGGCAACAAATACATCTACTCCAAGTTCATGGCCGAGCGGCTTATTCTCGACGCTGTGGCTCACAAGGGACTCAGAGCCAAAATCATGCGAGTGGGCAACCTGGCCGCGCGAAGCACCGACGGTGAATTCCAGGCCAACTTCCAGACCAACTCGTTCATGGGCCGCATCAAGGTGTATAATATGCTGGGTGAGTGCCCCTACAGCATGCGCAACAAGCGAGTGGAGTTCTCGCCCATCAACGAGGTGGCCCATGCCATTGTGATGCTGGCCACCACGCCCGATGCTTGCTGCGTGTTCCACCCCTACAACATCCACACCCAGTTCCTGGGCGACGTGCTCATGGGCCTGCACACCGTGGGTGAGGGCATTAAGTTTGTGGAGCAAGAGGAGTTTGCCAGCGCTATGGAAGAGGCCAAGAACGACCCCTTCAAGGCTAACCAAATGGCCAGCTTGCTTGCTTATCAGGACATGGCGCACGGCCAAAAGACCACCGATGTGAGCCGCGACAACGACTACACCACCCAGGTGCTCTATCGTCTGGGATTCGCCTGGTCGCCCACCTCGTGGGACTATGTGGAGCGCATGCTCACCGCCATCAGCGGCCTCGGCTTCTTCGACTTGTAAAAATGGTCTGAAATATTGCAATATAAGGGTGTGGCATAATCATTTTGTGTCACACCCTAATTTTATGGCGATATTCAAAATCTGTGTTTTTGAGGCATTTGTTGTGTTTTTCTTCAAGATTATTTGCGGATTTCAAATCTTTGCTATAATTTTGCGGTTTAGAAACGGTTGTTTCGGAAACAGCTGTTTCGGAACGAATAATGATTAATTCTTATGAGATTTTTTGACCGAGAAATAGAAATTAAACGATTAAGGGAGATACGGCAGATATCGACCAATGCAGCGCAGTTTACTGTAATTACAGGGCGTCGTCGCATTGGCAAGACTTCGCTTGTGCTTGAGGCTTTTAAAGACGAGCCTTTCCTTTATTTCTTTGTTTCGCGCAAAGATGAAGCTGAACTGTGCATTGACTACTGCAATGAGATATCGCAAAAACTCAATATACCCATGCTGGGCAACACTAACAGGTTCGCTCAAATCTTTGAGTTTGTAATGCAACTGTCTCGAGAGCGTCCCATCACATTGATGATCGATGAGTTTCAAGAGTTTATCAGGGTAAACCGTTCGGTGTATAGCGATATGCAACGCATTTGGGACTTGAACAAGCAAGCGTCTCACCTTAACCTGATTGTGTGTGGATCTGTCAACTCGTTAATGAACAAGCTGTTTCGTGACCACAAGGAATCGTTGTTTGGGCGCAATACCGGTATGATGACAGTTAAGCCTTTTGCCCCTGCTGTCCTGAAAGAAATTCTTCATGAAAAATGTCCTGCTGCAACCAACGAAGACCTGCTTGCGCTCTATTTGTTCTCGGGAGGAGTGGCAAAATATGTCGAGAGTTTCATGGACAACAGCGTTTTTACATATGATGAGATGATCAGTTTCGTGACAGAGGAGGGATCGCACTTTATTGATGAGGGAAAATTGCTGCTGATTGATGAGTTTGGCAAAGACTATGGTGTGTACTTCAGTATTCTGAGCCTGATTGCCCAAGGTTATAACACACGCAACCAGCTGGAGGACATTCTCAAAAAAGACATTGGCGGCTATTTGACGAAACTTGATAATGAGTATCACATGTTGAGCAGGCGACAGCCCCTGTTGGAACCTACTTTCAATAAAAGAGTGAGATATGGCATTGATGATAATTTCTTGAGGTTCTGGTTCCGTTTCATGTATAAGTATAACTATATGATAGAAATTGGAGCCCATGAGAAATTGAGAGAGATTGTGGCCCGGGATTACAATACCTATAGTGGTTTTGTTCTTGAAAAATATTTCAGAGATTTGCTGATAGAGCAACACCGGTTTACCCAACTTGGATACTGGCACGACAATCATGGCAATCATGAGATTGATATCATCGGCATCGACGAGTTGAATAAACGCATCGATTTCTATGAGGTGAAACGGCAAGCGCGGGTCATTAACATGGGTGTGCTGAAGAGCAAGGCCGAGGAATTCTTCAAGATGCACAAGCACTTGAGCTACTACACTGCCGACTATCATGCTCTAAGCATCGATGATATGTAATTGCCATCATTTTTGCTAGTATCAATATTAATTTGTTACTTTGCACAAAAGCATTGAACTAATGGGCGAAAAAAGTATACAAAAACAGTTTTATGGGTACCTTTGGGCCTACATTCTGGTGGCGCTCTCGGGCTGCCTGGGCAACGTGGTCGACGGCATTATTGTGGGCAACCTCATCAGCGAGGACGGCGTGAGCGCCATCAACCTGTCGAAACCCATCAATCAGTTTATCTTCACCTTGCACCTGCTCATTAATGCCGGAGCGGGCATGCTGGTGGCTTATGCGCTGGGTAAGAATAACATAGCTGACGCGCGGCGTTTCTTTACGCGGGCTCTTTGCCTAAGTGCCGGGCTGGGTGTGCTGCTGGCCATTGTGGGTGGACTGCTCTTCCCCTCCCAAACGGCTCGCCTGCTGTGCAGCAACGAGCACATTTTGCCCCTCGCGCAAGACTACATGCAGGTGTTGCTCATAGGCAACCCCGCTTTTATTCTCATGTGGGGCCTATCGACCATGGTGGGCGTTGACGGCAGTCCCAAGTTGGTGTCGGCGGCGGTAATCATTGATAATGCTGTGAACCTTTCTCTCGACATTGTGTTCATCAAGTTCTTTGGTTGGGGCATTACCGGTTCCAGCGCCGCCACTGTTGTGGGACACTTGGTGGGCATTGCCATCTTGCTGAGCCACTGGTGCAAACCCGAGAACAGGCGACTTCGCCTCCAGTTTGGCGGCGGCTCGCTCTTGGCCTCGTGGAAGCGCATCATTTCGCAGGGGGCACCGCTGGCGCTTGCTTCAATTTGCCTCACGCTGCTCTTGCTCAGCGCCAACACCATTGTGCTCTCCACCACCGGTCGGGCCGGTATCTTTGTGTTTGCCCTGTGCATGAACTTGCTGCAAGTCTACAACCTCTTCCTGTCAGGCACATGCCAGACGTTGCAGTCGCTCGGAGCCATTCAAGTGGGTAAGGGCGATGGTTATGGGGTGAAAGCTGTGGTCAACAAGGGCCTGCGTTTCATTACCATAGCCATGGTTGTCACTTGCGCGCTGGTGTGGATTTGGCCGCAGGGCATTGCACGCCTCTTTGGTTGCGACGATCCCGCCATGCTGGCCGAGAGCAACCATGCCTTGCGCGTTTTCGCCTTGAGTTTCATCCCCTTCTGCTACATCTATGTGCTCATGATCATCTACAAGCTCTACAGCTATCATAAGATGGCGCTGTTCATCTCGCTGGCCTTGTCGCTCACGGTGATACCCGTGCTGTGGGCCATGTCGCAGTGGGCGCCCAAAGCCATCTGGTACAGTTATCTCGTTGCCTATGTGATCGAGGCCATAGTCATCTACATCCTGCACAAGTCGGCGCATATCCAGTTCAAG
>CAMHNO010000076.1 GCA_946186575.1 uncultured Prevotellaceae bacterium
AAAATACGAAAATCGCCGAAAAGAAGTGAGGAAAAATCTGTCGCGAGGTATTATGCCACTAAATATTTGTGAATTTGCGACCTGTAACCGAACAGATTATGGCAGATCAGATTAACAACGAATTAGTGAGCGGTGGAGCAAAAGACAAGAAAAACGCATCTCCCGAAAGAGATGCGTCGTCAAAACATTTGATGAAGCAGGTATGATGGTTAGTTGCCAAGGCGCGAGCGCTCTTCCTGACCGGCGCCGGTTCCCTTGTATTTGCTTTGTGTGGCGTTGAACTTGTAGCGCACGGTGACCTGGAGCTCGCGCGAGTCGCGGTGTTGCGACTGGCACATGTTGCGCAAGCCATAGTGCAGCTGCACCTTTTCTTGTGCGTCGAGCAGGTTGCGGCCTGCAATTTTCACACTCAGACGGTCGTTGAGGAATGTCTTGGTCAGGCTCAAGTAGAGGTTGAAAAGGGCTCGGGTGAGCGACACGTTCTCCATGTCGCCCTTAGTAGTGATGTCGAGGTTGGCCTGAGCTGTGAGCGTGGGCAGAATCTTGATGTTGTTGTTAAGCTGAATCAGGAAGACAGGGCGCTTGGGGCTGATGGTGCCAATGGGGGTGGGAATCCGTGTCCAGTCCTTGATCATGCCCAGTGAGAGCTGTGGCTCGAAGATGCCAAACTTGGGCTTAAGGTTAAGCATCAAGCGCATCTTGTGGCTGTGGTCAAGGTTCTCACGGGTGAGAAGGGTGGTGGCTTCGCTGCCAGGCACCTCATGCGCCACGTTGATGATGTGGTCGCTCACGTGCTTGTATTCGGCCATAACGCTCATCCATCGCCACATGACCATGAGACCTACCTGATTGTTGATTGATGGCTTGAGAGTGGGATTGCCGCTCTCCCAAGTGAAGCGGTTGGCGTAGGTCACGTTGCTGGTGAGCTGCCAGTAGTAGGGTCGCTGAATCTTCATGCTATAGTTGAGCATGAGTTGCACTGCGCCGGCTCGTGCCTGCAGGCCCACGGTGGGGAACAGGTGATGATAGGTACGGCTCTGCTCGGCAATGCGCTTGCCCATGCTATAGTAGTCGTTGCTCACATTCTCGTTGCGCAAGCCCAGGCGCATTGAGCCGAAGGGCAACGGGCGGGCATATTCCACAAAGAAGGCATAGCCCTGCTCGCGCTGCTCAGTCACCGACGAAGGCACCACCTGCTCAGGGTTAAGGTACTCGTCGTTGCGGCGGGTGTTGAACAGTTCGGTGCCTGCTTGCAGATTGCCACCCAGCACTGGCCATGAGAGCACGAGTTTTCCTGCCAGTAGCTGGCTGCGTGCCATGCTCTGCGCAGTGACGATTCGGCTGTCACGTTCCTGGCTCACCTCATCGTTGAGCTGATGCTTGCGGCTTTTGTTGAACATATAGTCGAGGTTAAGGTCGATGCCCAGCTTGCCCACCCTGCCGTTGTAGTAGGCATTGAGGGTGTGGGGCATATTATAGGTAGAGTGATAATCGGCAGTGTTTTCAACGTGGTCGTAGAATTGGCC
This sequence comes from uncultured Prevotellaceae bacterium, assembly GCA_946186575.1. Taxonomy (GTDB): domain Bacteria; phylum Bacteroidota; class Bacteroidia; order Bacteroidales; family Muribaculaceae; genus Sodaliphilus. Next base: position 1,527 of record CAMHNO010000076.1, read on the forward strand.
ATCGGCAATCACATCGGCAATCATCGTGCCGTGGCCTTTGTTGTTGAAGTACCACTTGGTATCGTAACGCACGCCCATTGAGTGGTTGTCGCCAGACACATAGTTCACGCCCACCGAGCTGTAGAGCGACTGGCTGTGACTCTTGTCCTTGAGATGCTGGTCGAGGAGCCAAGTGGTGTCGGCCTGCACGTCAAACTTTATCAAATCGTTATTTTCCCAGCGGTCGTCGTTGTACCACACGGCACCAAACACATCCATACCGCCCTTGCGGTAGTTCCAGTTGATGCCGGTTGCAATGTCCATGTTCTTGCCCTGATAATAGTTGGCCTCGGCATCGAACGAGAACCCCTCGCCCTGCGGACGCTTGGTCTTGATGAGGATAACGCTCTCCACATCGGCTTTGTATTTGGCTCCCGGGTTGGTGATGAGTTCCACACTCTGGATGTTCTCGCTGCTGAGTTGCGCCAGTTCGCTATCGTTGCGCATCTGTCGGCCGTTGATATAGATGAGCGGCGTACCTTTACCGAACACCTCAACGCTTGTGCCTTTCTTCTGCACGCCCGGCAGGTTGCCAAGCACCTCGGTCGCCGTGCCCACTTTGCTCAGCAGCGTGCCATCCACATCGGTCTTGATGCCCTCGGTGGTGAGTTTGTAGGTGGGTCGCGTGCCCTTCACCACCACTTCGCCGAGTACAGTGGCTTCGGGCTGGAGTTGAATAGCACCCAGGTCTCCGGCAGTGGCATTGACACACTTTGTCTCATAACCGATATATGAGATTTTGACAATGGCGCTTGATTGCTGTGCCGAGAGCGAAAACGCGCCGGCATCATCGGTCATCGTGCCTGCCACAAACGCACTATCGGTGGGGTTGAGAAGCACCACATTGGCAAAGGCGAATGGTTGGTTCAGCTCGTCAACAACCTTTCCTGTGAATGTTGCCGCGCTAATTGTTATCGCCACAGCCAGCGAGAGAATGAGAAATTGAATACGTTTCATTGTTCTATCTTTTTTATTTTGTTTTTGTGAGAGCAAAATTATTGTCATGTTCACGCATTAGATGCACACTAAAGGGTAAAAAGTTGCGGCAAAAATGAAAACAAGCCAACTTTCACACTTTAGGGTGTGAAAAATTATTAACAATCCCGATATTTGCCGTAACTTTGCACCCGCAAATCACACCATTATGGCAAAGGTTGAAGATTTCTTCGGGACATTAAATACGGTTAACGACATTCAAGATGAGCGGTATTCCCACCTTGAACTGCTCAAGCGTGCCGTTGACGCGATGGCCAACGCCACCTATCAAAGCATTTATGTCATTGACTACTTCAAGCGGGAGTTCCTGCATGTGGCAAGCAACCCTCTGTTCTTGTGCGGTCACACGGCAGAGGCGATGCGGCAGATGGGGTATGACTTTTACATCGAGCATGTACCCACCGAAGAGCAGGCTATGCTACTCGAAATTAACGAGGCCGGATTTCAGAAATTCAACGACACACCACTTGATGAGCGTAAAGGCTGCTTCATGAGCTATGATTTCCACATCAGCGATGGCGACACCACATTCTTGGTGAATCATAAAATCACACCATTTGCACTTGCCAACGATGGCAGGGCGTGGCTGGCCATGTGTGTCGTTTCACTCTCGCCCCACAGCGAGCCCGGCCACATTGAGTTCCATAAGAAGGGCGATGCCAAATATTGGGAATACTCACTTGAACATCATCGATGGATTCCCAAAGAGGCAGTGACGCTTCGCCCACAGGAGAAACAGGTGCTCATCCTCTCGGCACAAGGCTACACCGTGGCGCAAATCGCCGACAAGATGTGCCGCTCAATCGACACGGTCAAGACCTATAAACGCCTGATGTTTGAGCGACTTGGCACCCGCTCCATCACCGAAGCCCTCACCCTCGCCACCAACTCCGGGCTGATTTGATAAAACAAGCCACGTTATCTTGCTTGATAACGCAGCCTTGTGAGGTTGTTATTTTATCCGATAGGTTATACGCTCATTTTGTCGAGCGATTTTGTTGACAACAATCGTGCAAGCCGAGAGCAAACCAAGTTTACTTGAGTTTGCCGAGGCGAAGCCGATTGAAGCGAATTTTATTAGCAAAACTACATTGATTGAGCGGTAGAGCAAAAGACAAGAAAAGTCCACCAAAGTAGGCTTAACTATCTTTGATTATACTAATG
>CAMHNO010000077.1 GCA_946186575.1 uncultured Prevotellaceae bacterium
GCAAAACTATTCACTGATGAATTTTGGGTGACGCAATGACGAAGTCAGGAAAAAATTGACATCCCATCGTGGTGATATCAATTATTTTACTTATCTTTGCGCACTATAAGAACTTAACAACAATTTTAACACACCACACAGTCATGAAAAGAATAGCTATACTTATCATGCTTGTTGCACTGATATCGGGAGCGGCAAGTGGAGCCTCGGTGAGAAAGAAAACCGTGAGAGGAACGAGAGCCGAGCAACCGGCTGCAGCTCCTGCCTCCGACTTCGACCAGGCACTCGAAGCCTATTGCAACGACGACCTTGCAACCGCAAGCACCGCCATCGACCGCCACCTCAAGAGTCACCCCAACGATGCCTACGGGTGGACGTGCCTTGCTGCCATCAACAGCGAGCTCGACAACGACCACCAGGCACTGCAGGCCATAGAAAAAGCACGCGCCTGCCACCTGGACCAGAACGATGCCGCTATGCTCAATTGGATGTATTTCACTCAATCGACCGTCCACCTCCAGACACAAGACACAATCAGCGCCATCGAAGACCTGAACATGGCACTCAAATGCGACAACAAGGACGTGGACAGCTACATGCGTCGCGGCAACATCTTCAAGAGATTGCGACGCTTCGACGAGGCAATGGTCGACTATGGCATGGCAGTGCAACTCAGCCCCAAAGAGGTCGAAGGCTATCTGGGCCTGGGCACAGTGGCAGGCTCGCTCGGTAAGCGCAAAGACGCCATCAAGGCATTCTCAATGGCCATCAAGCTCGAGCCCGACGTGGCCGAGTGCTACGCACTGCGCGCCGTGGAATACTACAACGACTGGGACTATAGCAAAGCCGTCAAAGACGTGATAACCGCCTTAGAGCTGGAAAAAGACAACACCCGCGCCCTGTGGGTGCTCGAGTATCTCAAACGCGATGCCCCCGAGGTGGTGCAGAAGGAGTTTAACAACAAGGCCAAGAAGACCAAAGACCCCTCGTGGCTCGAGATTATTGAATAATCTAAAACAAATGTAGCATCTCTCCATTATTCCATTATATAATATTATTATATCAGAAACAAGAAAGTGGCTCAATCACATAACAGGCTCAATGAACTTGACAAGAAACCAGTGGGCAAGCTGTTGTTAAAATACAGCTTGCCTTCGGTTGTTGGAATGGTAGTAATGTCGATCTATAACATCATCGACCGCATGTTCATTGGACAAGGAGTGGGACCCGACGCCATCGCTGGACTGGCCATCACATTCCCGGTGATGAACATCTCGGCGGCCTTTGGAGTGCTCATTGGAGGCGGAGCCGGAGCACGCACATCCATAGTGCTGGGACAGGGCAAGAGGCGCACCGCCGAGCTCATCCTGGGCAACAGCATCGTCATGACATTGCTGCTGGGCACCATCTACCTCACTTTTCTTGCAATCTTCATGAACCAGGTGCTACAATGGTTTGGCGCCAGCGAGAAGTCACTCCCCTATGCACGCGACTTCATGATGTATATGCTGCCAGGACTGCTGTTCAACAATCTCACATTCTCGTTCAGCAACATCATGCGCGCCACAGGCTATCCACAAAAGGCGATGTGGGCCAACTTCATAGGCGCCGGCTGCAACGTGATTCTTGCTCCCATCTTCATCTTTGGCTTCAAGTGGGGCATCAAGGGAGCCGCAATAGCCACCGACCTGTCGATGCTCGTGGCAATGATCTATGTTCAAGTTCATTTTCTCAACCCAAAGAGCGAAATACACTACACTCGCGGTATATACAAACTCAGCTCCAAGATTTTGCTGCCCATAGTGGCCGTGGGAGCCGCTCCATGCATCGTCAACACAGCCGGATGCGTGATAAACGCTGTGCTCAACCACACCATCTACCGCTATGGCGGCGACACCAGCGTGGCGGCAATGGGCATTTTCATGACATTCACCCAACTCGCCATCATGTTTGTGCTGGGTGTGTGCATGGGCATGCAGCCCATTGTGGGCTACAACTACGGCGCAAAACGCTTCGACCGCCTCAAGCGCGTATACTGGCTCACCGTGGCAGTGAGCACTACGGTGTGCGCTCTGGCCACCGTGGTGAGCGTGTTCTTCCCTCGCTATGTGGCCATGATATTCACCACCGACCCTAATCTCATTGCCGCTTGCGAGCACGGCATACCCATTGGCAACATAGTGTTCTGGGTGGCAGGATTCCAGATTGTCACTACCAATTTCTTCCAGTCGCTGGGCGAAGCCACCAAGTCGATTTTCATGAGCCTGTCGCGACAGGTAATCTTCTTGCTGCCATTGTTGTTCGTCTTGCCACCATTGTTCAAGCTCGACGGCGTGTGGTATGCTTTCCCGGTGAGCGACCTGCTCGCCGCACTGATAGGGCTTATTCTCCTTGCGCTCGAGATGCACAAGATTGGCAACCTTGCCAAGCACAGTCAGCAACCTTTGTAAGACGCCGCGCTGGCTGGCCACTAAAGGTGAACAGCGGCTACTCACCTAAAGCCCAAAACATTTCTTTTTTGCCTAAAAAAACAAAAAATCGCGCAAAATCGTTGATAATTAAGGATAAAGTTCTTATCTTTGCGCCGATTTTAACGAGAAATAGTTGGAAAAAGTGGCTGAAATGAAGTTATCCATTTCATCGTTACCGTTTGGCAAACAGGCTTTTAAATACCAGCTCGACGGTGCATTTTTCAACGAAATCGAAGCCTCCGAAGTTCGCTCCGGAAGTGTTGATGTCGCCCTAAGCGTGACTCACACACAGGAGGGAATCTATGAGCTCGACTTCGTGTGCAATGGTGTTATCACTATACCATGCGACCGATGCCTCGACGACATGGACCACAACGTCGACGCCAACTACCACTTGACCGTTAAAATGGGCGACGAATATGACGACAGCATCGACCAGGTGCTCACCATTCCGTCGTCGTGGAGGACGCTCGACCTCGCGCCCATTGTGCGCGACACAGTGCTGCTCACTATCCCAATGATGCACACTCACGCCCCAGGTGAGTGCAACATTGAGATGCTTGGCCACCTCGAGGAGCACTCTGCTCGCGGCTACGACAGCGACGAGGACTTTGCAACACCTCCCACCGAGAGCGAAACAGCCGGAGACGGCGAGGGGTCGATCGACCCTCGATGGGCCGCACTCCAGCAATTATTAGAAAACAAGAACAATAAAAAATAATATTTTAAAATGGCACATCCTAAACGTAGACAATCAAAGACACGCACAGCCAAGAGAAGAACTCACGACAAGGCTGTGGCCCCAACAATCGCTCGCTGCAGCAACTGTGGCGCATGGCATGTTTATCACACTGTTTGCCCCGAGTGCGGAT
>CAMHNO010000078.1 GCA_946186575.1 uncultured Prevotellaceae bacterium
TGCAGCAACTGTGGCGCATGGCATGTTTATCACACTGTTTGCCCCGAGTGCGGATACTATCGCGGCAAGAAGGTGTTTGACGACGAGGCTGCGGTATAAAGTGACACTTCGGGCCTCATTATCAAGAAGCTAATGACCTATCAATCCTAAATATAGGCCTGGCGTCGTGTTTCACCACCGAGTGAAAATATCGAATGCCTGCAGGGGCTCGTATTTAGGATTGATTACTCATGCCACCATTAAAACAACAATACTACAACAAAAGTAAACAACACGCTATATGCTTAACGCAAAGATCACAGGCATAGCATCATTTGTTCCCGACGACGTGCTCGACAACGACGAGCTCTCACGCATGGTCGACACCAACGACGAGTGGATTACCACTCGAGTTGGCATCAAGGAGCGTCGTGTGTTGAAAAACGGCAAGGGCTCATCATTCCTGGGCATTCAAGCGGTAAACAAGCTACTACAAGAAACTGGCACCAGTCCCGACGAAGTGGACCTGCTCATTTGTGTGACATCCAACCCCGACTACAGGTTCCCATCGACCGCATCCATCATCATGCACAGCTGTGGCATGGATGGCCAGGGCAAAAAATGCTACGGCTTCGACATTCAGGCAGCATGCGCTGGTTTTGTAGTGGGCACCTATACTGCCAATGCCTATGTTAAATCGGGCATCTATAAAAAGGTCATCGTGGTGTGCGCCGAGAAGATGACAAGCATGACCGACTATCAGGATCGTGCCACTTGCCCACTCTTTGGCGACGCTGGAGCAGCAGTGCTCATTGAGCCAACCGAGAACCTCGAGGAAGGCATCATCGACGGCGTTTACCACATCGACGGCAGCGGCCTGGAGCATCTGGTTTACAAAGCTGGAGGCTCGGCACGTCCAGCCTCGGTCGAGACCGTTGAGGCACGAGAGCACTTTGTATATCAAGAAGGGCGCGCGGTCTATCGCCATGCCGTTATCGACATGCTCACCTCCTCACGCGACATCATGGCACGCAACAACCTCACCTGCAACGACATCGACTGGTTTGTGCCACATCAGGCCAACCTTCGCATCATTGAGGCTGTGGGAGCCCGCTTAGGCATCGATGAGAAAAAGACTCTTGTCAACATTCAGCATCGCGGCAACACCAGCGCTGCCTCCATTCCCTTGTGCCTTGATGAGAACAAGCACTTGCTGAAGAAGGGCGACAAAATCATTCTCACCGCCTTCGGAGCTGGCTTCACATGGGGAGCCGAGTACATCGTCTGGGCTATCTAAAGCTTTGCTTAATCATAAATGCGTCTTACCACTCAAGGCACTGCAAGTGCCGGGTGGAGGCGCATTTTTGTAAATAGGAGACACAACACTTACTACTTATTACTTACTACTTATTACTTACTACTTATTACTTACTACTTAGTACTTACTACTTATTACTTTTTACTTATTACTTAACACTTAAAAAAATTGCATCGCGCCGGATTTGTAAACATAGTAGGAAACCCCAACGTGGGAAAGTCCACCCTGAGCAACCTGCTCGTGGGTGAGCGACTGTCGATTATCACCAGCAAGTCTCAAACCACACGACACCGCATCATGGGCATAGTCAATGGCGACGATTACCAGATTGTCTTCAGCGACACACCCGGAGTGCTCAAGCCCAAGTTCAAGCTGCAGGAGTCGATGCTCGACTTCTCGCGAGGAGCGCTTGTCGACGCCGACGTGCTCCTCTATGTCACCGATGTGGTTGAGACGCCAACCAAAAATCAGGACTTCCTCGACAAGGTGGCTCGCGAGAAGATTCCGGTGCTGCTGGTCATCAACAAGATTGACCTGCTCACTGGAGGACAGCAAGAGCTGGAAGCTCTCGTCGAGCAGTGGAAGCAACTGCTACCTCATGCCGAGGTGTTCCCCACCAGCGCGCTTCACAACTTTAATGTCGACAACATCATGCGCCGCATCGTGGAGCTGCTTCCCGAGAGCCCGCCCTACTTTGGCAAAGACGCCCTCACCGACCGCAACTCACGCTTCTTTGTCACCGAGATAGTGCGCGAAAAAATCTTGCTCACCTACGACAAGGAGGTGCCCTATGCCACCCAGGTGATTGTTGAGAAGTTTGCCGAGGAAGAGAAGAGCATCCACATCATGGCAGTGATCTATGTAGAGCGAGAGAGCCAGAAGGGCATCATCATTGGCCACCAGGGCCGCAAGCTCAAGCATGTGGGCATCGAGGCGCGCAAAGACATTGAGAAATTCTTCGACAAGCGAGTGTTCCTCGAACTTTTTGTCAAGGTAGAGAAAGACTGGCGCAACCAGGAGAACAAGCTGCGCCAGTTTGGATACATCGAGTAGGAGTGGCTATGAGTGACTATGAGTGACTATGAATAACTATGAACATCTATAAACTCTGAACTATAACGATATGGGACGATTAGTAGCAATTGTGGGACGCCCTAATGTGGGCAAGTCAACCCTCTTTAACCGCTTGACCAAGACTCGAGCAGCCATCGTCAACAACACCAGCGGAACCACTCGCGACCGCCAGTATGGGCTCATGGAGTGGAACGGCATGGAGATGAGCGTTGTCGACACCGGTGGCTGGGTCGAGGGCAGCGACGACATCTTTGAGAGCGAAATCAACAAGCAGGTCTATCTGGCAATTGAGGAGGCCGACGTAATCCTATTCATGGTCGACATCAAAACCGGAGTCACCGACCTCGACGACCATGTGGCAGAAATTCTGCGACGGGGCAAAAAACCAGTGGTGGTCGTCGTCAACAAGGACGACAACAACCAGGGCTACTACGGCGAGAGCGAGTTCTACACTCTGGGACTGGGACAGCCTTTTGCCATCTCGGCAATCAACGGCACCGGCACCGGCGACCTGCTCGATGAGGTCTATCGCCTCATGCCCAAGAAAGCTAACGACAAGCCCGAGGAAGAGCTGCCACGCTTTGCCATCGTGGGACGCCCCAACGCTGGCAAGTCGTCGCTGGTGAATTCGCTCATGGACGAAGACCGCAACATCGTCACCGACATTGCCGGAACCACACGCGACAGCATCTACTCGCGCTACAACAAGTTTGGCTTCGACTTCTACCTGGTCGACACCGCCGGCATCCGCAAGAAGAACAAGGTGA
>CAMHNO010000079.1 GCA_946186575.1 uncultured Prevotellaceae bacterium
CCACCTAACAGGGAGCTTCGAGCCCAGCGCTCGTGGCTCCCTTCTTTTTTTTGTCAGCAGCCCCAGGCTCGAGCCCCAGGCTCGTCGGGCCTGCCCCCGTCGCCCCCGCCGCCCTCGTTGTCCCCATCCTTGAACCGGAGCCCTAAGCCCCGCCACGGCGGTGGTCAGCGACATGGGAAGGCGCAGGTAATCGCCACCTAACAGGGAGCTTCGAGCCCAGCGCTCGTGGCTCCCTTCTTTTTTTTGTCGGCACCAGCTCGAGTTCCAAGCTTGAGGCTCCGTTTTTGGGGGTTCGTGAAAAATAGTATTGAACATCTCAAGTTTTTTATTAACTTTGCACTTTATTTAGTTTTAAAGGACTATGAATTTGCGCAACATATATGATTCAAGGCGCATCTGGAAAATGGTGCTCCTGGCGGTGTCGCTATTGCTCGTGGCAGTGTTCATTTATTTTTCTAATTCGCTGGTAAAGGATCTTGCCAAGCAAGAAAGGGAAAGAATGGAGATTTGGGCCGATGCTACTCGCGAACTTACAACCTCGACCGATGCTAACGTCGACTTCTTGTTCCGCATCATTCATGGCAATCAAAACATACCTGTGCTGCTCGTAGATGACCATGGGAAGATAATTGAGCAGAGAAATTTTAAACTTCCCGAGCCTGCCGACACTGCCAAGATGATAGATGAATACTCTCAGGTAAACAAGAAATTCCTGGCTGATAAATATGTGAAGCTGCGCAAATCCACTAATAGTATCGAGATCAAGATTGACGATTCTACTAAGCAGATGCTTTACTATGAGGATAGTGATGTGCTGCGAAGTCTCGCTTATTATCCTTATATCCAGCTTGCCGTGATGTTAATCTTCTTGGGTATAGCCTATTTTGCTCTCATTAGTGTGAAGAAAGCCGAGCAAAACCGAGTGTGGGTGGGACTGTCTAAAGAGACAGCTCACCAGCTTGGAACTCCCATCTCATCGCTCATGGCATGGACTCAGATGCTTGACTCGATGGGGGTGGACAAGGAGATTATCAGCGACATGGACACTGATGTGCACCGCCTCTCGGTTATTGCCGACCGTTTCTCTAAAATTGGATCTATGCCCGACAAGGAGCTAACTTTCATTAACGAGGCTGTGGAGAATAGTCTTGCCTACATGCGCACTCGCATTCCCAAGCATGTTACTCTCACTGTGCACACCGACGACGACAAGAACTGTGGTGTTATGCTTTGTGAGCCGCTCTTTGAGTGGGTAATGGAGAATCTCACTAAGAATGCCGTTGATGCCATGAGTGGAAAGGGACGAATCGACATTGTGGTCACCAGCGATGCTCAGCATGCTCATCTCTATGTCAAGGACACTGGCAAGGGCATTGCGCGCAAGAATTTCAAGAACGTGTTCAACCCTGGTTTCACAACCAAGAAGCGTGGCTGGGGTCTGGGACTGACGCTTGTGAAGCGCATTATCGAGGAATATCATGGTGGCAAGATATATGTCAAGGAGAGCGAGGTGGGCAAGGGCACAACTTTCTCGATCGAGATTCCTAAAGTGAAGTGATGTTTTGGCGCTTAGCTGATTATATAAAACTGTAAATTATAGATTAAGATTGTCTTCATCGCAATACATAAAAATGCTTGGCACGGGGAGTGCCATGTGCACACGATGCTATAACACTTGCTTCTATCTCAAGTCGCATGCGGGCCAGCTCATGGTGGATGCTGGCGGTGGCAATGGCATCTTCAGGCAGCTCTACAAGGCAGGGATCGACTTTACTCAAATTCGTCACCTGTTTGTCACTCATGTTCACACCGACCACATCATGGGAGTGATTTGGCTCATTCGCAAGATTTCTCCGCTGCAATACAAGGGTAAGTACAAAGGTGTTTTCACTATCTATTGCCACCGCGAGGTGAAGCAGGCCCTCCTGACGATGTGCAATATAATGATTCCCGCTAAGATTATGGCCGCTGTGGGGCAGACTATCGTCTTGCGTGAGGTGAGCGATGGCGAGACTCTGGATGTGGACGACATGAAGGTGACATTCTTTGACATAGGGTCGGACAAGACTTTGCAGTATGGTTTTCGTGCTCTGATGCCTGACGGACAGCGAGTGGTGTGTCTGGGCGATGAGCCTTACAAGCCAGTTAGCCGGCAATATGTGGACCACTGCGACTGGCTCCTGTGTGAGGCGTTCTGCCTGTATCGCGACCGCAACCAGTTCAGGCCTTATGAGAAACACCACAGCACTGTGATCGATGCCGGCAAGCTCGCCCAGGAGCTGCAGGTGAAGAATCTGCTGCTGTATCACACCGAGGACACAAGATTGTCGGCTCGTCGCAGCAACTACACAGCTGAGGCTCGTACCGTTTTCTCGGGCAATATTCACGTGCCTGCCGATCTCGAGACAGTTTATCTTGAGCCTCTGCCATCGCAGTAGCAGTGGCAAGGGTGAGTGCTGTAGGCAGTAGCGGTAAACACTACTTTTATCCTATTGCAAAGCACTTGTGGCGGTAGCAAAAGCGCCTAAATAGGTACAAAAGTAGCACATTTGCGAACATTGGCCATAATTTGTCAAATCGAGGTTGGCACTTCGGTTTTTTATGTCTACCTTTGCAGCGCAAAAACGCAATGGTGGTGCTTGATGTGCGCTACATTGCAATGTAATTCTGAAGGTTTTGATTTTATAATATAGTACATTAAATTTAGGGACATAAGGCAAAACAAAATGATGCAATATTGACATTAATAATATGGTTATTGGGCACCGCACGATGTGAATCGAGCGGTGCTTTTTCTTTGTGTTATATGATGCTGGTGAGGCCCGAGGCAATGACTATAAAACTATAATCAGCGGAAATGGGCATTTTTTTGCCTTATTTCCGCTGATTATTACGCTTAAATGGTTTTGCTTAGTCCTTGCTTTTGCCGCAGCACTCACCATCGCCATGATGATGGCCTTTGCCTTTGCCGCAGCACTCGCCGTCGCCATGATGATGGCCGTTGCCCTTGCCGCAGCACT
>CAMHNO010000080.1 GCA_946186575.1 uncultured Prevotellaceae bacterium
ATCATCTCGCGCATAGCCTTGATGCGGTCGCCCTCGAAGAACATGTGCTCGGTGCGGCAGAGTCCAATGCCATGAGCTCCCAGCTCGCGTGCTTTGAGAGCATCGCGTGGTGAGTCGGCATTAGTGTAAACGTCCATCTTGCTATATTTCTCGGCCAGTGCCATCACAGCTGCGTAGTCGCCACCCAAGTCGGGATCGACAGTTGCCACAGGTCCGTCATATACCTCGCCGGTTGTGCCGTTGATAGAAATCCAGTCGCCCTCTTTGTAGGTCTTACCGTTCATTTCAACAGTGCGAGCCTTATAGTCGACCTGAATGGTTCCGGCGCCCGATACACAGCACTTGCCCATGCCACGAGCAACAACTGCAGCGTGCGATGTCATGCCGCCACGTGCAGTGAGGATACCTTGAGCCACATTCATGCCGCGCAAGTCCTCAGGAGAGGTTTCGATGCGCACCATGATTACTTTCTTCTTGCGCTCGGCCCATGCCTCGGCATCATCGGCAAAGAACACGATTTGACCAGTTGCGGCACCTGGGCTTGCTGGCAGACCCTTAGCCATCACTTGAGCCTTTTTAGAAGCAGCCTTGTCGAAGACTGGGTGCAGCAACTCGTTGAGCTTGTTGGGCTCCATGCGCTTGATGACGGTTTTCTCGTCGATTTTGCCCTCACGCAGCAGGTCCATGGCAATCTTCACCATAGCGGCACCTGTGCGCTTGCCGTTGCGAGTCTGCAGCAGCCACAACTTGCCGTCCTGGATGGTGAACTCCATGTCTTGCATGTCGCGATAGTGCTCCTCGAGGCGGTGTTGAATCTCAACCAGCTCCTTGGCACACTCGGGCATTGACTCCTCGAGTGATGGGAACTTAGTGGCACGCTCCTCCTCGCTGATGCCCTGCAGCTGAGCCCAGCGGCGCGAGCCCTCGGTCATGATTTGCTGTGGGGTGCGAACACCAGCCACAACGTCCTCACCCTGAGCATTGATCAGGTACTCACCGTTGAAAAGGTTCTCGCCAGTTGCGGCGTCGCGCGAGAAGCACACGCCAGTGGCTGAGTTGTTGCCCATGTTTCCATATACCATGGCCTGCACGTTAACAGCGGTGCCATAGTGGGCTGGGATGCGGTTCATCTGGCGATAGAGGATAGCACGCTCGTTGTTCCAGCTGTCGAACACGGCGCATATTGCTCCCCACAGTTGATCCCAAGCATTGGTTGGGAAGTCCTTGCCAGTATTTTTCTTAACGGCCTCCTTGAAGAGCTTAACCAGGTTCTTGAGGTCTTCAACCTCGAGCTCAGTGTCAAACTTCACACCCTTCTCGGCCTTTACTTTCTCAATGATTTCCTCAAATGGGTCGATGTCGGTCTTGTTCTCAGGCTTCATGCCGAGCACCACGTCTCCATACATCTGCACAAAACGGCGGTAGCTGTCCCAAGCAAAGCGTGGGTTGCCACTCTTAGCAGCGAGAGTTTCGGCCACCTCGTCGTTGATGCCCAGGTTGAGCACGGTGTCCATCATGCCAGGCATCGAAACGGGAGCGCCTGAGCGCACCGATACGAGCTGGGGATTGGTTGGGTCGTTGAACTTGTTTCCAGTGAGGCTTTCGATGTGGGCAACAGCCTTCTCAACATCGGCCTTGATAAGGTTGATAACTTCGTCGCGGCCCTTCTCGTTGTAGAGGCGGCACATTTCAGTTGTGATAGTGAAACCTGGAGGAACAGGAACTCCAATAAGGTTCATCTCGGCTAAGTTTGCGCCTTTACCTCCGAGGAGGTCTCTCATGTCGGCGCTTCCTTCGGCCTTACCGTTGCCGAAAGTGTAGATAGTCTTCATTTCTTAAAAACTGAATTTAATATAAATAGAAAAAATAGGTTATTTTCATGTAAATGTCTGAGCAACAATAGATTCAATCATCCTTGCGCCAGATTTATTGTTTTGCAAGTGCAAAGGTAGTAAAAATCTCTGAAAAATTAAATATTTAAAATTTTTAATTAATGTATAATCTGTGCAAACCATTGAATTGTTTGCATGCTTTTTCATAATTTATTTTTCTAACTCAAGTTTCTGAAGTTTTTATAACATTATAAAACTTAAGTTTTGGGTTTTGAGATTAATTGTTGTTTTGTTGTTTTGTGAGAGTTTGTTGTTTTTTAGATAGATAAGAGTGAGATGGTTGAATGTCGTAATTAAGGTGAGTTATTATTTAAACGTTTTCAAGATGTATAGCTTGGCAATAAAAAACAATTTTTAAACTTGTGAGGCTTAGAGGCAAGTGTAGATTAAAAATATATCAAAGAACCATCCTTCTGATGTGAAAATATAGTGTTGTGGCGAAAAATAAAGGCTCCGCATCGCAAAGATGTAGAACCTTTATTTCGTTAAAAATGCTATTGAAGCTTATTTAACCTTGCTTGCGAGCTCAGCGCCAGCTTTGAATTTCACAACCTTCTTAGCTGGGATGGTGATCTTTGCACCTGTGGCAGGGTTAACGCCTTGGCGTTTTGCCTTCTTAACAACGTCGAAAGTGCCAAAGCCAATAAGAGAAACCTTGTCACCCTTAGCAAGAGCTTTTTCTACCTCGCAAATTGTTGCCTCGAGAGCAGCCTTTGCCTGAACTTTTGTTAATTTTGCCTCATTAGCAATAGCGTTTACTAATTCTGTTTTGTTCATAATAATTGATGATTAAAATTGTTAACAAAATAGTTTTGAATGCTTTTAACATCGCAAATATAGAAAAACAAAAAC